>JABUTP010000001.1 GCA_021443625.1 Bacteroidales bacterium | reverse complement strand
TGCGAGACGTTCATAATGGGAGCGCACAAGAACGCAGCCAATCTGGAAGTGTGCAAAATGGAAAACTCGGTAATCCTGCTGGAAGATGATTATTCCACCAAATACCAGGGATACAACCCCGACGACAGCGAGAGTTTCATCTTCTTCAATCTTATGCAGAACGCATATATGGAGCAGAGCCTCATCTTTGCCGACTTGTGCCAGAAGGAGTTCGCCACCGGCCCCATCAAGGCCAACCGCGGCATCAAGCAGGGAGGGCTGCTGGTGTTGTGGCGCACCACAATGCCGTCGGTGCTGGTTGAGCTGGGATTTATGACCAACGCTTCCGACAAGAGCGTACTGGCCACCTCGGCCGGCCGGAAGCAGCTTGCTGAAAACATTTTTGCCGCCCTTGAGAAATTCAAGCTCCAGTACGAACAAGGCTCCGACCAGGAGGATGAGCCGGCTGTCGTCCCTGCCGAGCCGGCATCACCCCAAAATGTCGCCGCCGGACAGGAGACTGCACGAAACGCCGCGAGCCGCGAGACCGTCCCCGCAGAGATTGACAGAACAAAACCGGAGGCGCAGGAGGGCGACTTTTATGCCATACAGATTTTTGCCGTTTCCAAAAACCTCCCGGACGGCTCGCCCGAGTTCAGGAAGGAGTCGGACGTACGCAGATTCCGTGTCGGAAACGTTTACAAATACACTGTGGGAACCTTCGGAAGCGAGAGCGCGGCAAAGGCCCGATTGGCCGAATTGAGAAAAAAATTTCCGGGGTGTTTTGTGGTTAAAATAAACAATTTTGAAATTGAAAAAAAATAATTTTTCCATTTCGAAATATAACCTTCACGCTGTCAAGAAAATAGAATGTAATAAATTTTATATTTGACTGCAAATCAAATAGTTAATGGAACAATTTTGAATTTCAGACACTTATAAAATTCTTGAAATTTGCAAGCGAAAAAAAATTTTTATTTAACTTTTTTTCCACCACATTTGCTTTGCGAATTCACCCCATGACACACAGAGATCACATATCAGTCTGGGAGAGTTGTCTTTCAACCATAAAGGACAATATCCCTGCCGAAGGTTACAAGACCTGGTTTGCCCATATCAAGCCGGTCAGCCTGGTCGGCAGTACTCTCACGCTGGAAGTGCCATCGCATTTTGTCAGGGAACATATAGAGAGCCATTACATCGATCTTCTCCGCAAAGTTCTGCTTCGCGAGCTGGGCAAGAATTTCAAGCTCATCTATAACGTCCGCATAGTCGGTGACAGTTATGTCTGCACTCCCGAGAAAGGTCGCGAGAAACCGGTCAACCGCGAAATCTCCCTGATGGGGGATGCGCAGAGGTTCACCGGCAGCGCCTATATCGTCCCGGGAATACGCAAGCAGGTCATCGACCCCAACCTCAACCCCAACTACGATTTTGAAAGTTTCATAGAGGGAGAATGCAACCGTTTCGGCCGGTCGGCCGGTATAGACATTGCCCAGAACCCCGGCAAAGGGCCGTTCAACCCCCTCTTCATATACGGAGCCCCCGGATTGGGCAAGACCCATCTGGCGCAGGCCATCGGCATTGCCGTAAAAGAGAAATATCCCGAGAAGATCGTCCTCTACGTCAGCGCCAACACGTTCGTGTCGCAATATATGGAACACGCGGGAGTAGGCAACAAAATCCCCGACTTCCTGCGCTTTTACCAGTCGATTGACGTGCTCATCATAGACGACGTCCACGAATTTGCCGAGAAGAAAGGCTCCCAGAACGCCTTTTTCCAGATATTCAGTTACCTGCAGCAAAGTCAGAAACAGCTCATTTTCACCTCCGACAAACCGCCGGTAGAGTTGCAGGGACTTGACCAGCGCATCCTCTCGAGGTTCAAGTGGGGACTTTCGGTGGAACTCACAATGCCCGACTACCGCACCAAACTTGCGATTCTCAGGGCCAAATGTTTCAAGGAGGGGATAGAAATCCCCGAGAACGTGTTGGAATACATCGCCGACAACGTCAAGAGCAATGTCCGCGAGTTGGAAGGGGCCATCATCACCCTCATCGCCCAGGCGACCTTCATGAAACGGGAAATCACCATCGAGATGGCCCGCAATCTCATTGAGAAGATTGTGCAGGTTCCCGAAAGCGAAATCACCGTGGAGAAGATTCAGAACGTGGTGTGCAACTATTTCAAGATTACGCCGGAGCAGATTTCAAGCAAAAACCGCAAGCGGGAGATTGTGCAGGCCCGTCAGATAGCGATGTACCTGAGCAGGGCGATGACCGGCGCATCCCTATCCTACATTGGCAACCTCATAGGCGGTCGCGACCACGCCACTGTGCTTCATTCCTGCAATACAGTGTCCGACCTGCTTGACACCGACCGCAATTTCAAGAGATACATCACCGATCTCAAGCGGATTCTCAGCGACTAACCGCCCGGGGTGATGACATCCCTCCTATCGGGCAACAACAATAAATCACAATGAGCGAAAATAAGGTTCTTTCCTTTTTCAAGGAAATTCTATGCATTCCCCGCGAATCGGGGCACGAAGAACATATTGTCGAATACCTTCTGGAGTTTGCGCGGCAGCGCAATCTTGAAGCCAAAAGGGACGCCACGGGCAATGTCCTCATTGTAAAGGAGGCGGCTCCTGGCAAGGAAAACGTCCCCACGGTTGTGCTGCAGAGCCATTCGGACATGGTCTGCGAGAAGAAAGCCGGAGTGGAGCACGATTTCTCAAAAGACCCCATCCAATATGTGGAGCGCGACGGATGGTGGATTGCGGAGGACACCACCCTCGGCGCCGATTGCGGAATCGGCATTGCAGCCACGCTTGCCCTTTTCGACTCGGACATCCCCACCGGACGGCTCGAAGCCCTGTTTACAATCTCAGAGGAGACCGGAATGGACGGAGCATTCGCCCTCTCGGGCGACTTCATCACGGGGAAGATTCTTATAAATCTCGATTCGGAAGATGAAGGGCAGCTCTTCATCGGATGCGCGGGCGGCATTGACACAACCGCCGTATTCAGATACAACGAAGGCAAGTTGGCTCCCGGGATGTGCGCCTCGAGATTCACCATCAAGGGGTGCATCGGCGGACACAGCGGCGACGACATCAACAAAGAACGCGCAAACGCCGTGCAGTGCCTTGCCCGTTTCCTATACGAAACGATGGGCTACGATATGGAACTATGCTCGATAGACGGAGGCAACAAACGCAATGCGATAGCCCGCGAAGCTTCCGCCGTGATTGCCTTCCCCGAACAATACGAAGATGAGATTCTGGCCATCTGGAATGAGTTCTGCAGAAATCTCAGCGCGGAATACGCCGCCACCGACCCGGGCATCAGCTTCGAAGCCGAACCCGTGACGTGGACTGAAGGCACCGTTGAAACCGAAGTCGCCTACCGCCTCATCGCCGCCCTGGTTTATGCTCCGCACGGGGTGCTTGCAATGAGTACCGAACTGAAAGGAATCGTGGAGACATCCTCGAACCTCGCTTCGGTCAAGATGAAGGAAGGGGGCGTTATCCGCGTCGGAACCAGCCAGCGGAGTTCCATAGACTCTGCCCGCAGGTTTGCCGCCACCCGTGTTGAAGCCGCCTTTGCCATTGCTGGGGCCGAAGTGACCCACGAATCGGAATATCCCGGTTGGAAACCGAGACTCAACTCCCCCATCCTCAACACGACGGTGGAATCTTATCGGAAACTTTTCAACCAGGAACCGATAGTCCGTGCCATTCACGCCGGACTGGAATGCGGACTGTTCCTTGAGAAATATCCCGATTTGGATATGATTTCGTTCGGGCCCACTATTCTGGGAGTCCACGCCCCGGGTGAAAGACTCGACCTCCAGAGCGTTGACAAGTTCTGGAAACTCTTGATAGACGTTCTCCAAAAATTATAAAAAGAAAAGGCTGCGACACCGCAGCCTTTTCCTTATCGTTCTATCTTGACAATCCAGTCGTAACTGTCGGGAACTTCACCAACCACGATTCTCACCCCCTGTTCCGAGGGCTTGAATTTGCACGGCTGACCCGTTTCCAGCAGAGTTACCGACTTGGGTTTCAACCCGGGTATGGGGATGAAGATTTCGCCTGAACCACCCTGCGAAGGGTTGCAGAAAGATGTCTTGGCAAGCATGTCGGGAATGAGATGCAGATAGACATACTTTTCATTTTCGGTAACGTATCCCCATTTCTGGGGAGGGAGCAGGGTGCTGCGGGTTCCATAAACCGCCTCACCGTGGGTGGCAAGCCACTTGCCCGCCTCAGCAAGGCTCTCCACCGCCTTTTCAGGCAGGGTTCCGTCGGGACGGGGACCGATGTTGAGCAGCAGGTTGGCATTGAGTCCGGCACATCCCACCAGATAGCGCACCACCTCCCTGGGTGTCATGTGCACATTGTCATTGAGGTCATATCCCCAATCTTTGCTGATGGTCTGGCAGGTTTCCAGAGGGATGGTTTTGGAAACTCCCCCCTTCACCCATCCGGTGGTGTTTTCGCCGGGAACATCCCTCTCGAACACCTGAATATCCTCCCCCTCGATGGGGTCGATATGGTGGTTGTTGGCAACCAGACAGTTGGGCTGCAACTCGTGAATAAGCGAGTAGAGTTCGTCGTAATGCCAGTTGAAGTCGGGGTCGTACTGGTGGTCCCAGTGGCCGTCGAACCAGATGCATCCTATCTCGCCATAGTTTGTGAGGAGTTCCGTGAGTTGGCCCTTCATAAACTCGAAATAGGTCTCGGGGCCGCACCGGCCGGGGCGTCCGGTATTCTTGCCCGACCATCCGCGGGGATAGTCGTCCCTTCCCCAATCGAGCAGCGAGTAGTAGAAATGAATCGCAATGCCCTGCTTGTGGCACTCCTCGGCTATCTCCTTTATGATATCCCTGCCGAACGGGGTGGCATCAACGCTGTTGAAGTCGGACCACGAGGTCTTGAAATTGGAGAAGCCGTCGTGGTGGCGGGTTGTGAAGGTAAGATACTTTGCGCCGGAGGCCTTCACCGCGGCCACCCACCGGGCGGCATCGAATTTTGAAGGATAGAATGCTCCGGCGTAGTGGCTGTACTCCTCGAAGTTCGCCGCCTTGGTCTGCAGGACCCATTCGCCGCTTCCGAGCATCGAGTAGATGCCGAAGTGCATAAAGATGCCGAACTTCATATCCTGGAACTCAGCCTGCCGCTGCACAATCTGCTCGGTGGGACGGTAGCCGTCTATGCCGCGCTCCGATATGCCGCGCTGCGTATTTTGTGCAACGGCACCTGTCGCGGAAGCGACAAGTGCCGTCACAGCAATGATTCTATGGAGTTTCTTCATCTCACTACTTCAATAATTCGGGAAGGAAAGTGCTGATGACGAGAATAGCGAGACCGATAACAAGAATTGCAACGGTCTTCTTGGATGTGCCTTTCCACTCTTTGAGGATGATGCCCCATACGTTGGAGAACACCACATCCAAAGACATAAGTATGCACCACGAGAAGGCCATCAGGGTTGCCGAGCCCTGCAGGAATCCGCGTCCCAGACTGAGGCCGAAGAACTGGCTGTACCAGAGAATACCGGCAAGGGCGCAGAATACGAGGTTGTGTCCCCAGAGATTGCCCTTCTTGTAATCGCCCCAGGTCTTGTTCTTGGAGTTCTGGAAGAAGCAGTAGCAGGCGTTCACGATAAAGCCGCCGATGGTAACCAGCAACACTGCGGGAAGGCCCTGGAATACGGGTTTGGTGTCGGGAAAGAACATCTGCGAGCCGAAGCCCTGACCGATGCTGAAGCAGGCGCTCATAAAGCCGGAAATCAGCGCAACCACGATACCCTTTCCAAAGTTGAAGCGGTTTTCTTCCTCTTTCTTTTCTCCGCCCTTGTCTTCCTTGGCCCTCATACTGCCGGCGAGGCCGATGATGATGATGCCGATGAACGAAACTATCACACCTATGATGACGGCGGCGGTGAGGGTGGACACTTCAACTCCAAAGTTGCCGTTGATGAGACCTTTCATTACGGGGGTCATGATGACACCGAGAGCCGAGCAGATGCCGAGAGCAATGCTCTGTCCCAGAGCCACGCCGAGGTAACGCATCGACAGACCGAATGTAAGACCTCCGACGCCCCACAACATTCCGAAGAATATGGTAAGGAAAGTGGCCTTGGGATCGGCCGTGTAGAGTTCCATAAGCGAGTGGCCGCCAGTCACTGCCAGCAATGCTCCCAACAGAGGGAATACAAGCCAGGCAAACACACCCTGCACAATCCAATAACTCTCCCAGCTCCACTCTTTGATTTTGTTGATAGGCACATAACTGCTCGCCTGGCAGAACGCACCCACCATAATGATGAAAAGACCGATGAGTATCATATTATCTGAGATTTGTTACGGTTGCTTCATATTTCTGGATTTCGGGAATGAACTCGTCTCCCACGGGAACGTTGTTGCGGACGCAGAACTCGTCATATACGGCGCCCCAAGGCATTGCCTTGGCCTCTTCGTAGAGGGCGAGCACCTCGAAATGACGGTCTTCGAGTTCGTATTTGGACATTGCCTCACGGGGTTCGAGCAATGCGCGGAGCATACACTTCTGGGCCGAGCGGCTTCCGATGACGTAAGCGCCAACGCGGTTCATTGCGCCGTCGAAATAGTCGAGTCCGTAATGTACCCTGTCCATTGCACCTGCGCGAACGATTTCGCTGAAGAGGTCCTGGGTGTTGTCGTCCATAATGGTCACGTGGTCGGAATCCCAGCGGATGGGACGGCTTACGTGGAGCATAAGTTCGGGCACGAAGTTGAGCACGGCAGAAACCTTGTCACCGGGGATTTCTGCGGGATGGTAGTGCCCCGTGTCGATGGTGAGAATCTTGTTGTTCTTGGCAGCGTATGCGGTGTAGAAATCGTGGGAACCGACTGTGAAGCTCTCAAGACCTATACCGAACACCTTACCCTCGATGCTGTCCTTCATATATTTCTTGTCTTCGGCAAAAATCTTGTCGAGCGAATCCTTGAGAAGGGAGCGGTAGAGCATATGGTTTACGGAAACGTCCTTGCATCCATCGTGTACCCATACATTCATGAGGCAGGGATCTTCCTGAGCCTTGCCCATTGCATCGGCGATGTCGCGGCAGCGTTTGGTATGCTCAATCCAGAAATCGCGGATACCCTTGTCGGGGTTGGCGAGGGAGAGGTTTCCGCTCTTGGGATGTGAGAATGAAGACGAGTTGAAATCGAGTTTGGTGTTGTTCTCCTTGCCCCACTCAATCCAGCTCTGGAAGTACTCGGGAGTAACCTCATCGCGATCCACAACCTTGCCTTGGAAGTCGCCGTAGAGTTCGTGGAGATTGAGACGGTGGGTCCCGGGGATAAGGCTCTTGGCCTTGAGGATATCCTTGCGCAGTTCGTCAATGTTGCGGGCTGCTCCGGGATAGTTTCCGGTGGACTGGATTCCGCCCGAAAGGGCGCCGGCCTGCACTTCAAAACCCTTTACGTCATCTGCCTGCCAGCAGTGCATTGAGAGATGGAAATTCTGGAGTTGCTCGAGAACCTTTTCGGTATCGATGCCAATTGCGGCATAGCGTTCTTTTGCCACTGCGTATGCCTGTGCTACATTCTGTGCGTTCATCTTTGTCTGATTTTTTATATTACTGATTTGATTACTCTGAAATAATGGCTTTGAAACGGCTGTAGGCCTCTTCCCAAACCTCTGCGTCCTGAGGAAGATATTCTTCCATAGTGATGCTGGAGCCAATCAGGGCGCGCATCTCCTCTTTGGTCGAAACAATGCCCGCCGCACGTGCCTGAATCATCACGTTGCCGATGGTGGTGGCCTCTGCAGGTCCCGCAAGCACCCTCAGACGGGTTGCATTGGAAGTCATCTGGTTGAGGAGGACGTTCTTGGAGCCGCCGCCGATGATATGGAGAACTTCAATGGGTTCCTTCACGAATTTTTCGTTGATGATGTCGAGAACATTGCGGTATTTGAGGGCAAGGCTGTCGAAAATGCAGCGGATCATTGCGCTGTCATTCTTGGGTTCGGGTTCACCGTGGGCGCGGCAATAGCTGCAGATTGCCTCCACCATATTGTCGGGAGCGGCGAATGAAGGGTCGTCTGGATCGACAAACGAAACGAAAGGCTCGGCATCGTTCATCATGGAGACGATGGTGGGATAATCGTAATCCCTGCCCTGCTCTTTCCAAAGAACGCGGCATTGCTCCAGCAGCCACATTCCGGTAACATTCTTGAGGAAGCGGGTGGTACCGTCGATACCGCCTTCGTTGGTGTAGTTCTCCTTGAAAGATTCTTCACCGATGATGGGCGATTCAGACTCGACACCTATCAGCGACCATGTTCCGGACGAAAGATAGGCGAAGTTCTTGGTGGTCGTGGGAACGGCTGCCACGGCACTGCCGGTGTCGTGACCCGCTACAGCGATGACGTTGACGGGGCCGAGGCCGGTTTCCCTGGCAAGTTCCGGAGTCAGCTGGCCCACAATGTGACCGGGCATAACCACCTCGGGAATAATGTCGGGATTGATTCCGGCAGCCTCGAGCAACTCGGTGTCGATGGCTTTCTTAAAGGGATTGAGGAACTGCGAAGTGGAAAGAATTGTGTATTCGCAGACCATCTTGCCGGTGAGCAGGAATGAAAATGCGTCGGGAAGGAACAGAATCTTGTCGGCCGCCTCGAGCGAAGAGTTACCCTCGCGCTTGAGAGTAAATAACTGGAACAGTGTATTGAAATTCATGAACTGGATACCGGTCCTGTTGTAAACCTCATCCTTGGGCACAATCTTGAAATACTCGTCCATCATACCATCGGTATAGTGGTCCCTGTATGCCCTCGGCTGGGAAAGGATATGTCCATCCTTGCCGATGCAGACAATGTCAACGCCCCAGGTGTCAACACCGATGGAGTCTATTTTGATATTCTTTGCCCCCACCTTCTTGAGCCCCTTGCGGATCTCGTCAAACAGATAATAGATGTTGCAGTAGGTACGGCCCGCGATGGTCGAGAAGCCGTTTGAGAACCTGTGAATCTCTTCGAGGGTGAGTTTGCCGTTTTCCAAAACAGCCAGAACCACCCTGCCGCTGGTTGCACCGAGATCGATGCTTATGGAATTGAATGCCATGGTTTGAAAATTTATGTTTCGGTTAAAAAATCGTATCCAATCCTTACTTAAAAGGGTGCAGCACAAACGGATGCAGCCCCGTCAGTTCAGAATTCTACAAATTTAACAAGAAAAAGAGAGAAAAGCAACCGCAAAGTTCAAAAAGAAACGGTCAGCCCGTCCCAGGCGGGCGAGACCCCTGCAGGCAGCATCTGCTCCATCTCGGCGTGAGAGGGAAGCATGTGCGATATGTGGGTAATGAACGACCTCTTCGCCCCCACCCTTTCCACGACCTCCAACGCCTCGGGAAGACTGAAGTGCGACTTATGGTGCTTCATCTGAATTGCGTTTATCACGAACACCTCAACCCCTTGAAGTTTCGCGAATTCGCTTTCGGGGATGGCGCTGGCATCAGTAATATAGGCCAGCGGGCCGAAGCGGAAACCGAGCACCGGGAGGGATGCGTGATAGGCCCTTATGGGGACAATCTCCACCCCTTTCACGTAAAACGGCTGTTCGGAAATCGTTTCCAGGAGGAATGACGGGGCGCCCGGGTAAGGATTTTCGTCGAAAGCATAAGCGTACTCCCGCTTCAGGGATTGCTGCACATAGGACTCGCAATAAACGGGCATCGACGATTTGTTGTAATAGTTGAGAGCACGGACGTCATCGAGCCCTCCGGTATGGTCCTTATGGTTGTGAGTCAGCAGAATGGCATCCACCTGACGGACATTCTCCCGAATGAGCTGCGAACGGAAATCGGGGCCGGCATCTACAATAATCCCCAACCCTTCGTACCTTACATACACTGCGCTGCGCGAACGCCTGTCGCGACTGTCAGCCGATGCGCACACCGGGCAGGAACAACATATTATGGGAATCCCGAGAGAGGAACCCGTTCCGAGAAATGTCAAAGAGTTACCCATACCGTCTTTCCTATCGTTTCGGGGTCAAAATCGCGCTCCACCCTGATGTAGTTACGGGTATAGCCGAACATCTTGCCCCCCTTGTTGCTGCTTTCGAACAAAACTTCCTCCCGTCTGCCGCGGTTTTCTTCGACGAACTCCGTATGCAGGCGCCTGCACAACTCTTCGAGCCTGGCCACGCGGCAGCTCTTCACGCTCTCCTGCACCTGACCGGGCAGCGAGGCAGCAGGCGTATCCTTGCGTCTGGAATATGGAAAGATGTGGATAAATGCCGGTCTTACCGTTTCCAGAAACGAATAAGTTTCCTGAAAATCCTCGTCGGTTTCACCGGGGAAGCCTACAATGACATCTATTCCAAGGAAGACATTGTCGATATGCGAGCGGATTTTTGCTATTTTGTTGCTGAAAAATTCCGTGTTGTAACGGCGGTGCATCGCCTTCAGAATCTTGTTGCAACCCGATTGCAGGGGAATATGGAAATGGGGCAGGAACTTGGTGCCGGAGGCAATCCACTCTATGATTTCGTCGGTAAGGAGATTGGGTTCAATGGAGGAAATGCGGTAGCGCGATATTCCTTCAACCTCCTGCAGCGCCTTGAGCAGATTCAGGAACGACTCCCCGGTGGTCTTGCCGAAATCACCGGTATTGACCCCCGTCAGAACTATCTCCGACACACCCTGTGCCGCCGCCTGCCGCGCCTGCTCCACTATCGATGCGATGGTGCCGTTGCGGCTGCCCCCGCGTGCAAGGGGAACGGTGCAGTAGGTGCAATGGTAGTCGCAACCGTCCTGAACCTTGAGAAACGAGCGGGTACGTTCGCCCGAAGACCAGGCCGGGAAGAACCCGGAGTCTTCTTCCGAAGGATTGACGAATACCTTACGGTCGAGGGACGGGGATAGCGCCAGAGTTACAAGTCGGGATTTGTATGCCGAACCCACCACACACCAGACTCCATCCATTTTGGAAATCTCCTCCGCCGCAAGCTGGGCATAACATCCCGTCACCACAATGCGTGCATCGGGAGAGAGGCGGTTCAGCCGTCTTATGTAATTGCGGCATTTCTTGTCGGCGTGTTCCGTGACGGAACAGGTGTTGACCACCACGATATCCGCCTGCTGCCTTGGCGAAACCTGTTCGCAGCCGTTAGCCTCGAAGTCCCTGCAGTAGGACATCGTTTCCGCGTAACTCAATTTGCATCCAAGCGTTTCAAACGCCACTCTGCCGATATTTCCCATCAGAACGACAATGTTATCCCGGCTCCCGTCCGCTGCGTGTCCAGCGCAGAATCGGGATAGTCGAAAGGCGGATTGAACTTGGTGACAGTGACCGAGGCATGCCTCACTTTGGGGGCAAAGCGCCGTATCTGCCGCAATATGTTTCCGGCCACGTGTTCCAGCAGATTGGACGGGTGGGCCATTTCATCCTTGACAATGTTGTAAATCAGCGAATAGTCAACCGAATCCTTCAGGTTGTCGCTGCGCGAGGCCTTGGCAAGGGGTGCGTGACACACCACGTCCACGCGATATTCAGTCCCCGATATCCTCTCGGACTGGAGACACCCGTGATATGCGTGAAAGCGCAAGTCGGAGAGTTCTATCTTACCCAATTTCATGTTGAAACAGTTTCCGGGCCACAACCTACCATTGACGTTTCACCTTGCCGATAGGCACACTCAAGCCCATCTGCGCGGTGGTGTTGAACGGGCCGCCCGGCAGGAATCCCTTGGACCACCGGGTGGGAATGCCGTCAACCCCCACGAAGAAGTTCGCCACGGCCGACGGGGTCAGGTTGAGCAGGAATCCCATTGTCTTGGCACAGAGGGCCTCATACCCCACCGACAATCCGAACCATCTGACGGGATGGAGATTGTATGATATGGTGAGTTCATTGAGGTTATAGACTTTCCCGCGGTATCCGGTATAGAGAACTCCAGCGCTCATCGCATTTGTCATCAAAGGAATTTTGACGCCGAGATTGTATGACGACGCCATTCTGGCCTTGGGAGTTTTGGCAGCCTTATCCAGGTCGCCGTAGCCGTAATCGGCTACATCTTTGATTTTGTCTATCAAATCATTGTAATCAAAGTCGGTTTCTTCGTAATCGAGGTGCATGTTGCCATCATACAGGAGATAGAGTGCCGATTTGTCCGACGCGCCCCTGCTGCCGATTCCGCTGACTGCGGCCGACACCTGGAGTCCTCTCAGGAAATCGGGCAGTTCGGGGCTGTCCAGAGTGTATGACATACCCAAATCGGCCGACAGTCCCCAGCCGATGGGGCCGATTTTCTTCGCATCGAATTTGATGTTGTTATCGTCGTCAATCTTGCCCCCTCTCAAGTGGACCACCATATCGGCTTTGCCGGAAACGTCGGCTTTGTTGCCATCTACGGCCACGGTAAGGTTGTCAGCATTCAGCGACATATCCATCCAGTCGGCATAGCCGTTGATGCGGCCTCCCACACGCAGACCCGGAAGGATTTCAAACGAATAACCCAGCGCTGCGGTAAGGCCTGTCTGCGCTCCGGCGGAAACTCTGTCGAAATTGTAGATGCCCGACCAGTCGGCATAGGGATCGTTCTGACGGTCACCTATGGTCTTCAGCGACTGCATGGCGGCGGCGGGGACACTGGCCTGGGCATCCGCCTCAAGAGAGATATTGAGCGAGAAGAATCCCGACCTTCCGACATAGCGGCCGAAGTCAATGATGCTTGTACCCACCACAGCCCCGGCATTGTTGTAGTCCCGGAAGCGGGACATCACCTCCGATTCGGGGATGGATGGGTCGGTGAAAAGCACGTATTCCCCGCCTTTTCTCTGAGCAATGGCATCGAGGCCGATGTTGGAATCAGCACTTATCACAAGGTTTCCCAATATGGGAATCGTGGCATACCCCTGATCCGGTGCGAATGCGGGGTTGAGCGTCATTGCGCCACGCCAGTTTTCCTGAAAGTAGCCGGTTTTGAGGGCCTGTCCGTCTGCAGCGACGGCAGAGAGGCAGAGCAGGATGCAGATGAAACTTTTTCTCATTTGAATAACCTTAAACAACCTTCAAATTTAGCAATAATTGTGTAAACGCGCTCACTTTTTTGCCGAAAGCAGGAAGACGCACGGCCGTTTGCCTATGGTGGGAACGGCGCTGCGCCACTGCGCCACCGAACGGGTGCGTATGAATGCGTCGGGACAGGTGATGTTTGCCGCAAGGCATATATCGGTCTGCGGGGAAAGAACGGCCAGCATCTCCTTGAGCAGCGAATCATTGCGGTACGGCGTCTCAATCATAATCTGTGTCTGTCCGCTCTGGGCCGACTTCTTTTCGAGTGCTTTCAGTTGGGCGCGCCGTTCCTCCGGCTTGACCGGAAGGTATCCCACAAAAGCGAACGACTGTCCGTTCATCCCGGACGACATAAGGGCGAGCATCAGCGAGGAGGGTCCCACAAACGGCACAACCTCAATGTCCCTGCTGTGGGCAAGCCGTACCAGAACGCTGCCGGGGTCGGCCACCGCCGGAAGGCCCGCCTCCGAAATCAGCCCTACATCCACCCCCGACTCCAATATCCTGACATACTGCTCGGCATCGCTGTCGGCCGAATGTTCGTTCAGTTCGTGGAACACAAGGCCGTCTATCCGGCCTCTGAAACCCGCTTTGGAGAGAAAGCGGCGGGCGGTGCGGGTCTCCTCCACAACGAAGGTCCCGATGTGTGCAATCGCATCGAAAAGGGGTGCCGGCAACACCTCGCCCGGCTCATAGTCCCCCAGAGGGGACGGAATAAGATACAATTTTCCTTTGGGGTTCATTTGACTGCAATTATTTCATTGTTCAAGGCATACCAGAGATACCCTTCGACCGAAGTGTAGTCCATCTGCCGCAGGAGTTCCATATATTCCCTCACCTGACCGGCGTATTTCGGATTCTTTGCGCCGAATTTGTAATCGACCACAACCGCCCGGCCATCTCTTACCACCACCCTGTCGGGACGGTAGATGCGCCCCTCGGGGTCGATTATGGCAACCTCCTCCAGAATCTCGGCCTCGGACGAGAACCAGCCGTAATCCTTGGCGAAATCGAGCATCCCGTCTATCATTGCCTTTGTTTCATCTCTGTCGGCCAGCGGAAGATCGCCCTCCCGCACCGCATCTTCCACCGCACCCGCAACATCAGCTTCGGTATGGATCTTAGACAATATGTCGTGGAGCACTATGCCCCTGATGCGCTTTTCCTGATTTTCAAAAAAGCTTGCGCCTCGGCAGACCAGACTGAGACGGGGGGAGCCGGAGTCGCCGCCCTCCATCGGAATCGAGTCGTACTGACTTATTACGACGGTTTCCACACTCTTGTCCTCAGTTTTGCGGCCGGCGAAGGTTGTGGGGCTGCCGAACTCGTAACTATCTTTCCGTCCCTCCCTTTCTTCAAGGTATTTATAGAGGACATCCGACACGGAAGCCTGCTGATAGCCGTCCCTGTTCTCCTTAGGGAGGCAGCAATGAACTATCATTTCGTTCTTTGCCCTGGTCAGTGCCACATAGGCGGTGTTTATGGCGTCGCTCTTGATGTATAGCCGCTCTGCTTTGTATTCATCAACAAAAGCGGTTGATTCCATCTCCGAATTGTACTTCACGGGAATAAGCTGCGCCCCGAAACCGAATTTGTCCCTGCACCACACGATGTTCCCGAAGGATGCGCGGGGAGCGAAGGGTTCGTTGAAGAATGGGATCAGCACCGCCTCGCTGCCCAACCCCTTGGCCTTGTGGATGGTCATTATCTTCACCGCGCAGTTGTCCTTGGGAGGCAACACGGGCTGGCCGCAACCCGAATCGTCCCACCATTTCACGAAACCCACCAGATCCGATCCCTGGTTCGACATATATTCGAGCACCAGATCCATAAATGCCGCGAAGTAGGGAAGTTCGCCCTCCTGGATTTCATCCTGCATGGCGCGGGCTATGCTCTCTGCCATTTCGTAAAGCGAATTGCCGCCGGCATCTATTTTTCCGACATCCACTCCCATTTTCTCCAGAAGGATATTGTCAGTGGAGCTGCACCTTCCGGCAAGATGCTTGAGCACACTCACTATTTTCACCACCGATTTGGAAGCGCCGACCACCAGCGCCTCATCGGTTATCACCTCTATACCGGCATCTATCAGGGTTTTTGCCACTATCGCCCCCTCCTCGCGCTTGCGCACCAGCACCACGATGGAGCCGGCGGGATATCCCCTCTCTTCCAGTTCTCTGACATCATCCACAAGGGCGAGCGCCAACTGCTCCCTGGGGGTGCCGTTGGGCGAGAAGGTGACCTTCACCCGTCCGTTGCCCGAACGGGTGGGGTTCTGGCTGCCTCCGGCATACATCCGGCGTATCTGCGCATCCGCCTCATCCAGCCACGCCTCCTCCTTGTCCTGAAACGTAAGGTATTCGAAAAATCCGTTGTTGAAGCCGACTATCACCTCGTCGCTGCGGTAGTTCTCCTGTATGGGTGGATATGAGATGTTCTTCTCCTTCAATTCCTCACCGATGCGGCTGTCGAGGGTTTTCCAGTCCGAACCGCGCCAACGGTAGATGCTCTGCTTGACGTCCCCCACTATGAGGTTTCCGTAACCGCTGTCGTGGCTCTGCTCTATGAGAGGCCTGAAATTCTCCCACTGCATAGTGGAGAAATCCTGAAACTCGTCCAGCAGGAAGTGGTTGAAGCGGGTGCCTATCCTTTCGTAAATGAACGGGGTGTCGCTTCCGGCCACCATCCTGTTGAGAGCGTGGCAGGTCTCGCTGAGGAGCATCACGTTGTGCTGCTTGAGATAGTCCGACAGACTGTCGTACAAATCGGAGAATATGGACATTATATCCAAATTCTTCCGGATGAGTTTCGCCGTGTTCGACCGCCGCCAGAGGTTGTCAAACTCTATCACCCCGCCGATGCCGATTCCGAAAATCGCCAGAAAGTCCTCCAGGAGACCTTCGAGGCCGTCGGCCACCGCCGCTTTCAACTTCTCAAGATTTGCGGCTGTCCGGTTTCCCTTGGGCAGCCACAATTCCACCTCTCCCGACAACATCTTGGCAAACGTGGCGGTAGGATATCCACAAAAGGCGCCTTCCTTGTAAAGGGGCATTTTCCCTATCCAATAGTTCGGCCGCGAAAAAACGTCGTAATCGAGACCGTGTTCAAATAGAAGTGCGTCTATCGCGGCCGCCTTCTTCACGACTGCATCCTTGAAGTCGCTCTCGGCCTGCTCTATCTGCAGGAGAATCTGTTCCCTGTCGGTCGCCATCGTGGAAAGGTCGCACGCACGCGCCGCCACCTTGAACTGCTCGGAGCCGAAAAGGGATGCAAACCGGTAAAGCTGGCTCTCGTAATTGACATTTTTATCATATTTGAGCAACAGTTCCGCAAAATCGCGCATCACCCCATATACGGCATCCTTGCGGGGGTTGCCCTCATCGTCAAGACTCTCCAGCAGGTCATCCACCGCCCTTGCCGACACCTCGGCTTCGTCCAGTTCCACCCTGTACGACGGATTCCGTCCCAGTTCTCTCGAGAAGGTCTTGAACACCATCTGGAAAAACTTGTCGATGGTGGTCACGTAAAACCCCGAATAGTCGTGAAGAATGGCGAGCAGCACATTTTTCGCCTTTTCCCTTATCTGTTCAGTAACTTCCTCACCCTTAATCTCACTCCTGCCCTGCGAATATTCGTAGAGAAGTTGCAATATCCTGTCCTTCATCTCGTCCGTGGCCTTGTTGGTGAAGGTTACGGCGAGAATATGGCGGTATGCCTCCTTGTCGGAGTCGAATGCCTCGAAAAGCCGGTCAACATAATAGTGCGCCAGAGTGAAGGTTTTGCCGGCGCCGGCCGAGGCCTTGTATATCTTGATGTCGTTATTACTCATAGTTCCTGATGATTACCGACCGCACAGCGCCTTGGCGGGGCAGTACGGACACAACCTTGACACGTCATTTCCGGGGGCGAACGGCACCTCCGGATTGAAAATACCCTCCATTACGGGCATCAGGCGGGAGGCGAACTCCCCGGTGGTCTCCTTGGGGCAGAAAGATTTGGACACGCCCTCGCTGAATAGCGATTTCACCTTATATACCGAAAGGTAAAAATCTTCTTCCTCCGACAGCAGCCAGGCATACACCAACAACTGGAACGACGTCTTTTTCTCCGCCGACATCACGGCGTCCAGGAAGTCGAATGTTTTGCCGTCGTTGCTGATGTAACTCCCCAACTCTTCCACGCTCCCGGTCTTGTAATCGCATATCCGCCTGTGGCCGTCCATCTTGTCGATGCGGTCTATCTTCCCTTTGAACAGGGCCTTGTACTCATCTTCTCCAAGAGAGATGGTTATTTCCCTCAATATGGACTTCTCCGAAGCCACGTATTCGAACGGGACCATTTCCCTGTCGCGGCACAAGGTCTGATGCACCATATCGGCAATGACCTCGCAGGTTATCGAGTTGCGGGAGCTCAACCGGGCATTTCCGTCCATTTTCATAACCTTGCGCATATTGGCCGCCACTATGCCGAGTATTGCCGTCTTGTCGTTTATGAAACCGTCCAGCTTGGCGGCAGTGATGTCCTTATCCCCCGAGGCAGTCATATTGTCGTACAAATCCTGCATCGAGTCGTGAAAGACAGTTCCCATCTCCGACGCCTCAACCCCTTCGGAAATCTCCTCTTCTTCGCTCAGTTCCTCTATCCATTTATAATAGAACATCAGGGGACACTTCAGATAATCAAGGAGCATCGAAGCCGAAAACGGCTTTCGAATCATCTTCTCCTCCCCGTCAATGTTTTTGGGAACACCCTCAAAAAACAACCGTTTCATCTTGTCGAGAACATCGGAGGTCTTGTCTATCCGTGAAACCACCCCTTCGATGGGCTTGATCTGCAGTTCGGCCGTCTTGCGTTCGATATGCAGGCCATAGCCGTAGTCGAGCTGTTTTATGAAACGGCTCTCCTCCCCGCTCCGTATGCCGCGGGTGCGGGAATCGTAAATGAGGATGACTTTGGATGCACGGTAAATGCTTCTGTAGAAATGGTATGCCGATATGGAATCGAACAGTTCGGATGTCGGAAGACCGTACCCCCTTCTCAGATTGTATGGTATCACCGAGTCGCTCCGGCTTGCCGACGGGAACACCCCCTCGTTGACCGAGAGGACAATCAGCGTCTCAAAGTCTATCGCCCTGACCTCCAGGGGGCCCATAATCTGCAGTCCGCGCAGCGGCTCTCCCCTGAACGACACCTCTATCGATGATGTCATTTCGCCGAGGAAATGGAAATAAGTCCGCTGTTCCATCGGGATGGCCAGATCCCTGATGCGGGAAATCACCTTGTAGAACCCGTGGGCGAACTCCTGCTCCACCGGCGGAAGGTTGACCGCCACCATATCCAGAATGCCGAGTTGCCAGAGATAAGTCTCCTCCGCCGTTTCCACCGGAGCAAAAATCCGTGCCAGCAGTTCCGAGTCGAAATGCCTTGCACCGAGGTAGGTCACGTTGGACTGCAGCATCTCGCCGCGCAGCGCAGCGGTCTCCTCTCCGGCCATCCCCTTGACTATCGGATGGGCGAGTATGGCAAACACGTCCTTATGGTAGAAACATCCGTTTCTGCGCCTTGTCTGCAGATTGCCGAGCATAGTGAAAAGCGACGCCAGACCGCTGCCCGAGAGGCCGTAACCCATAGTCACGTTCACCTCCCTGACGTTTTCGGGGATGGAGTTCAGCATCGGCAGCAGCAACTGCTCATCCGGCAGAACCACCGCCGTGCCGTCGAGCTGCTCCCTTGTCATCCCGGAAAGGTACCTTGCGGCGACTTTTGCCTGTCCCACTCCCGATGACACCGCCACAACCTCTATCTCCGGCTCCGAAACAGTTTCCGCCTCAATGGTGAAACGGCCCGGGTACCTGCCGATATAATCCGAAATGAACAGGGAGGCCTTGTTCTTCGGGTCTTTCAACCTTTCATAGTAGAAATCCCAGTAGAAGTCGCCGTTATGAGCCTTCATCAGATAATCATAGAGACACTTCTCGCACTCGCTCAAGGCGTTCTGTCCGATGACCACCACCTGGCGGTAACGGGAGAGGTAACTCTCCATTTCCTGCGTGTTCCCGGCCTTGATGCGCTCCGCCACCTCGCGGTAGTTCATACCGTCGTAGGCAATGCCGCGCGCCGCCAGATCTTCCTTGAACGAGGTGTAAAGGGGTTCCAGAAGCTGCCAGGTCTTTACGAAATACTCGGTCTTGCCCTTATCGGCGGCATTCAGCACCACCCCCCAGAACTTTCTCACCGCCTCTATCTGCTCGGGCGTCATAAAGTCGGTGAAGCAGCTGTCGAGATTGCGCAGGTCGCGGATATTCGCAAAAAGGCGGTCGTGGGGAATCAGATATTTGTCAACGTCGTTGAAATCGGCAATCAGGGTCTCCCCCCAGTTGACAAAGGTGTCGAAACTCTCCACCTCCTTCATTCCATTGGCCTTGGCCACCCTGCAATAGTGCTGGTAGAGAATATATATGAGTTCTATCTTGTCGGTGGTCCGCCAGGGGCTGAGTTTCCCCATAAGGTCCCCTATGGTCACAATGTCGGGAGAAAATACGGGAACGGCGCTGCACTGGCCCAGATATTTCTGGAAATAGAGGGCCGAGCGGCGGCTGGGAAACACGAACAGATGCCCCCTGAGATTGTCGAAATTTTCGGTAAAAACCTTTGCTACCTGATATAGGAAACTGTTCTGCATATTGTCTTACTGAACGCATCTTGCGGCGATGCGGGATACTGCAAGTTTGTAAATGTATATGTGCAACAACGCGGCGCACAGTCCCACCAGCAGCCCCACTGCCACGTCGCCCGGGAAGTGATAGCCGAGATAAATGCGGCTGTATGAAATCACAAGGGCCCACAATGTGCCGATGACCATCCAGATGCGGCGCCTGAAAATATAACCCGTAAGGAGTGCAAAGCCGAAGGTGTTGGCCGCGTGGGCCGAATAGAATCCGTAGGGGCCTCCCATTCCTGAAGGGAAGTGGCCCGTCATTGCCAGCTCCGGCACCCTGTTGGGACGGGGTCGGCAGACGGCGTGCTTGACGATATCGGCGCACGTGTTGCAGACCAGATAGCAGGTTATGCAGAGGAGCAGTGCCACCACGGCCCCCTTCCAGAAATGCTTCCGCGGCAGGGCTTGCACCTTGCCTCCCTGACCCATCGCAAGACTGCTGCGGGAATAAAAATACGGAAAGAACAGCATCACCGCCATCGCGAGATAGAGCGGAATCCACACTGCCACCGATGAAAAAGTCGTCATTATGGTGTCCCACTCGGGGGAATGCCAGCCGTTGATTGCCCTGAAAAGTTCGTTGTCCAACTCTAAAATACGCTCCATAACCGTGCAGAAATGTGATTTGACATCTGCGAATGTATAAAAAAACCACTACATTTGCGATGGTTTTCAATTAAGTTTGTTTTTATGAAACGCCGAAGCAGCCCCACAACCATACAATCCGTCATTCCCTTGCTGGCGCTTGTAGGACTGATTTGCGTCAATGTGCTTATGACCAGCGACGACCCGATGTCCGGCGCCAACCAGACCGCCCTCATCTTCGCTTCGCTCATAGGCGGCATCATTGCAGCCTGCAACGGTGTAAAATGGGATGAAATCTTCAACACCATTCTCAAGATTGTCACCGCCGCCGCCAGCAGTATCCTGATTCTGCTCACCATCGGTGCCCTGTCCGGGACCTGGATGATGAGCGGAGTAACCCCTGCAATGATATACTACGGGCTCTACGTCCTGCGTCCTTCCTTCTTCCTGCCGGCAACGGTCATCATCGCCTCGGTCATCTCGGTATTCACCGGCAGTTCCTGGTCCACCATTGCGACCATCGGAGTGGCAATGCTGGGCATAGGGCACTCTCTGGGCTTCAACGATGCGGTTGTGGCGGGAGCCATCATCTCCGGCGCCTACTTCGGCGACAAGATTTCCCCGCTCAGCGATACCACCAACATTGCATCCTCGGTCTGCGAGGTAGATCTCTTCACCCACATCCGGTATATGCTCCGCACAACCATCCCCACCATCGTCATTACCTTGCTCATCTTTGCGGGCATTTCCATCTTCCACTCCCCCCAGACAAGCCAGATGTCGGCTTCTGAGATGCAGCAGGCCATCAAGGGTATATACCACATAACCCCGTGGGTCTTTCTTGTTCCCGCCGTGGTGATTTTCATGATAGCCAAGAAAGTTCCCGCCCTCGTCACACTTCTGACCGGAGCCACCCTCGGTGCCGTCGCCACAGTCATCTTCCAGCCCGACCTCATCCACCGGCTTGCCGGCGGCAACTCCTTTAACGAGACATATTCGGTGGTGATGCGCTCCTTCTACGGCCACATACAAATAGTTTCGGACACCCCCGCCCTGGGAGAGTTGTTCTCCACAGAAGGGATGGCGGGAATGCTGAACACCATCTGGCTGGCACTCTGCGCCCTGGTGTTCGGCGGCATAATGGAGGCGGGCGGATTTCTGGGCAAGATAACCAGCGATATCATCCGGAAAGTTTCCTCCACCGGAGGACTGGTCACCTCAACCGCATTCACCTGCATCCTTGCCAACATAGTCACGGCCGAACAATACATTACACTTATCATAAACGGCAACACCTACAAAGAGGCGTACCGCGAGAGGAAACTTGCACCGGAACTGCTCAGCCGCACCATAGAGGACGGTGGCACGGCCACCTCCGTACTGGTTCCCTGGAACTCCTGCGGAGCCACCCAGGCCAAGGTGCTGGGCGTTCCCACCCTGGCCTACCTGCCGTTCGCTTTCTTCTGCTGGCTAAGTCCGTTGGTCACTATTTTCGTGGCCTGGCTGGGACTCGGCATCCGGAAGAAGAAAGAATAACGGCACTTGCCAAGCCATCACGGCATAACGCACAACAACATTATCATATTATTACGTCCGGACACGGACTATTTACTAACCCTTAACACTTCTAAAACCATGAAACCCAAAAAATTTCTTTGTTTTGCGGCCATGTTGCATTTTGCCATAGCCGCTAATGCCGACTACACCGTCAGTGTCAAAGGTCGTGTCGAAGCCTTCTCCGAAGGAGACCCCGTTGTCGCGATGCAGCGCATCGGACGCCAGTCAAACATCATCGCCTCCACCGAAGTCGATGCAAGCGGCTGTTTTGCATTGCAGCTCACCGTCGAAAAGCCGGGCATAGTGGATGTCCTCTACGACAGGAAACAGTCTTTCTCAATATGGGTGGAGGATGAAGATGCCACAGTCATATTCCCCGGTTATGACAAGAATTCGGGGCCTTATATGATTACCCCCCATTACGTCCCTATGGAGTCGGGAGAAAAAAATGCCCTGATGAATGAAATTGCATTCATAGAGTATCTCCAGAGCAAAAACATGTATAAGATTTCCGAAGAAATCTATGCGATGAAAAGTCTGACCGACGCGCAGCGGGACAGCCTTACAAAGGCGCTCTTCTATATGAACCAGAACTCGGCGGTAGAGCAGAAAAAGCATCTTGTCCGAACCCATCAGGGAGTGGGGAGTCTCATCAAACTCCTGCCCCTTCTCAGGGCGACACAGGACACCGTCCTTCTCGAAAAAACGCTCCAGTCGCTTGAGGCGAACTATCCCGAAGCAGTAGCCGAGTTCCGTACGGAAAGCATTATTAAAGAGAAATATGCCAAGGCTTCTGAGGTAGGTATGCAGGCCCCAGCACTCACCTGCCTTGACCTTGACGGCAATAAAGTCGAGCTGGACTTCAAGGGCAAAGTCCTGATAATAGATTTCTGGGCGAGCTGGTGCGGACCGTGCAGGGCCGAAATCCCGAGCCTCAAGAAGATTTATGAAGATTTCAAGGACAACCCCGAAGTCGCTTTCATGAGCATTTCAATTGACGACAAAAAGGACAAATGGCTGGATGCGGTTGCCAAAGAGCAGATGGCGTGGCCCCAATATCAAGCGCCCAAAGCGGGAGAAGAGGCAATGGACAAATACCAGTTCTCCGGCATCCCCTTCATCATAGCCATCACTCCCGACGGCAGAATTTTCAAAAGAAACCTCCGCGGCGAAGCAGTTCGCGAGGCGATAGTCGAAGCCCTTAGCCAAAAGGACCACAAGCCCGCAAACATTGCCAAACCCACTCCTATGACTATTTTCTAAACCTAACTATCCAACAACAAATGAAAAAGTTACTAACACTGATTCTGGTGTTGTCATTAAGCCTGTCTGCCGCTTATGCGCAGCAGACCCGCGTCATTTCCGGAACGGTCGTTGACGAAAACAACGAACCCCTTGCCGGTGCAGACGTGCTCCTTGATGGCACAAACACCGCCACTACCACCAATGCTGACGGAACTTTCCGCATCAGCATCCCCACCACGAAGGCAGGACAAATCCTGCTCGTTTCCTTCACCGGAATGAAACCCGGTGTCCTTATGGTTGACAGCATCAAAGGTGACGTCACTGTCACCCTCACCACCGACCTTACAAGGCTGGAGGATGCCGTTGTGACCGGTTACACCACTCTCTCCAAAGAGCGTGCGACAGGTTCATTCGGTGTCGTAACCGCCAAAGAGGTCGAGAACAAACTCGGAAGCAACCTCATCAACCGTCTCGAGGGTAAAATCTCCGGTCTCGTACTGGACAAGGACGGTGTCCTTTCCATCCGCGGCCGCGCCACCCTCAATGCCGAAACCGCCCCGCTGATTGTGGTGGACGGCTACCCCGTAGAGTGCAAGCTTACCGACCTCAACCCCGACAACATAGAGAACATCACCATCCTCAAGGATGCGGTTGCAGCATCCATCTATGGCGCCCGCTCCGCCAATGGTGTCATCATCGTCACCACCAAACACGGACAGGAAGGAAAGTTGAAAGTGAGCTACACCGGAACATTCATGGTCAAACCCCGTCCCAACCTTGACTATCTGCACATGGCCTCAACCGACGACTACATCGACGCCGAGCTCTTTCTCTTCAAATTGAACCCTGCAACCAACAATCCCGCAAGCCGCAGCACCAATCTCAGCCGTGTGAACTATCTCATCTCGCTCAACAAGGGAGGCTATATCTCCGAAGAAGAGATGAACAGCAGGATAAACGAGTTGCGCGGCATAAACGCCTTGGACCAGATGCAGAAATATATGTTCCGCACCGCCCTTACCCAGACCCACAACATCAACATCTCCGGAGGCAGCTCTGTCAACAGATACAATCTGGCCGTAAACTATGCCAAATCGCGCGGCAGTTATCTCAACACCGACGACGACCGTCTGGTAATAGACCTAAACAACGAATGGAAGCCCCTCCGTTTCCTGACGGTCGGAATAGCCACCAACCTCACCTACTCCAACCATACGGAGCCGTGGACCCAGTGGCAGACACTGACAAACTTCTCAAGTTATGTAAAGCCCTATACCCAGATTGTTGACGACAACGGGAACCCCGTGGAATACAGCACGCTGTCGTATGCTTCAGAAAACCTCTACAATGGGATTAAGGGTGGCAAGTCAATGGGCTACAGCCCCATCAAGGACGCCTACGAAGACTACCTCACCGAATCTGCCTTCAGTTCCCGCATCAACGGCTTCATCAAAGCCGACATCGCCAAAGGGCTGTCAGCAGAAGTCGGCGGCAGCTGGAGTCGCAGATTCTCGGACTACAAACAGATTGCAACCAAGGACAGCTACCGTATGCGTATGGCATACAACAACTCCACCTCCATCAGCAACCCCACCAACCACTATGTCCCTGACGGAGCCCTGATCAACGAAACCCGCTACAGCGAGCAGAACTGGACCCTCCGCGGCCAGGTCAATTTCAACCGAGTTTATGGCCGCCACCGCATCTCCGCCCTTGCCGGTTCAGAGGTTCGCCGCATAAGCCAGGACAACAACACCTATGCGACCCGTATCGGCTACAACGCCATGGCCGGAAGCTTCTCTCCCGTCAATGCAGTTGATTTCAAAGGAGGCAAATACAACTCCGATATGGTCGGCGGCTCCTCGGGAGTCACGCTGAACTACGGAAGTTACAGCATACGCGACAACCGTTTCGTGTCGTTCTACTTCAATGGTTCCTACGAATACGACAACCGCTACCTCATCAGCGGCAGTATCCGCGAAGACCTCACCAACTTCTTCGGAACCAACCCCAAATACCGCTACAAACCGCTCTGGTCCATCGGCGGCACCTGGAAAATCAGCAACGAAGAGTTCTTTGACGTGGATTGGATCAAACGCCTGAACCTCCGCGCCAGCTACGGTATCAACGGTAACATCTCCCTCACCCAGGGTCCGTATATGATTCTCGGCGTAGGCTCATTCAACAACGACACTCAGGGTATCACCCACAGCATCAGTTCTTACCCCAACGGCTCGCTCCGCTGGGAGAAGACCAAGACCACCAACATCGGATTGGATTTCGACGTGCTTGACGGACGCCTCGGCCTCTCCGCAGACCGTTATTTCAAACACTCCACCGACATTCTGGCCAATGACGCCATCGACCCGACCCTTGGTGTCAGCAGTATGACCAAGAATGTTGGTGCCATCCAGAACAATGGTTTTGAAGCCACCGTTTACGGCAGCCCCGTAAGCACCAAGAACTTCCAGTGGAACGTAAGTTACAACCTTTCCCTCAACCACAACGAGGTACTCTCCTACAACGTTTCCAGAAATTATCCCACCAGTTGGGCAGCCGTTATGCCCATCCACGCCGAAGGCCACCCTATGTACGGCCTTTACGGATATAAATTCTCCCGAATCGACGACAAGGGACAGGTTCTGGTATATGGAGCCGACGGCGAAGAGAAACTTGCCTCCCTCGTTGAAGTTGACGACATAGAATATCAGGGTTCAACCGTCCCCACCACGGACATGGCCCTGACCAACAGCTTCGACTATAAGAACTGGAGTCTGTCATTCATGTTCATCGCCAAATTCGGTGCCAAATACCGCAAGGACGTTTTCCAGGGTTCGAACATCAACAGCCGTTATGTGGGCCAGCGCTGGAAAGAGGCCGGAGACGAAGCCAAGACCATCTACCCCACCCTCAAATCGTGGAATATGGACTTGTTCTACTACCCGTTCTGCGACATCTTCGTAGGCAATGCCAACTACGCCAAACTGCGAGACGTCACCCTCTCCTACACATTCGACAAGAGTCTGATTTCCCGCATCGGTCTGGGCAATCTCCGGGTATACGTGCAGGCACGTGACCTGTTCCGCATCACCGCCAAGGATTGCGACATTGACCCCGAAACAATGATAGTGGAATCCGGCGGAGCCATCGGAGCCTCCACAAACGCCGGCTACACCACTCTTCCCAGAAACGCCGAATTCTACGGTGGTATAAACATAACATTCTAACCTCCCGATCGATGAAAACGAATATCACAAAGAACATATTTATGGCGCTGGCACTCTCCTGCTGCCTTACCGCCTGCGAAAAGTTTCTCGATGTGCAGCCTGTGGGCAAACTCATACCCACTGAAGTGGTACAGTTCGAAAATCTTCTGAACAACTCCAATACGCTTGGATCCTACTTTATGTTTGACAACAACAACGGCTGTTCCTACGCCGCTTTGGGAGACAATATCCAGGTGAGCGAAAATCAGTTGAAATACCAGTACATCGGAACTTTCCCCAACCTGGACATCCTTGCCGCCTGGACCTACCAGTTCCCCATCTACAATCCCAACTCATCCCCTATGGGCTGGAGTTACACCTGGCAGTCAATCGCCTATTTCAACAATGTGATTGACGGCATCAGAGGCCTTGGCGCCGATGATGAGTATGCCAGAGGGGTAATTGCACAGGCAATGATAGGCCGCGCGTGGGCATATATGAATTACACCCTCTGCTACGGCCCCGCCTATGACCCTGCAACCGCCAACGACAAGAAGGTGCTTCCCTTGCGCACCAGCGGTGATCCCACTCAAGAGAACGGCCCCCTCGCCACAACCGCCGAGATTTTCAAGCAGATTAAGGAAGATCTTGACTATGCCTGCGAAAATGCCCCCGAGCGTACCCTTACCGCCTGCCGCGGCAACAAGACCGCCGCATACGCACTCCGCGCCGAGTACAATATGTATATCCGGGACTTCGAAGCCATGCGGGCCGACGCCGAAAAAGCCTGGTCTCTGGCACTTGCTGCCGAAGGTTCAGTTGACAAACTAATCTACAACTACTCCGACCAGAATTTCTACTATGAGAAAGTCACCTCAGTTGACCCCGGCCTCGGAGAGGACGAACGGCTCTATATGGAGTTCCGCGGTCCCGACACCGACTACAACCAGACCACCAACATTGAGCTGCTGCTCTACCGCAACACCCCTTCCGGATACAGCCGTCAGAAATACTATCCTTCGGAGGAATGGAAAGCCCTCTTTGACAAGGACAACGACTGGCGGTGGCTCCAATGGGCTATGATGGCCGAAGGATTCAGCACCACCATCGGTTCGGACAAATACCAGGACGGCGTGGTTCTCAACTATCTGAGAGACCAGTATATGAAGACCACCCAGGGTATGACCTACCCTCTCCTGCTTCTTGAGAAGGCCGAAGCCGAAGCCCGCACGGGCAAGACTTCACAGGCGCTTGAAAGCCTGAACACCCTTCGCAAATACCGTTACAAAGGGACAAGCACCAACCTGCCCAACGGAGGTTCTCTCAGTCAGGATCAATTGCTGGAAGAGATTCTCAAAGAACGCCGCCGCGAGCAACCGCTCATCAGTTTCAACCGTACCCTTGACATCAAACGTTTCGCGTTGGATACGGGCAAGCCGTGGTGCAAGACCTCCATCACCCACAAATCGGGCAGTTACACCTATTCGGCCAATGTCAGCGATCCGATATTCCAGTCGCTTCCGATTGACAACGGCATCATCAAGTACAACCCCCAGTGGGGACTTGAGATTAACGAAAACACCTTCGAGCCGTATAATCA
>JABUTP010000019.1:27298-38957 GCA_021443625.1 Bacteroidales bacterium | reverse complement strand
AGCAGCGGAACCGGAAGCGGAAAGCGGGCCGACCGCATCTGACGATGACCGTGAGGCTGCCCGCATAATGGAGCAGGCTCCGGGGCGTGAGCAAAGCCGCCGAAGCCCGGGCAGAACTATCCTCTACATCCTGCTGGGGCTGGTGATTGCAGTGTTGGCCTTCGTGATCATGTTCCACGACGCCCTTTGGTTCGACACCCTGCTGGACAAGCTGCTCTACACGGAGGAGGAGCTGGAGTTGTTGCGCTCCGTCCTATAGCCCTCCTCTACTAACAATACATTCTTTTTTTCCCCAGCGGAACTTGAGCGATGATAGATAATTTTACCAAAGAGAGGATACTCGAGGCGACCCGCATCGAAGATGTCATAGGCGAATTCATCTCGCTTCGCCGCAGGGGTTCAAACTATATCGGTCTGTGTCCGTTCCACGACGACAAGAGCCCTTCCCTTTCGGTTTCATCCACCAAGCAGATTTTCAAGTGTTTCGCCTGCGGCAAGGCCGGAACGGCAGTTTCCTTCCTTATGGAACACGAGCACATGACCTACCCCGAGGCGCTGAAGTATCTCGCCGCCAAATACGGGATTGAAGTGCAGGAAAAAGAGGAGAGTCCCGAAGATCTGGCGGCAAGCCAGAAGCGGGAGAGCCTGCTCATCGTGACCGAAGCGGCGCAGAAGCACTATGAAGCGAACCTTTGGAATGAGGAAACCTCGCTTATCGGACTGCAGTATTTCCGCCAGAGAAAGTTCACCGACGAAACCATCCGCAAGTTCGGTCTGGGATATGCCCCCAAGCAGGAGAAGTTCTCCTTTTCGGCCAAGGCGCTGGAGCAGGGGTTCAAATCCGAATATCTGGTGGAAACGGGGCTCTCCCTGGTGCGTGACGACGGGCGGTTGCTCGACCGGTTCTACGACAGAGTCATGTTCCCCGTCCACTCCATAAGCGGCCGCGTCATAGCATTCGGAGGCCGCATCATGTCCCCGGGGAAGGTGGAAGGGAAGGCAAAATACATAAATTCGCCCGAATCGGAGATTTATGTGAAGAATCTCTCCCTCTACGGAATTTTCTTTGCCAAGAACGCCATAGCCAAAAAGAACAAATGCCTTCTGGTGGAGGGTTATACCGACGTCATTTCGATGCACCAGAGCGGCATTGAGAATGTTGTGGCCTCCAGTGGCACGTCGCTGACCACCGGCCAGATATCCCTCATCCGCCGGTTCACCGACAATATCACGGTGATTTACGACGGAGACGCCGCCGGCATCAAGGCTGCCATCCGAGGTATCGATATGATTCTTGAGGCGGGGATGACGGTCAAGGTGGTGCTGCTCCCCCCCGAGGATGACCCCGATTCCTTTGCCAAAGCGCACACACGGGATGAGATAGAGGATTTCATCACTTCCAACGAGAAGGACTTTGTGACGTTCAAGGCCGACCTGCTCCACGAAGAGATTGGGAACGACCCCTCCCGCAGGACGCAGTTCCTGAGGGATGTCATAGAAACCATTGCCGTCATTCCCGACGACATCGCCAGGGGCGTCTATGCCCAGATGGTCGTGGACAGGTACAACTTCCCTTCGGAGAGCGTCTTCACCAGCATCTCGCGTTTCCGCGCGCAGAAACGGCAGCAGCAGACAGCCCGCCGCAACTATGAGCAGCGGCAGCAGGCGCAGCGGCAGCAGACCCGCAGCGACGCCGCATCCTATGGCGACACCCCTCTCCCGCCCCCTCCTTCCGAGGAGGATTACGGCGGAGCTACATACGATGCAGTTCCATCGGAGGACGTGCCTTACCAGAGCGCCATCACCAACTCCCTTATGGAGCCTTGCGAACGGGAACTTGCCTCATATCTCGTGCGTTTCGGGGAGTACCCCATCCATCGCGAGGAGAATATGATATACGGAGCGGAAAAAGTGGATGAGATAACGGTGTCGCAGTATATCCGACAGTCGCTCGAAGAGGACGAACTGACGTTTTCCAACCCCGTATTCCAGAAGATTTACGACAACTACTTCGAGATTCCCCGCAACCCCGAGGCGGACGTGATGACGGCGCAGAGCCGTATCATACAACATTTCACCTGCAGCGAAGACCAGTCGGTGGTGAGGGAGGTCATTTCAATGATAAGCGAATCGCACCCCCTGACCATCGAGGCCTACCGCAAGTCGATAACCCCCGAGGAGCAGCTGTTGCACATCAACGTGCCCAAGTCGGTGCTGTTCTTCAAGCTCCGCTACATCGAACTCCAGCTGAAGGACATCCCCGCCCAGGTTGCATCCGCATTCAAAAACAATGATGTTGAGTTGCAGACTCAACTTATATCCCACCAGAACCTGCTCAACAAAGTTCGCAGCCAGATTATGCAGGATATGCGGAATATAAAGTAGATTTTTTGTATTTTAGCGGGTTCTAAAATCACTTTTATCATGAAAAATCACAAAAGGACACTTGTAACCAGCGCATTGCCGTATGCCAACGGCCCAGTACACATCGGACACCTTGCGGGAGTGTATGTCCCCGCCGACATTTATGTCAGGTATCTCCGAATGCGCGGCGAGGAGGTTCTTTTTGTATGCGGCTCTGACGAACACGGAGTCCCCATCACCATCAAGGCGCTCAGGGAGGGGTGTTCTCCGCAGGATGTTGTGGATAAATACCATCAGGTCATCAAGGATTCGTTTGCCGAATTCGGCATCAGTTTCGACATCTATTCCCGCACCAGCAGCGACATACACAGGCAGACTGCATCGGATTTCTTCCGCAAGTTATATGACGAGGGCAAATTCATAGAGAAGGAGAGCGAACATTTCTTCGACACCGAAGCCGAAATGTTCCTTGCCGACCGCTACATTGTGGGTACCTGCCCCAAATGCGGCGCCGAAGGGGCATACGGCGACCAGTGCGAGAAATGCGGTTCGAGCCTCAGCCCCGAGGAACTCATCAACCCCCATTCGACCGTGAGCGGAAGCACCCCCATAAAAAAAGTGACCAAACACTGGTACCTCCCCCTGAACAACTACGAAGGATGGCTCAAAGAGTGGATTCTGGACGGCCACAAGGAGTGGAAGACCAACGTCTATGGCCAGTGCAAGTCGTGGATAGACAGCGGTCTCCAGCCGCGTGCGGTGAGCCGTGACCTCAACTGGGGCGTGCCGGTGCCGGTGGAAGGGTCCAAAGGGAAAGTTCTCTACGTGTGGTTTGACGCCCCCATCGGATATATTTCCAACACCAAGGAACTTCTCCCCGACAGTTGGGAGAAATGGTGGAAGAGCGAAGACACCAAACTGGTTCATTTCATAGGCAAGGACAATATCGTGTTCCACTGCATCGTGTTCCCCTCAATGCTGAAGGCCCACGGCGGATATATCCTGCCCGAAAATGTGCCGGCCAACGAGTTCCTCAATCTCGAAGGCGGCAAGATTTCGACTTCGCGCAACTGGGCTGTATGGCTCCACGAATATCTGCGCGACTTCCCCAACCATCAGGACGCCCTGCGCTACGTGCTGTGCGCAAATGCTCCCGAAACAAAGGACAACGACTTCACCTGGAAGGACTTCCAGACTCGCAACAACAGCGAGCTGGTGGCCATATTGGGTAACTTCGTGAACCGCGCCGTGGTACTGTGCCACAAATACTTCGGCGGACAGGTGCCCGCCAACGCCAAGCCGGCAGACATAGACCGGGAAACGATAGCCCAGATTCCCGCCATCAAGGCGGCCATCGAGGATAACATCGAGCATTACAAATTCCGCGAAGCGCTTAAAGAAGCTATGAATCTGGCCCGTCTGGGCAACAAATACATAAGCGACACCGAGCCCTGGAAAGTTGCCAAGGAAGACCTGGACCGCACCGCATCCATCCTTTACAACTCCATCCAGATTTGCGCCGACATAGCCATCGCCTGCGCCCCGTTCCTCCCCTTCTCTATGGAGAAACTCGCAGCCATGCTCCGTATGGAAAAGGTTTGCTGGGACGAGATAGGCAAAGCCGAAATCCTTCCCGCAGGGCATCAGCTGGGCGCTGCCGAGCTGTTGTTCTCCAAGATTGAGGATGATGCCATTGACGCCCAGATGCAGAGGCTGGAAGAGATAAAGAAGGCCAACGAAGCCGCCGCTGCCGCAGCAGCTGCAGCAAACGCCCCCAAGGTGGACCCCGCAAAGGCAGAATGCACGTTCGAGGATTTTGAGAAGATGGACATCCGCACTGCCACCGTGCTGAAGGCAGAACGCGTCCCCAATACCGACAAACTCCTCCACCTCACCATTGACACCGGTCTCGACCAGCGCGAGATTGTTTCGGGCATAGCCGAATACTACACTCCCGAGGAGATGGTGGGCAGACAGATTTGCATCCTGGCAAATCTCCAGCCCCGCAAGATTCGCGGCATAATGTCGCAGGGAATGATTCTGATGGCAAGGCAGGCCGACGGCAAGATGCGGTTCATCACCCCCGCCGAGACATTGGCAAACGGAGCGACAATAGGTTAGCCCTGAAAGAGCATTTGGAACGGGCTACTGCCCTATAAATCGATAGACTATTTCGCCTATCTGGGGCTCCGGCGCCGTGTCGGACATAGTGAAACGGCTCCGGCGGGCGGCCTCCATAGCGAGTTTCCACAACACCTGGTCGGAAGTTGACGCCCCTTCGTTGACTTTGGCGTCAATCACCCGTCCCCTCTGGTTTACATAGATTTTGACCGACACGTCTCCCGAGCCCATACCTTTGTAGGCAGGCACCGGGAGATGTGTCGCCTTGCGGCCGTCAAGGCGGTAGGACACAACCGACGGTCCCGAATATGCTGGAGCGTTGTCCCCTTCATTCTCCTCGGAACCACCCATATCGACCTTGTCCTCGGCATTCTCCGACATCGCCTTGCGGCGCGAGGCATCCAGCCGCTTCTGCAAATCCCTCGCCTCCTGATAGACTGTTGAGGGCTTGCCGGTATTGTCCTTGAGTTTCTCCCCTTCGTCAACCACTATGTTGCGCACTTTGTATTCGGGGGCGGCGGCTATCATCTCCTCCAGCTCCCTTGCGGCTTTGGCTTTGATATCTTCCTGTTTCTTTTCTTTCTCAATCTTCTCCTGTTTGGTAAAATCGAGCACAAACGACGACTCCTTGCTCACCACCGCCCCTATGGACGAAATGAGCAGAACGGCAAGAATCGAAAGGTGGACTATAAGGGTGGTGTAAAGCCCTACCCGGCTCTCCTTGCTCCCCTGTTTGCGCGAAAAGAAATCAGCCATAGTCCGGGGGTTATTGTGGCCACTTGTCGGCGAGAGCCTTTTCTATGGTAGCCAGAAGAATCTTCACCGCCACCTCGTTGTTGCCGCCGAGGGGAATTATCACGTCGGCATAACGTTTGGTGGGAGCGATGAACTGCAGGTGCATCGGCTTCACGAGGTCATTATAACGGGTCAGCACCGCCTTGACGTCCTTGCCACGCTCCTCGGTGTCACGCAGCAGGATGCGGCTCAGACGGTCGTCATCGTCGGCATCCACAAACACCTTTATATCAAGCTGGGACATCAGTTGCGGGGAGGTGAATATGAGGATACCCTCCACTATGATGATGTCCGCCGGCTCGACGTGGACAGTTTCGGTCTTGGAGCGGGCACAAGTAATATAGGAATAGACCGGCTGCTCAATAGCCTCCCCACGCTTTATCTGTTCAAGCTGGGAGGTGAGCAGTTCGAAGTCGATTGCGTCGGGGTGGTCGAAATTATATACAACCTTCTCCTCGGCCGTGAGATGGCCGCAATCCTTGTAGTAGGAGTCTTGCGGGATTACCACGATACGCTCCTTGAACTCTTCCTGGATGCGTTTGACAACGGTTGTCTTTCCGCTCCCGGATCCGCCGGCGATACCTATTATCAGCATGGTTTAGAACTCTGCATTGTTGGGGGTACGGGGGAACGGAATCACGTCGCGGATGTTGCTCATACCTGTGACGAACATCAGCAGACGCTCGAATCCGAGTCCGAAGCCGCTGTGGGGGGCACTTCCCCATCGGCGGGTATCGAGGTACCACCACAGGCCCCTGGTATCCATACCCAACTCCTCTATGCGCTGCGTAAGTTTCTCGTATGACTCCTCACGCTGGCTGCCGCCGATAATCTCGCCGATTTTGGGAAACAGAACGTCCATTGCACGGACAGTCTTGCCGTCTTCGTTCTGCTTCATATAGAATGCCTTGATGTCCTTGGGATAGTCGGTAAGGATTACGGGCTTCTTGAAATGTTTCTCCACGAGATACCTTTCGTGCTCGCTCTGCAGGTCGGTACCCCAGCCTACGGGGAATTCAAACTTGACACCATCCTTCTTGGCCTGCTCCAGAATCTCTATGCCTTCGGTGTATGAAAGGCGGACAAAATCCTCCTTGAGCACTCCGCGGAGCCTGTCGATGAGTTCGTTGTCGAACATATTGTTGAGGAAAGTTATGTCGTCCAGACAGTTCTCCAGAGCATAGTTGACGAGGTATTTGATGAACTCTTCGGCCAAATCCATATTGTCCTTGATGTCGTAGAATGCCATTTCGGGCTCTATCATCCAGAACTCTGCGAGGTGGCGCGGGGTATTGCTGTTTTCAGCCCTGAAAGTGGGGCCGAAGGTGTATATCTCGCCGAGAGCAGTGGCTCCGAGCTCGCCCTCGAGCTGTCCGCTCACGGTGAGGGAGGTCTGGCGTCCGAAGAAGTCGCTGCCGAAATCAATGGCGCCGTCTTCGGTGCGGGGGATATTGTTGAGATCCATCGTCGTCACCTGAAACATCTCCCCTGCCCCTTCGCAGTCGCTGGCAGTGATGAGGGGGGTGTGCAGGTAGCAGAATCCCTTGCTGTTGAAGAAGTTGTGTATGGCAAACGCCATGGCGTGGCGGATTCTCAGCACCGCTCCGAAAGTATTGGTGCGGGGACGCAGATGGGCGATTTCGCGAAGGAACTCCATACTGTGTCCTTTTTTCTGGAGGGGATATGTCGAGTCGGCAACGCCGTAAATCTCAATCTTTCCGGCCTGGATTTCCACGGCCTGGCCGCTTCCCATCGAAGCCACCAGATCGCCTTCAACGCCTATGCAGGCGCCGGTGGTAATCTGCTTCATGAACTCCTCGTCGAATTTCGAGGCGTCGCATACAATCTGGATATTATTTATGGTAGATCCGTCATTGAGGGCTATGAACGATACGTTCTTGTTGCCTCTCTTGGTACGCACCCACCCTTTGGCGAGCACTTTCTTTCCCGGTTCTGACTTTAATAACAGAGCTACTTTTAACCTTTCCATATTCAAAAAATTTAATGATAACTTGCAAATTTAGAAATTATTTTCGGAAGATGTTGCGCGAAACGTCTCTAATGAATGGGAATGTGTTTCTGAGAGCGGATGCGGCGGCGGGCCTCCTCCATGGCCCCGTTCTGCGACGCGTCTATGGCATATTCACAGAATCTGTCGAATATGTAGCCGACCGCCTGCGATGAGGGGTGTACCATATCCTCGGCATAAAACCTGTAGCCCCTGAGTTCGTCCATCATTATCTCGTATGCCGGAAAATACTCTGCGTTGGGGCAGGTCTGCACCACCTTATCCACAGCCAGCAGCAGGGTCGCCTTGCTCAGCTGGTTGCCGTGGAGGGTGTCCTTAATGTGCCTTACCGGACTTACCGTGAAAATCCAGCGCTTTTCGGGGTGGTTCATCACCATATCTGCAAGCAGAGTCGCCACTTCCTCAACCTCCAGCCGAGTCCGCACAAATTCGTTGGGATGGATTTTGTGGCAGTTGGACACAATGACATCGCGTCCTACGTGCCTGTAAACCCACGCCGTGCCGAGGGTCACTATGCAGACCTCAGCAGCGCCAAAAGCGACCGCATCCCTTTCCAGCGCCGCGTTGGCACAACTCAGGAACTCCTCCGCAGTGTCGCGGTCAAACCGGCTGTGGTGGCTGAAAGAGGTATATTTCCCTTGCGAACAAATGACCTCGTCTTCGACAAAGGGGTTGTGCGAAGTCAGACGCTCCACGGCTGCGGCGATGGAGGCCGGATTGTACAGTACGCCAAAGGGATTTACGGCTATGTCAAACCCCAGTTCCTCCAATCTGCCTCCCACTTCGGTGGCAAAGCAGGAACCTATGCAGAAAAACTTGGATTGATAGGTAAACCTGTCCGCCAGGGGTTGAAAGTCAACGCAGGTCTGCAGTTTCATCTCCTTCTATGGCCTTTTGAATCCATTTGTCGCTCTTGAGGAAAATGGGATAGAAAGCGTTGTCGCCCATAGGAGTGTAACGGGCCACCAGGGCTTTGACGTTGTTCAGTATATACCCTTTAGATACCTCCCATTCCCCCGGTTTGGGAGTAATGTTCTGAGCAGCGGCATAGGCAAGAAACCCGTGTTCGACATCCATTGACGCGTAGAACCTGTCGAAACTCTCCATATCGGAGGCCGCCACGATGCGCGCCATATTGTTCTCGAATATGGTGTTCGCATATTTTACCTGGATGCTGTGCTTGTTGCACTGCACCGTGAAATCGGTGACGCCTACGGTATCGACGGGGATGAACACATCGGGGACTATACCGCCGCCGCCATAAACCGTGCGCCCCTTGACAGTCTTGTATTCCACGCTCTTGTCGAGTTTTATGCTGTCGGCGCTGAACATCTCGCCGCTGTCGTATCTGGCAAGGAAGTCATAGTCGTAATCGTCGCTGTAGGGTTTCTGGATACATCTTCCCGAAGGGGTATAGAAGCGGGCCACGGTGAGCCGTATGCCCGAACCGTCGGTAAAATAAAGCGGTTCCTGCACAAGTCCCTTTCCGAACGAGCGGACGCCGTAGATTATGCCCCTGTCGTTGTCCTGCATCGCCCCCGCGAAGATTTCGCTGGAGGAGGCACTGGTCGTGTTGATGAGTACCGCAAGCGGCAGATCGACGTACCGGCCCCGTCCGTCGGCCTTGAGCTCGGCGCGGGGGCTGGCCTTGCCCTCGGTATAGACTATCATACTTCCCTCCGGAAGGAACTCGTTGGAGAGTTTCATCGCCTGGTCGAGATATCCGCCGCCATTGTCCCTGAGGTCGAAAATGAGGCGCCTCATACCCTGTCCTTTCAGGTCTGAAAGGGCCGCCATGAACTCAGTGTGGCTGGTACGGGCGAATTTGGAAAGTTTTACATAACCCGTGGTGTCGTTAAGCATAAACGCCACATCGATGCTGTGCTGGGGAATCTTGTCCCTCGTGATGGTCAGAGGAATCATCCCCTCCACCCCGTGACGCTGGATGCCCAGAACCACCTTGGTCCCCTTCTTGCCTCGCATCAGCGAAACCATCGTATCCTGAGGTGTCCTGGTCCCCGCAATGCACCTTCCGCCCACCTCGATGATGCGGTCTCCGGTAAGGACTCCCGCCTTCTCGGAGGGGCCTCCGGTGATTACGTTCGAGATGATTGCGGTGTCGTTGGGCACCGTAAACTGAACGCCGATGCCTTCAAACTCCCCCTGGAGGGATTCTTCGGCATCTTCCAGTTCCTTGGGCGGGAGATATACCGAATGGGGGTCCAGCTCCTCCATAAGGCGGGGCAGGACATCTTCGGTAAACTGCTTGTGGTCGATGGTATCGACGTAACGCTTGTCAACATTGTTCAGCACCAATATCAGCTTTGCCCAGTCTGACGAGATAGCCTTGACGTCAATCTTGCGGCTGTTGCCCGGCCAGGCCTCCATTATGAGGGTGGCCGAAAACACTATTGTAAGAACCCAGAGAATGGGTTTGAGAATCTTGAAGAATTTTTCCTTGTCGCTAATCATATCTGCAAACTTCTATACCTGCTCTTTTCAATAAATCCAGACCTTCAGTCAGACGGTATTCCCTGCGATAAACCACCCTGCGGATTCCCGATTGGATGATGAGTTTGGAACACTCCAAACAGGGGGCGTCGGTCACATACAACGTGGCTCCGTCACTGCTGTTGCCGCTCTTGGCCACCTTGGTGATGGCATTGGCCTCGGCGTGGAGGACATAGGGCTTGGTGATCCCGTTCTCGTCTTCGCACACATTCTCAAACCCCATTGGCGTGCCGTTGTAGCCGTCTGAAATTATCATCTTGTCCTTCACGATGAGCGCTCCCACACGGCGGCGCGCGCAATAGGAATTGCGGGCCCAGATATCGGCCATATCGAGATAACTCTTGTCAAATTGAATCTGCTTGTCCGGCATATCGTAGTAATGTTTTAGGCGAAACTTTGTAAGGTACAAAGATGGGAATAAAGTCCGTTATTGGCAAGAAGTTCCCTGTGGGTTCCCCTTTCCACGATTTCCCCCTGCTGCAGCACCACGATTTCGTCGGCGTGCTGTATGGTGGAGAGGCGGTGGGCGATTACCAGCGAGGTGCGGGAACTCATCAGGTTGGTGAGGGCATCCTGCACCAGACGCTCGCTCTCTGTGTCGAGGGCGGACGTGGCCTCGTCCAGGATGAGAATCGGGGGATTCTTGAGAACGGCGCGGGCAATGGCTATTCGCTGGCGCTGTCCGCCCGACAGTTTTCCGCCGCGGTCGCCGATGTTGGTCTGATACCCCTCGGGCAGCTGGCGGATGAATTCGTCGGCATTGGCCACGCGGGCCGCCTCCTCCACCTGCTCCTGAGTCACGCCCTCCATTCCAAAGGTTATGTTGTTATAGACGGTGTCGTTGAACAGGATTGACTCCTGGGTGACGACCCCGAGAAGCGCCGTAAGGTCAGCCAGGCGGCAGTCGCGGACATCGCGGCCGTCAATTTTCACCGCCCCCTTGGTAACGTCCCAGAAGCGGGGAATCAAATCGGCCATGGTGGATTTGCCTGCGCCGGAAGGGCCCACCACGGCCACCATTTTCCCTTTGGGTATGGTGAGATTTATGTTCTTGAGGACGGGCTCGCCTTCGTAGGCGAAAGTCACGTCGTCAAACTCTATTTTTTCATTGAAATCGGCAACCGGCTCGGCGTTGCCACCGTCTCTGATGGGATTTTCGGCATCGAGGATGGAGAATATCCTGCCGGCGGACACCAGCCCCTTCTGAATGGTGGCATAGGCCGAAGCGATGGCTTTGGTGGGCTCCAGAACCCTCCAGTAGAAACCGATATAGACCACGAAGGTTGACCACCCCATCTCGAGCTGCCCGCGGTAGTTGAGCCACCCGCCGTAGAAGAGCACCACCACGGCCACGGTGATGCCGAGGAACTCCGACACGGGCGAAGCCATTTCCTGACGGTTGCCGATGGCGCGGCTCACCTTCTTGTGCATTGTATTGTCCTTGTCAAACTGTGCCGATACGTATTTTTCGGCGCCGAACGCCTTGATGATGCGGGAGCCGGAGATGGCCTCCTCGAAACGGCTGGTAATGCTCCCCATAAGTTCCTGGGTCACAACCGCCCCCTTGCGGAGATTCCTCGTAATCTGGCTTATTACCAGTCCCGAAACCGGAAGGGCCACCAGCGAAACTATGGTGAGGCGGGGCGAGAGGTAAAAGAGCATCGAGAGGAAGCCGATGACGAGCAGCGGTTCGCGGAAAATGATGTGGAAACTGCTGGCCACGGTGTTCTGTACCTCGTTCACGTCGTTGGAAAGGCTCGAGAGGATATCCCCCTTGCGCTTGTTGCTGAAATAGCCGATGTTCATCGAGGCAATCTTGTCAAACAGGTCGCGCCGCAG
>JABUTP010000019.1:21898-27274 GCA_021443625.1 Bacteroidales bacterium | reverse complement strand
CTCACCAGAATCCTCTGGGAAAGATATCGGCACACGTTCGAGAGGAACGAGGCCAGCACCAGGGCGCCGCAGACCATCAGCAGCCCCTTTATGACTCCTCCGGACAGAATGGTGGAGGAGAGGAAATATTTGAAGACATCGGTAAAATACTGCACCGACAGGGTGAATTCCGGCTTCACGAGGGGCCCCTCCATGGTGCCCGGTTCGAACAGCATCGAAAGCATCGGGCCGAGCAGGGCATAGTTGGCTATACCGAATATCACCGAGAGAATGGACAGAATGAGATAGCCCGGCCAGTATCTTCCGAACGGGCGGGCATAATCGAGAACTCTTCTAAAAACCGACATCCTTTATATTATTGCAAGCGCAGCATGCCTTCCGGGGCATGCCGCGCAATTATTTGTTATATAGATAAATATCGTACTTACCGACTACTCGGCAGACTCAGCCTCTTCCTTGGGCTGGTAAGGCATAACCTTTACGAGCTCAACCTTGAATTTGAGAAGCTGGTTGGGACCCATGGGGCCGTTTTTGCCGTAACCGAGTTCGCAGGGAATCCAGAGGGTGATTTCACCGCCTTCGTCAGCATACTGGAGACCTTCGGTCCAACCGGGGATTACGCGGTCGAGAGGGAATGTAATGGTTTCGCCGCGCTCGTAAGACGAGTCAAACACCTTGCCGTCAAGGGTAGAACCTTCGTAGTTGACCTCAACGGTATCCTGTGCGCAGGTGGGTTTCACACCATTGCCTTCGCGAACCACGAGATACTGCAGGCCGTCTTCCAGAGTAACCACGCCGGGGGCGTTGTGATTCTTTACAAGGAAGTCGGTACCGGCCTTGAGGTTGACAGCGGCCAGAGCCTCTTCGCGCTTCTGCATGAAACTGTTCATACGCTGGCCCACGAACATGGGTTCGATGGCATTGGTTTCGTTCTTATAATCGTTCAAAGCGTCGCGGAGACCCTTCATCACCTGGCTCATATTCATATCACCGAGTTTATTCTGGACGATGGCCTGTCCGAAATAAACACCGAGAGCGTAACTTGCAGAATCGACATCAGCCTTTGAAAGACCGGCGGGCTGTTTTTCCACTGAGGGAACTGAGCAGCAGGAAGCAGCTGTGGCAACAACAATTGCGCAAGCCGCAAGAATTTTGGTTAATTTCATTGTGTTAATATTTTAAAAAAGTTTTACCGAAAAATACGACCGCAAATTTTGAAAAAATTTTTGATATGACGAAATAAATATCTACTTTAGTTTCGCATTATTGTGATTTAGACGAACAATTCAATGCCTGCTACTAAAACCGAGATTCACGAGAAATTGAAGAGTTTCTTCGGGTTCGACTCTTTCAAGGGCAATCAGGAAGAAATAATACTGCACCTCATCGGAGGAGGTGACGCCTTTGTGCTTATGCCCACCGGAGGCGGCAAATCGCTGTGCTATCAGCTGCCGGCCCTCTGCCTACCGGGTACCGCAATCGTGATCTCCCCCCTCATCGCCCTTATGAAGAACCAGGTCGATGCCATAAGGGAGTTTGTGCAGACCGACGGAGACCGCTCCCACATAGCCCATTTCCTGAACTCGTCCCTCAACAAAACCCAATTGCAGGAGGTCCGCTCCGATGTCCTGTCCGGACGGACGAAACTCCTTTACGTTGCGCCGGAGTCGTTGACGAAAGACGAGAACATAGATTTGCTTAAGAGCATCCACATTTCGTTCTACGCCATAGACGAAGCCCACTGCATCTCCGAATGGGGGCACGACTTCCGTCCCGAATACCGCCGCATCAGCGACATTGTCTCCCAGATAGGGCGCGCACCGATGATTGCCCTCACAGCCACCGCCACCCCCAAGGTGCAGTCGGACATCCAGCGCAATCTCGGAATGATGAACGCGAAGGTCTTCAAATCATCCTTCAACCGTCCCAATCTCTATTATGAAATAAGGGACAAGGTTGACACCAAGCGGGAAATCATCAAGTTCATAAACGAAAACAGGGGCAAGAGCGGCATCATATATTGTCTGAGCCGCAAGAAGGTGGAGGAGATAGCCCAGTTCCTCAACGTCAACGGCATCAAGGCCCACCCCTACCACGCCGGCCTGGACGCAGCCACCCGCGCCGCCAACCAGGACGACTTCCTTATGGAAAGGGTTGACGTCATAGTGGCCACCATCGCCTTCGGTATGGGCATCGACAAGCCCGACGTGCGGTTTGTGATTCACTACGACGTTCCCAAGAGCCTTGAAGGGTACTATCAGGAGACCGGAAGGGCCGGACGCGACGGCGGAGAGGGCAAATGCATCACCTTCTATAATCACAAGGACATCCAGAAGTTCGAGAAGTTCATGCAGGGCAAGCCGGTGAGCGAACAGGAAATCGGACGCCAGCTGCTGCTCGACGTGGTAGCCTACGCCGAGAGCAACCAGTGCCGCCGCAAATTGCTTCTCAACTATTTCGGAGATGACTATGCCGAGGACAACTGCTGTTCGTGCGACAACTGTCTCAATCCCAAGAAACAGTTTGACGGTCAGGAGGAGATGCTCACCCTTATGGAGCTCATCCTCTCGCTCAAGGAACATTTCAAGGCCGAGCACCTCGCCGACATCCTGTCGGGCAAGTCCAACTCCCTCATAAAGTCGTACAACCACCACAAGCACCATCTCTACGGAGTCGGGGCTGGCCGCGGTGCCAGATTCTGGGCGGCGGTCATCCGTCAGGGGCTTGTGCTGCATTTCCTCGACAAGGACATCGAGAAATACGGTCTGATAAGCGTCACACCCCAGGGGAAGAAGTTTTACGACCACCCCTACCCCATAATGCTCACAGAGCAGCGCACCTTCGCCGAAATCGACGAGGACGACGAGGATGTGGTGGCCCAGGGGCCCAAGCACCAGGGGGACGGCGCGGGTGACAAGGTATTGTACGGAATGCTCAAAGATATCCGGCAGTCGATGTCCCGCCGCCTCAATCTCCCGCCCTGGGTGATATTCGGCGACCCCGCCCTCGAAGACATGTCCATCTTCTACCCCATAACGCTCGACGAACTCAAGAAATGTCAGGGTGTGGGCGACGGCAAGGCCCGCAAGTTCGGCAGGGAATTCATTTCGGTCATAGAGAAGTACGTGGAGGAGAACGACATCATCCGTCCCAACGATCTTGTGGTGAGGATGGCCCCCAACAAGTCGGCCAACAAGGTGTTCATCATCCAGAGCATCGACCGCAAGATGCCCTTCGACGACATCTGCCGTGCCAAGGATATGGACATGAACGAACTTTTGGACGAACTCGAGTCCATCGTCAACTCCGGCACCCGCATCAACATCGACTATTTCATCCATCAGGAGGTCGATGCCGACAAGATGGATGACATTTACTGTTATTTCAAGGAGGAGGCGGACACCGATTCGGTTGACGAGGCGGTACGTGCCCTGGGGCACGACTACGAAGACCTTGAGATACGGCTTGTCCGCATCAAGTTCATGTCAGAACTCGGAAACTGATCCGCTCCCCGAAAGGTTTATCCAATTTATGGTATTGTCCCTCCGCCACCAGGTCATCTGCCGCTTGGCATAGTGGCGCGTGTTGCGCTTTATGAGACGGACGGCTTCCTGCAGGTCATACAGTCCGTCGAAATGGCCGAACAACTCTTTGTATCCAACCGTGTTGAGTGCAGGAAGGTCTCTGAAAAGCAACACTTCGCGGGCTTCCCGCTCCAACCCCTCTTCCATCATCAGATCCACCCTACGGTTAATCCGGTCATACAACTCGTCGCGGCTCCTGAAGAGGCCCACCTTCTCTATTTCGAACGGGCGCTGCCGGCTGGGCCGGCTCTTGTACGACGAGAATTTGCGTCCCGTGGCAATTGTTACCTCCAGGGCCCTCACCACCCTTCTCCAGTTGGCCGTATCCACTGCGGCGTAACTCTCCGGGTCGATGGCCTCCAACTCCCGGGCAAGGGTCTCAAGACCCTCTTGGTCGAGTCTTTCCATAAGTTCCCGGCGTATCGCCTCATCGGCGGCGGGAAAATCGTCAAGACCGCTGCACAAGGCGTCTATATAGAGTCCCGAGCCACCGGCCATGACCACCGTGTCGTGTGTCTTGAAAAGGGAGTCAAGGAGGTCGAGCGCCTCAAGTTCGTATCTTCCGGCAGTATAGTAGTCGGTCACCGAATGGGAGGCAACGAAGTAGTGCTTCACCTCGCCCAATTGGGCCGGTGTCGGGCGGGCTACACCTATATTCAACTCTTTGAAAATCTGGCGCGAATCGCAGCTGACCACCACCGTGTCCAGCCGCTTTGCCTCCGCTATGGCATAATCGCTCTTCCCGACTGCCGTGGGTCCGAGTATGATTTTGAGTTTTTTGGCCAAGATATTATTCGTCGCTTTCGTCGGCGTCGTAAATCTCTTCGGTGTCGGAGTCCGATTCGTCGTCATCGTCGAAGTCGTCATCGTCTTCGGGTATCGGCACGGAAGGTTTGGCTCCGAGTTGAAGCACATCCACGGCGTCTTCGTATTTTCCGGAGAACTGGTCGGGATTCTTTCCCTTTTCGGCGACCATCCTCGGGTACTGGGCGCGGCGTTGCGGCTCCACTTCCCCTTCGAAGGTGAGAACTATGACGCTTCCGAGACGGATATCGTAGCAGAACTCCACGATGACTTCCCCTTTGCCCACGAGGTCGGCAAAGGTGACTTTCTCCATAGGGCCGTCGCCCAGGTCGAACAGGGCATATCGGCCGCCCATCTTTCCGCTCTCGTCAAAACCGGTGAACATCACCATCTGGTCGGGGGCGAAACCCAAATCAACGTTGAGAAAATTGTTGAATTCAAAGAGATTCATCTCTGCATTGACCTCATACTCCCTTACAAACACCTTGCTTGAAGGAATGGTTGCTCTATATTTGTAGATCATAGATTGCTGTCGTTAGTATTCATATTGCAAATCTATAAATTTTCCCCTATATTCGCAATTCGGAATGAATTGTAATCCCCAAGCCCCATCTGATTGCTACAAGAGCATCGCAGCCCCTTCCACGGGAATCTACAAGGACAAAGGCAGCAAATTTATGGCATTTGCTTACCCGGTAGAATCCGAAGAAGAGGTAAAGTCGCTGGTTTCCGCCCTCCGCAAAAAATATTTTGACGCCCGCCACCATTGCTGGGCATACCGCATCGGACGGTTGGGCGAAAAATGGCGCATCAACGATGACGGCGAACCTTCTTCCACCGCCGGCAAGCCGATACTCGGGCAGATTCTCTCCAACCAGCTCAGCGACACCCTCATAGTGGTTGTACGCTATTTCGGGGGGATTCTTCTCGGCACCCCGGGCCTCATCCAGGCATACAAGAGCGCGGCGGCCGACGCCATTGCCAACGG
>JABUTP010000019.1:9614-16922 GCA_021443625.1 Bacteroidales bacterium | reverse complement strand
CCGAAGGTCAGCAAGGTCTATTCCTACCTCGGATGGGAACAGGAGTATTTCCTCATCGATGAGGCGCTCTATGCCGCAAGGCCGGACCTTATGATTACCGGGCGCACTCTTATGGGGCACAGCGCTTCCAAGAACCAGCAGTTGGACGACCACTATTTCGGAGCCATTCCCACCCGTGTTGCAGCATTCATGAGGGAACTTGAAATCGCTGCCCACAAACTCGGTATTCCCGTCAAGACCCGTCATAACGAAGTTGCACCCAACCAGTTCGAGCTGGCTCCCATTTTCGGCGAGACCAACCTTGCAAATGACCAGAACCAGATGATAATGAATCTGATGAACACCATCGCCCGCAAACACGGCTTTGTGGTTCTCTTCCACGAGAAACCGTTTGACGGCATCAACGGTTCGGGCAAGCACAACAACTGGTCGCTCGGCACCGATACGGGAGTGGGACTCTTCTCACCGGGCAAGGATCCCAAGAGCAACCTCCAGTTCGTCACCTTCTTCGTCAACACTCTTGCCGCCGTGCAGAAACACAACGGTCTGCTCAAGGCGACCATAGCCTCCGCCACCAATGCCCACCGTCTCGGCGCCAACGAGGCACCTCCCGCCATCGTTTCGGCATTCCTCGGCAGGACAATGACAGATGTTCTGCACAAACTTCTCGAACTTCCTTCCGACACCCCCATAGAGATAGCCGGCAAAAAGGGCAAGTCGCTGGGGCTCGTGGAGATTCCCGAAATTTTCCTTGACAACACCGACCGAAACCGCACATCGCCGTTTGCCTTTACCGGCAACCGCTTTGAGTTCCGAGCCGTGGGCTCGTTTGCAAACTGCGCCGGTGCGATGACCACCCTCAATGCGGCAATGGCCGAGCAACTGGTGGCCTTCAAGGCGGACGTTGACAAGGAACTTGCAGCGGGCAAGAAACTTGAAATCGCCATTATGGACACCCTCAAGCCCATTATCGCAGATATTCTTGATGTTGTATGCTTCGACGGCAACGGCTATTCCGAGGAGTGGCACAAAGAGGCAATCAAGAGAGGTTTGGACGTTGAGACCAGCGTTCCCGAGATGATAAAGCAGTTCACTACTCCAGAGTCACGCAAACTCTTCACCTCCACCGGAGTATTCACCGAGAAGGAGCTCGAGGCCCGCAACGAAGTCAAATGGGAGACCTATTCCAAGAAGATTCAGATTGAGTCGCGCGTGATGGTGCGTATGGCCATCAACCATATCATCCCCGCTGTGCTCGAGTACAAGTCCAACCTGCTGAAAGAGGTGGCAAGGGCCAAGGAAGTGTTCGGCACCACCGAAGGTTGCGAGGTTGAAATCGGCCTCATCAACAAGATCAGCGGTTATGTGGCAGACGTCAAACAGAAAGCCGATGCAATGCTCGAGGCTCGCAAGGCAGCCAATGTTCTCGACAACGAATATGACAAGGCAGTGGCATACCACAAGATAGCCGAAAGCCTGAACGCCATCCGCAGACCCATCGACAAGTTGGAAGATTTGGTCGATAACCGCCTGTGGCCTCTGCCCAAGTATCGTGAACTGCTCTTTATCAGTTAGTTGATTTATTGAAATAATGTTGAATCAGGGGTCGAATTATCTCGGCCCCTATACCAATTGTGAATCTATGTCAAAATCAAATCCAGAGGACCAGGGTTTATATTGCCGTGAAAATGAGCACGATGCGTGCGGTGTGGGCCTGGTTGTGAACATCGGGGGAAAGAAATATCACGAGATAGTAGATAAGGGACTGACCGTCCTTGAGAATATGGCGCACCGCGGTGCGGAGGGGGCTGACGGCAAGACCGGTGACGGTGCCGGCATAATGGTTCAGATTCCACACGAATTCATTCTGCTCAAAGGTATTCCCGTCCCCGAAAAAGGGAGTTATGGAACCGGTCTGGTTTTCCTGCCCAAAGACCCGACCGCCCAGGATGCCATCCTTAGGACTATGATAGAGATTATCGAGTCCGAAGGATTGAACCTGATGCGGCTCCGGGACGTGCCGGTTCATTCGGAATGTCTCGGACAGGCCGCCGCCGAAACGGAGCCCGCCATAAAGCAGATATTCGTCACCGGACCCGACAAATCGGCTGTGCCCGACATTGAGAGAAAACTCTATATCATACGCAAGAGAATCGAGAACAGTGTAAAAGAGAAGGACTTTTACATAGTATCGCTCTCGAGCCGGGTGATTGTCTATAAGGGTATGCTGACCAGTATGCAGGTCAGGGAATATTTTGAGGACTTGAATGATCCCAACTTTACCTCGGCCATAGCATTGGTCCATTCGCGCTTCTCCACGAATACCTTCCCGACCTGGGCCCTCGCGCAGCCGTTCAGGTACCTGTGCCACAATGGTGAGATAAACACCATCCGCGGCAACCGCAACTGGATAAAGGCCCGCGAAAGCGTCCTCAATACCGGCAAGCTCGGCAACATCTCAAAGCTCCGTCCGATAGTCCAGCCCGATATGAGTGATTCCGCTTCTCTCGACAATGTTCTGGAATTCTTTGTAATGTCTGGATTGAGTCTTCCGCACGCAATGGCGGTTCTGGTTCCAGAGTCCTTCAACGACAAGAACCCCATCAGCGAGGAACTGAAGGCTTTCTATGAATACCATTCGATTTTGATGGAGCCGTGGGACGGACCGGCGGCCCTTCTCTTCTCCGACGGCCGTTATGTGGGCGGTATGCTCGACCGCAATGGTCTTAGACCATCCCGTTTCCTGATAACTAAAGGGGGTACGATGGTCGTGGCATCCGAGGTGGGCGTTCTGGATTTTGAACCCGATGACATCCAGCAGAAAGGACGTCTGCAGCCGGGCAAGATACTTATGATAGACACCGAGGAAGGGAAGATTTATTACGACGGCGAAATCAAGAGCCAGCTTGCTGCGGAACACCCCTACAGGGCCTGGCTCTCAAACAACCGCATCCAACTTGAGAATCTCAAGAGCGGCCGCAAGGTCAGCAATTCGGTTGATGAATTTGAAAGAAAGCTGAGGATGTTCGGCTTTGGTCAGGAGTATATTGACCGCACCTTGGTGCCTATGGCTGTCAACGGCTCCGAACCGGTGGCCTCTATGGGCAACGACACTCCTCTGGCAGTGCTGTCAGACCGTCCCCAGATATTCTTCAACTATTTCAGACAACAGTTCGCCCAGGTTACAAATCCCGCAATAGACCCTATCCGCGAAGAACTTGTGATGTCGCTGACCGAGTATATCGGGTGCGTGGGAGACGGCATCCTTACTCCGGACGAAAGCAACTGCAAGATGGTACGGCTGCCCCATCCGATACTTACCAACACGCAGCTCGACATCCTGTGCAACATCCGCTACAAGGGTTTCAACACAGTCAAGCTTCCCATCGTGTTCGATGCTGCAAGGGGGGAAGACGGATTGCGGGAAGCTCTCGATGCATTGTGCCGCAATGCCGAGGCGAGCGTTGACAGAGGCATCAATTACATCATTCTCTCTGACCGGGAAATCGCTAAGGGGCAGGCGGCTATCCCCAGCCTCCTTGCCGTTTCCGCCGTCCACCACTATCTCATCTCGGTGGGCAAGCGAGTGCAGACAGCGCTGATTGTGGAAAGCGGTGAAATATCCGAAGTTATGCACGCCGCTCTGCTGCTCGGTTACGGAGCATCGGCCATCAACCCCTATATGACCTTTGCCGTGCTGGATGACCTTGTCAGGAGAAATGAAATTCAGGACGACTACAAGACTGCAGAGCAGAATTACATCAAGGCAGTGTGCAAGGGATTGTACAAGATAATGTCCAAGATGGGCATCTCCACCATACGTTCTTATCGCGGAGCCAAAATATTTGAGAGCATAGGTCTTGGGGAAGGGTTACTCAGAACTTATTTCGGCACGGAGCGTTCTACGATAGGCGGCATAGGATTGAAGGAAATCGCCCGAGATGCAGTCCGTTTCCAGCAGGAGGCAGAGAGTTACAGGGAAGGGGATATGCTTCGCAATTCCGGTCAGTTTGCCTACCGCAAGGATGGTATTACCCACGCCTGGAACCCCGAAACGATTTCTTCCCTGCAGATAGCCACCCGTTTGGGCAGTTACAAGAAATACAAGGAATACACCCGCCACGTTGATGAAAAAGAAGCCCCAATTTTTATCCGGGATCTCTTTGATTTCCGCAAGGCGGCAGTTCCCGTGCCGATAGAGGAGGTAGAACCGGTTGAGAGCATTGTCAAGCACTTTGTGACCGGCGCCATGTCATTCGGAGCGCTCAGTATAGAAGCGCACGAAGCCATCGCGTTGGCCATGAACTCTCTCGGCGCACGCAGCAACACAGGTGAAGGTGGGGAGGACAATGCCCGTTACCATACGGAAATTGACGGAGTGTCGCTCAGTTCAAAGACCAAACAGATTGCCTCCGGCCGTTTCGGCGTGACGGCTGAATATCTCGTCAATGCCGAGGAAATTCAGATAAAGGTGGCCCAGGGAGCCAAGCCCGGAGAGGGGGGACAACTTCCCGGTTTCAAGGTGGATGAGGTCATTGCCAAGACCAGAAATTCCATAGCCGGCATTTCCCTCATATCGCCTCCGCCCCACCACGATATCTATTCGATAGAAGACCTTGCGCAGCTCATATTCGACCTCAAGAACGTAAACCCCAAGGCAGCTGTCAGCGTCAAACTTGTTGCTGAAAGCGGCGTTGGAACTGTTGCTGCCGGTGTAGCCAAGGCCAATGCTGACCTGATAGTGATTTCAGGTGCGGAGGGCGGTACCGGAGCCTCGCCTGTATCTTCTATGAGATTCGCCGGAATTTCACCCGAGATAGGTCTCTCAGAGACACAGCAGACTCTTGTGCTCAACGGTCTGCGCGGCAGGGTCAGACTCCAGACCGACGGCCAGCTGAAGGATGGTCGCGACGTCATATTGACCGCCCTTCTTGGCGCCGATGAATTCAGTTTCGGCACTCTGCCGTTGATTGTGCTGGGTTGTGTGATGATGAGGAAATGCAATACCAACGCCTGTCCGGTAGGTGTTGCAACGCAGGATCCCGCTCTCAGGGAGCGCTTCCGCGGCCGCAGCGAGTATCTGGTCAACTTCTTCACCTTCCTTGCCACCGAGGTCAGGGAATATCTCTCCGAAATGGGTTTCCGCAGTCTCAACGAGATTATCGGCCACACCGAACTGATAGAGCTCAAAGCCGCCGGACAGAACGACAGGCATTCCACCCTCGACTTCTCGAAACTGCTTCACAGGGTCGAAGGGACGGAGGAGAGCCTCCATTGGGACGGCAGACCGTATTCGAAGGTGGCCGGCGTGAAGGATTTTGACCTTCTCGCAGAGGCGTCGGGTGCATTGGAGAGTGGGAGGGAAATAACCCTCGACTATCCCATCAAAAACACTGACCGTGCATTTGCAACAATGCTTTCTGGCCGCATCGCCGAAAAATACGGCGAACAGGGCTTGCCCGACTCCACCATCAACATCCGGTTGAAGGGTTCTGCCGGACAGTCGCTCGGCGCTTTCCTCGCAAGGGGCGTGAACATACGGCTCGAAGGTGAGGCCAATGACTATTTCGGCAAAGGACTCTCCGGCGGACGCATTTCGATAATGCCCCCTATGAGGAGCAATTTTGCGGCTGAGGAGAACATAATAGCCGGCAACACGGGACTCTACGGAGCCACGGCGGGCGAACTCTTCATCAACGGCCGCGTGGGCGAGAGGTTCGCCGTTCGCAACTCGGGCGCAATCGCTGTGGTCGAGGGCGCCGGAGACCACTGCTGCGAATATATGACGGGCGGCCGCGTGGTGGTGCTCGGCTCTACGGGACGCAATTTTGCCGCCGGTATGAGCGGCGGTATGGCGTACGTATGGGACCCGCAGCACAACTTCGACTATTTCTGCAATATGGATATGGTGGAACTCAGCCTTATCGAAGAGTCAGGATACCGCAACGAACTGCACGAACTCATACGCAGACACTGGCTCTACACCGGCAGCAAGCTGGCCCGCACCATGCTTGACGACTGGAACCATTATGTGGGAGAGTTCATCCAGGTAATACCGATAGAATACAAACGTGTGCTGCAGGAAGAGCAACTGAGGAAACTGCAGAACAAGATTGCTGACATAAAAGCTGAATAGAGGAAATTATGGGAAATCCAAAAGCATTTATGACGGTGCCTCGCAAAGAGGCCGGGTACCGTCCGATAGAAGACCGTATCAGGGATTACAGTGAAGTGGAACAAACCCTTAACACAAGGGACCGCCAGAGTCAGGCATCCAGGTGCATGGACTGCGGCGTGCCGTTCTGCCACTGGGCTTGTCCCCTCGGAAACAGGCAGCCGGAATGGCAGGATGCAATATACCGCGGCAAATGGGAAGAAGCCTACAGGATATTGACCCTTACCAACGATTTTCCCGAGTTCACGGGCCGTATATGTCCCGCATTATGCGAGAAAAGCTGCGTGCTGAATCTCTCTGCAGGGGAACCTGTGACTTGCAGGGAAAACGAATGCTCGGTAATCGAAAGGGCGTTTATGGAAGGATATGTCCCGGTAAACAAATATCCCCGCAACGGCCATAAGGTCGCCGTCATCGGAGCCGGTCCCGCCGGTCTTTCGGTTGCCTGCCAGCTCAACCAGAAGGGGTATGACGTAACCGTATTTGAAAAGCGGGAGGCCGCCGGAGGCCTGCTGCGCTTCGGCATACCCAATTTCAAGCTGAACAAATCTGTCATTGACCGCAGGATGAAAATCCTTGAGGCCGAAGGCATAAAGTTTCTTTATGGTCAGGATATTGACGAAAAGAATCTTCCCGGAGGTTACGATGCCTATGCCATCTGTACAGGCACTCCCGATGCCAGGGATCTCAAGATAGAGGGACGGGAACTCAAAGGAGTATATTTCGCGCTCGAGCTGCTCAGCCAGCAGAACCGCATCCTCGCGGGACAAAGTTTCCCCGAAGAACAGTTGGTCAACGCCAAAGGGAAGAAGGTTTTGGTGATAGGCGGTGGCGATACCGGTTCAGACTGTATCGGAACCGTCATCCGTCAGGGCGCGGTATCGGTGACACAGATTGAGATAATGCCTGAGCCGCCAGAGGGGCACAATCCCTCCACACCCTGGCCTATGTGGCCCAACATCAAGCGGACCAGTTCCTCACACAAGGAAGGCTGCACCCGCCGCTGGCTTCTCAATTCCAACAAGTTCATCGGCAGCGACGGCAAACTCACCGGTGTCGAGGTTGAAGGTGTCATCTGGGAACCGAATCCCGAAGGGGGCCGCCCGATAATGAAACTCGACGGCAACAAGGAG
>JABUTP010000019.1:6389-9592 GCA_021443625.1 Bacteroidales bacterium | reverse complement strand
CTTGCAATGGGCTTCCTCAAACCCGAACATCCCGTTCTGCCCGAAAACGTGTTTCTGGCGGGCGACGCCGAAAGCGGGGCCAGTCTCGTGGTAAGGGCTCTTGCCTCGGGCAGAACTGTGGCTGCAAAAATTGACGAATACATCAAAACGAAACGGTAATGTGCGGCATCATAGGAATATTCAACATTGCTGAGCAGACTCCGCAACTGCGACAGAAGGCTCTGGACATGTCGAGAAAGATTCGCCATCGCGGACCTGACTGGAGCGGAATCTACTGTGGGGGCAGCTGCATCCTCAGCCACGAACGCCTCTCCATCGTAGATCCCCAGTCGGGAGGGCAGCCCCTCTATTCTCCCGACAGAAAGCAGGTGCTGGCCGTGAACGGCGAGATATACAACCATCAGGTGTTCAGGGAACAGCTTGCCGGTGAGTACGAATTCCAGACCGGCTCCGACTGCGAGGTCATTCTCGCCCTCTACCGTAAAAAGGGGATAGGGTTTCTGGAAGACCTGAGCGGCATATTTGCATTCGCCCTCTATGACGAGGAGAAGGATGAGTACCTGATAGCGAGGGACCCGATAGGCGTGATACCCCTCTATATCGGCAAAGATGCGGAGGGCAGAGTGTATGTGGCCAGCGAACTCAAGGCCCTTGAGGGTTATTGCGACAGTTACGAACCGTTCCTGCCCGGTCATTACTACCATAGCGCCGAGGGACGGATGAAGCGTTGGTACACCCGCGACTGGATGAAATACGAAGCGGTGGAGAATAATCCTTCGGACATAGACCGGCTGCGCGTGGCCCTGCTGTCTGCGGTCAAACGGCAGATGATGAGCGATGTGCCTTACGGGGTGCTGCTTTCCGGTGGTCTGGACAGTTCCATCATTTCCGCAATTGCCAAAATGTATGCCTCCAGACGTGTGGAGTCGGGAGATGCAAACGAGGCGTGGTGGCCCCAGCTCCACTCCTTTGCAGTCGGGCTCAAAGGGGCTCCGGACCTGGCGAAGGCGGCCGAGGTCGCAAAGCACATCGGCACAGTACATCACGAGATAAACTATACCATTCAGGAAGGATTGGATGCCATCCGCGATGTAATCTACTATATCGAGACTTACGATGTCACTACAGTACGGGCTTCCACTCCGATGTACCTGCTTGCCAGAGTAATCAGAAGTATGGGTATCAAGATGGTCCTGAGCGGGGAAGGTGCGGATGAGATATTCGGCGGCTACCTCTATTTTCACAAGGCACCCGATGCCAGGGCATTCCACGAAGAGACCGTGAGCAAAATAGGCAAACTCCATTTGTACGACTGTCTCCGTGCCAACAAATCGTTGAGCGCCTGGGGCATTGAGGGGAGGGTTCCCTTCCTTGACAAAGAGTTCCTCGATGTGGCTATGCGAATGAATCCCACATCCAAGATGTGTCCCGGCAAAGTGATAGAGAAGAAACTCCTCCGTCAGGCTTTTATGGATATGCTGCCCGAGAGCGTGGCCTGGCGCCAGAAAGAGCAGTTCAGCGACGGGGTGGGCTATTCCTGGATAGACACTCTCAAGGCCGTGACCTCGGCGGCTGTCAGTGATGAGCAGATGGCTCACGCCGCGGAGCGGTTCCCCGTGAATCCTCCGATGAACAAGGAAGAATATTACTACCGGACCATTTTCGAAGAGCATTTTCCCAGCGTCAGCGCAGCCCGCTCTGTGCCTCACGAGGCATCGGTGGCCTGCTCCACGGCGGTGGCTTTGCAGTGGGACGAGGCTTTCAAAAATCTCAACGATCCCAGCGGCCGTGCCGTTAAAGGGGTTCACGAACAGGCATACCGGCAATGAAAAAGATAGAATTCACCAAGATGCACGGTCTGGGAAACGACTACATTTACATAGACACGGAACGTTTTCCTATAGATGACCCCGCCGCATTTTCCGTCAGGTGGAGCAAACCGCATACCGGTATAGGCAGCGACGGCCTGATTCTTATAGGCCGCAGCGACAAGGCCGATTTCAGTATGCGCATATTCAATGCGGACGGCAGCGAGGCGAAGATGTGCGGCAACGGCAGCCGGTGCGTGGGCAAATATGTCTATGACAAGGGGCTGACATCCAAGCGTGAGATTACTCTCGACACTCTGGCCGGCATAATGACCATACGGCTGCATACGGAAGGCGGAAAGGCGTATGGTGCCACTGTAGATATGGGGGCTCCGCTGCTTGCCAATACCGCACAGGTCGATACGGCCGACGGTACTTTGAATGGGCAGCCGCTCGCAGCGGGCAGCACCATTTACCACGCCACGTTCGTCTCTATGGGAAATCCCCACTGCGTCATTTTCGTTGATGACCTCTCTTCAGTGATTCTGGAGGAATTCGGACCTCTTTTGGAAAACCATATTCTCTTTCCCGAAAGGGCCAACGTCGAATTCGTGCAGAAACTGCCCGACGGCACCCTCAGGATGCGCGTGTGGGAACGCGGCTCCGGTGTCACCCAGGCCTGCGGCACGGGGGCTTGCGCGGTGGCGGTGGCGGCCTGCACCACAGGGCGCGCCGGAAGGCAGTCAAAAGTGCAGATGGACGGCGGAATGCTGGAGATAAATTGGAACGAAAAGGACGGGCACGTCTATATGACGGGACCCGCAGAAACATCTTTTGAAGGAGTGATAACGTTATGTCAATGATAAACGAACATTTTTTGGAACTGAGCGACAGCTATCTGTTTTCCACGATAGCCCGAAAGGTCACTGAATACAAAGCTCTCCATCCCGAAGCGAATGTGATAAGTCTGGGGATAGGGGACGTCACGCAACCCCTTCCTGCCGCCTGCATCGAGGCGATGCATCGTGCGGTGGAAGAGATGGCAGACGAGAGGACGTTCAGGGGGTACGGCCCCGAGCAGGGATATGCCTTCCTCCGTCAGGCCATCATTGACAATGACTTTGCTCCCCGCGGAGTCATTCTCGATGCCGGAGAGATATTCATTAGCGACGGAGCCAAGAGCGATTGCGGCAACATAGGCGACATTCTGGATGCCGGCTGCAGCGTGGGGATGACCGACCCCGTCTATCCGGTGTATGTTGACAGCAATGTGATGGGTGGACGTGGTGCAAAGATTAAGTATTTGCCTGTCAGCGCAGAAAACAACTTTGTTCCGCAGATTCCGGAAGAACATCTGGACATCATTTACCTCTGTTACCCCAATAATCCCACCGG
>JABUTP010000019.1:0-6369 GCA_021443625.1 Bacteroidales bacterium | reverse complement strand
TGCAGAAATGGGTTGATTATGCCATAAGAGAACACAGTCTGATCATTTACGATGCGGCATACGAAGCCTACATCAGACATGACGACATACCCCATTCGGTATATGAGGCCGAAGGGGCGAAGAAGTGTGCCATCGAGCTGCGCAGCTTCTCCAAGACGGCCGGTTTCACGGGAATCCGCTGCGGCTGCACGGTTGTCCCCAAGGAACTTCAGATGTTGTCATCCAAAGGGGAGAAGGTCTCCCTGAACCACCTCTGGAACCGCCGTCAGTGCACAAAGTTCAACGGCACGTCCTATATCAGCCAGCGTGCCGCCGAGGCAATCTATTCTCCCGAAGGGAAGCGGCAGGTGCGCGAAATCACCGACCGCTATATGGAGAATGCCTCCATTATGCGCAACCGCCTTGCCGCAATGGGATTTGAGGTGAGGGGTGGCGAAGATGCCCCATACATCTGGCTGCGCACGCCGGACGGCATCGGCTCCTGGGAGTTCTTTGATTTGATGCTGGAGGAACTCGGAATCGTGACCACCCCCGGTGTGGGGTTCGGCCCTTCCGGTGAAGGATATGTCCGGCTCACGGCTTTCGGAAAACGCGAGCATTGTCTTGAAGCAATGGAAAGAATAGCAAAATGGAAACACTGAAACACGAATGCGGAGTGGCTATGGTGAGGTTGCTAAAACCCATCAGTTACTACGAAGACAAATACGGCACGGCGTGCTACGGGCTGGACAAACTCTACCTTATGATGGAGAAGCAGCACAACCGCGGACAGGAAGCTGCGGGAATGGCTTGCGTCAAACTCGGCGGTGAGCCCGGCAGCGAATTCATCTTCAGGGAAAGAGGGCTCGGTACCGGCGCCATTCAGGAGATATTCTCCAAGGCCCACGGCGCAAATCCTTTCATTGGAGAGGTCTATATGGGGCATCTGCGCTACAGCACCACCGGCAAATCGGGTCTGAGTTACGTCCATCCCTTCCTGAGACGCAACAATTGGAAAAACCGCAACCTGCTCTTGTGCGGCAACTTCAATATGACCAACGTGGATGAACTCTTCGAAGGCTTAGTCTCCCAGGGACAACATCCGCGTCTCTACGGCGACACTTTCTTCCTTCTGGAACAACTGGGGGATGCGCTTGACCGCCACTGCATGGCCAATCCCGAGGCGGCTCCCGAACTGGCGGCAATCCTCAGTGAGTCTGCCCCAAAGTGGGACGGCGGATATGTGATATGCGGCATTGTCGGAAGCGGCGAGATGTTCACCCTGCGCGACCCCCACGGCATCCGTCCGGCATTCTGGTATGCTGACGATGAGATTATGGTGCTGGCTTCGGAACGTCCGGTTATCCAGACCACCCTCAATATCGATGCGGAGCAGGTTCACGAACTCGGCCCCGGGGAGCTGATTACCGTGGACGCTGATGGGAAGATTTCTCTCCAGCAGTTGCTGGAACCCGGCAGGAACGCCCGATGCAGTTTTGAACGCATCTATTTCTCGCGCGGTTCCGACAAGGATATCTACAACGAGCGCAAACAACTCGGACGCGAACTTGCCCCCGGCATTCTGGAGGCGGTTGACGGAGAGTTGGACAAGTGCGTCATATCGTATATCCCCAACACTGCCGAAACCGCATTCTTCGGAATGGTGGAGGGCCTCAGGAAATACAATCCCGATGTCAGGGTGGAGAAGATTGTGATAAAGGATATAAAACTGCGCACCTTCATTGCGGAGGATGCCTCCCGCAACGACCTGGCCGCCCACGTCTATGACGTCACCTACGGACAGGTGCAGGAGGGGGACACCATAGTGGTTATAGACGACAGCATCGTCCGCGGCACAACCCTCAAGCAGTCCATTCTCCGGATGCTCGACAGACTCCACCCGGGCCGCATAGTTGTGGTCTCTTCGTCTCCGCAGGTGCGCTATCCCGATTACTACGGCATAGATATGTCGCGTCTGGGGGAATTCTGCGCATTCAGGGCAGCGGTGAGTCTGCTCCGCAAACACGGAATGCAATCTGTGATAGACGGGGTATATGCCAGATGCAAGGCTCAGGAAAACTTTCCCTGCAAGGAAATGCGCAACTACGTCAAGGAAATATATGCTCCATTCACCGACAGCGAAGTGTCTGAGGAGATTGCCCTGATGCTTACTCCAGAAGGAACCGGGGCCGAAGTGAAACTACTCTATCAGAGTCTCGAAGGGCTTCACGCCGCCATCCCCGGCCACCCCGGAGACTGGTACTTCTCGGGCGACTACCCGACACCCGGAGGGGTGAAGATGATAAACCGGGCATACATCAACTGGTACGAAGGCCACGCCGATGCAAGATAGACAACCACTTTATAACCAAAAATAGAAATGAAATACATATTTGTCACCGGAGGAGTGGTCTCCTCTCTGGGAAAGGGGATAATTTCGTCATCAATAGGAAAACTGCTGCAGGCACGCGGCTACAAAATCACAATCCAGAAGTTCGACCCGTACATAAATGTCGATCCCGGAACCCTCAACCCGTTTGAACACGGCGAGTGCTATGTCACCGAAGACGGGATGGAAACCGACCTTGACCTGGGACATTACGAGCGCTTTACCGAAATCCATACCACCCGCGGCAACTCCGTGACCAGCGGGCGCGTCTATAGCAGCGTCATAGACAAGGAGCGGCGGGGCGATTATCTCGGCAAGACCGTGCAGGTTGTGCCGCACGTCACCGACGAAATCAAGCGGCGCATCCGCAGGGAGGACGACCCCACGGAGTACGACTTTGTCATCACCGAGATAGGCGGCACCATCGGAGACATTGAGTCGATGCCGTTCCTGGAGGCAATGCGCCAGATGAGGTGGGAACACAAGGGGGACATCTGCTTCATTCATCTGACCTATATTCCCTATCTCAAAGCTGCCGAAGAATTGAAAACCAAACCAACTCAGCACTCTGTCAAGGAGATGCAGGGGCTTGGCCTGCAGCCCGACGTGCTGGTGCTACGCACCGAGAAGCATCTGCCCGAGGCGCTGATGCACAAGGTGGCGTCATTCTGCAATGTGGAGCCTTCGCACGTGGTGCAGAGTGAGGATATGCCTTCCATCTATGAGGTTCCCATTGCAATGCAGGAGCAGGGGCTGGACGTGGCCATCCTGAAGAGTCTGGGTATGGAGGTGGGGGAGACTCCCGCACTGTCGCAGTGGCGAGACTACCTTGCCCGCCGCTCAGCCGCCACAAAGTGCGTCCGCATCGCTTTGGTGGGCAAATACTCCCTGCAGGATGCCTACAAGAGCATCCGCGAGAGTCTGCAGCACGCCGGTGTATATAATGACCGCAAGGTGGAGATAGTCTTCGTTGATTCCCAGTTCCTCACCCGGGAGAACGTTGCCGAATCGCTCGCTCCGATGGCCGGAGTGGTAATCTGCCCCGGATTCGGAGAGAGAGGCACCGAGGGGAAGATTCAGGCAGCCGAATATTGCAGGACACACGATATTCCCACCTTCGGCATCTGCTACGGAATGCAGATGATGGTGGTGGAGTTTGCCCGCAATGTGCTTGGCCTTGCCGGTGCCAACAGCGCAGAGATTGCTCCCGACACAAGATACAATGTGATAGACATTATGGAGGAGCAGAAGAAGATAACCCGTATGGGCGGAACTATGAGACTCGGTGCATATCCCTGCACCCTGAAACAGGGGTCGAAGGCGGCCGCCATCTACGGCAAAGACTCCATTTCGGAGCGCCACCGCCACCGTTACGAGTTTAACAACGCCTTCCGCGCAGATTACGAACGTGCAGGGATGAGTTGCACCGGCACCAACCCCGATGCCGATCTGGTGGAGATTGTGGAGATTCCGACCCACAGATGGTATCTTGCAACCCAATTTCATCCCGAATACCACAGCACAGTTCTCCATCCGCACCCGCTCTTCATGAGTTTTGTGAAGGCTGCTGTCGATTACAGCGGCGAATGATTCTCTCCGATACGGGACGAATGAAAATAATGAGGGACTGACCTAAGGCGGCCAGTCCCTTTTTTGGAAACCGTAAACTAACCTAACCAAATCGGTTTCCATATAGTCGTAAACAACCGTTTATCTGTTCGGGGTGTCCCAGCGCTTTGTGCGGGAGCAGGTGATTCCGGCAGTCTGATTACCTGTCTGGAGCGTGAAATCTCCCTCGTCTATGACCCAATGGCCGTCATACCCCACGTATGCCAGGTCCGAAGCCGCCAGTTCAAAACTTACGGTCTGAGTCTGGCCGGGTTCCAGATAAATCTTGTCGAAAGCCCGCAGGCGGCGCCCGTCGGGAACCATTCCGGCTACAATGTCGCTGCTGTAGAGCAGCACGGCTTCCTTACCCGCACGGCTTCCGGTGTTGGTCACGTCAACAGTGATATGAAGCGTGTCATCAGCGGTGAAACTGCTCTTGTCAACCGTAAGGTTGCTGTAGGCGAAGGTGGTGTAACTGAGACCGAAACCAAAACCCCACTGAACCGTGACGCGGGCGTCATAGTCATAAGCGCCGGCCATCGTCTCAACCTCCTGACTCTTCTTGAAGTCGTAGTTGACCAGAGAGTTGATTTCCTTGGGATAGGTATAGGGGAGCTTGCCGCTGAAATTGGCGTCTCCGGCCACAAGGCGGGCGAGAGCGTCACCGCCGTAGTTGCCCGGAAGGAGAATATCCACCACGGCATCGGCCAGCGGCTCTATGTCAGCAATGAGTCTGGGACGCCCTTCGCTCAATATCAGTACAATCGGTTTGCCTGTCGCAGCCAGGGCCTTGACCAGATTGCGCTGGTTTTCCGACAGATTGAGGTCGGTGAGATTGCCCGGGGTTTCGCAGTACGAATTCTCGCCTATGCAGGCTACTATGACGTCGGCCCTTGCAGCGGCTTTCACTGCAGAGGCTATGTCGGGAGTGTTTTCCTCATAGTATTTGCCGGCCTCAAAGTAGGTAACTCCCTGCTCGAGTATGACATTTTCTTTGCCGAAACGGTTGCAGAATGCTTCATAAATGGTGTTGTGGTTCGAGGCGAAACTGTCTGCCAGATGGCCCTGCCAGGTGTAGCTCCAGCCTCCGTTGAGGCAGCGCATCGAATTGGCATTGGGTCCGGTGAGCAGAATCCTGGCACCATTTTTCAGCGGGAGAGCAGAATTCTCGTTCTTCAGCAGAACCATACTCTCCTCTGCCCCTTCCAGGGCGAGTCTTGCAAACTTCTCACCTCCGAAATCGGGATAGTCGGCAAGTTTCTGCTGAGGGGCGTCAAACAGCCCGAGACGGTATTTCATACGAAGCACGCGCCTTGCGGCATCGTCGATACGCTTCATGGGAATGGCCTTCTCGTTAATGAGTTCCATCAACACGTCGAATACTTCGGGATGGTAGGGCTCCATTATCATATCGATGCCGGCATTGATGGCAATGCGAATGGCCTCCTTCTGGCTGCCAGCCACCATCTCGCGGGTATAAAGGTTGTTGATGTCATTCCAGTCGGTGATGAGCACGCCGTCCCAGCCGGTCTCCTCCTTGAGCCAGCCGGTCAGCAGTTCGCGGTTGGCGTGGACGGGCATTCCGTTGACGGACGAGGAGTTGACCATAATCGACAGAGCGCCCGCACTGATGCCCGCCAGATATGGTGCGAAATGCTTTTCCCTGAGTTCTGCCGGGGAGATGCAGGCGGGGGTGCGGTCTTTGCCCGAATAGGGAACGCCGTAGCCGAGATAATGCTTGAGCGATACCGCTATGTGCTGATTGTCGATGTGGTTGTGGTCTTCACCCTGAAAGCCGAGTACCTGGGCACGTCCCATCTCGGCATTGACATAGCAGTCTTCGCCGAAGTTCTCCCAGATGCGGGACCATCTCGGATCGCGGCCGAGGTCGAGGGTGGGGCAGAAAGTCCAGGGAACGCTTATGGCTCGGGCTTCGTATGCCGTTGCTTCCGCAGCGGCGCGTGCCAGTTCGCGGTTGAAAGTCGCTCCCAGATTGATGTTCTGAGGAAATAGCGTCCCCCCTTGAGTGTAGGTGGAGCCGTGGTTCTGGTCCAGTCCGAAGATGCAGGGGATTCCCAGGCATCTGACGGATGATTCCTGAACCGTTGCTATATACCCTTCCCATTGTGCCGCCGTGGGGGCCATAGTGTTGGGGGCGTTGAGAATCGAGCCGACCTTGTAGTTGGTGAAGATTGAGTCGAGTTTCTCGGTATCCATCACGAACACACCGTTTTCGTCGTTGTGCCCGAAAAGGTCCGCCACGAGCTGTATCATCTGTCCGACCTTCTCTTCGGTTGTCATTGAGGAGAGGGTTTTCTCAACCTTGCGCTCTATTTCGGAATCCGGTGAGGTCACCGGCTGCACACGTGGTGTGCAACCGGCAATCACCGCCA
>JABUTP010000197.1 GCA_021443625.1 Bacteroidales bacterium | reverse complement strand
CCCGCACCTGTTCCGGCAAGAGCCCCTTTGGCAAGATTAGACATTGCGCCACAACCCGAGAGCACCATTGATGCACAAGCGAGTGATAATAAAATCTTTTTCATCTGTTATTTGTTTTGATTGTTGATATGTGCTGCATAAAGTTCGAGCAGACGGCGGTAGATTGCCTCCGGCATCCCCTCCGTCTCCTTCTTGATATGTTCCGTGAAAGCAACCTTGTCGGCTTCGCTGTACTTTCCGTCTTTGAAATGGGTATCGCTGCCGCCGAGGATGTCGGCTGCCGCATAGTTGGTAGGCCAAAGTTTGAAAAGGTCCAGAAGATGACCGTCTATGATTTGTGCCAGATTGCGGAACTTGTCGTTATGCTCCGCTGCATCTGCACTCTTTATCTCCTCCAATGTCAATGGTTTGCCAAATGCTATATGAACTCTTCCTTTGGGTTGGATAAAACCTTGAAGCATACTGTTGGTATCCTCTCCGGGGGCCTTCCTGTAGAATCCCTGCTGCTCTTTCATATAGAGTTCCAGGGCCTTCAATGCCCCGCAGGTTTCGTATTCGTAACTTACGGCCACTGGCATTATCCTGAGTTCTGCAAAACTTTCGGTAAAACCGTTATTGGCACTCATATTTAGCATTTTGAGCAAGCCTTGCTCAGTGGCATCGTTACCATCTTTGGTACGTCCCTGACGATGAGCGATCCACACCGACGATTCACCTTGGGTTATCCGCTCGCGCATATATGCCGACAGGAGTTTTGAAGTGGTATAAACAACCCTTGGATTGTCGCTGCGGACCACCTTTATCATTCTGTTGGAACGCATTGCATCCTCAATGTCACTGTTTGCCAGAAGATTGTCCCCCACAGCAATCTCAGTGCAGGGGTAACCGGCCCTGTACAATGCCATCTGAATCAACGCGGGGTCCAGAACGATATCACGGTGGGTTGAGAGAAGCAGGTATTTTCCTATTGAACCGTCACTTTCGATAAAATTATCCAAACCGCTGCAAGTCA
>JABUTP010000196.1 GCA_021443625.1 Bacteroidales bacterium | reverse complement strand
TCTATCCCCCTTCGGTACCCGCCTTGGGCCCGACATCTATGAGATAGTCGGCGGCTTCTATTATCTCCCGGTCGTGTTCCACCACCACTACGGTGTTGCCCAGGTCCCTGAGGTTGCGCAGCACCGCTATCAACCGTTGGGTATCCTTGCTGTGAAGGCCTATGCTGGGTTCGTCCAGAACGTACATCGAGCCCACCAGATTGTTGCCGAGGGCCTTCACCAGATTTATCCGCTGGCTTTCCCCACCGCTCAGAGTCGATGAGGGGCGGTCGAGCGTCAGATAGCCGAGGCCCACCCCCATTATGCACTCAACCCGCTGCCGGATTTCCCGCAGGGGAATTTCCACAAGCCCGCGCTCCAGCTCATCCAACTCCATTCCGCCCAGAAACTCTGAGAGAACGGTGATCGGCATCGACATTATGTCGGCAATGGTCTTTCCGCAGACCTTCACATAAAGGGCCTCTTTGCGAAGACGGCTTCCGCCGCAGCTCCGGCAGGTCGTCTTGCCCGAATATCGGCTCAGAAGGTAGCGGTATTGTATTTTGTAGCGGTTCCGCTGGGCCATGTCAAAAAAGCCGTCAATCCCCGCGAAATATTCGTTTCCGCTCCACAGCAACGCTTTCTGCTCCGCTGCAAGTTCATTGTAAGGGGTGAAAATGGGAAAGTCGAACTTATAGGCGGACTCTATGAGTTCGTCTTTGTAGGATTTCATCAAATCGCCGCGCCAGCACGCCACCGCCCCGTCATAGACGCTCAGGGTGGGGTTGGGTATGACGAGGGCTTCGTCGATGCCTATCACCCTCCCGTAGCCGCCGCATTCGGGACACGCCCCAAGCGGGCTGTTGTAGCTGAACAGATTTTCGTCTGGAGTCTCGAACAGGATTCCGTCCGCCTCAAAGATATTCGAATAGGGGCGGATATCTTCCGCAGGGCCTGCGAATATCCTACCCTCCCCCTTCTGGAAAGCGGTTTTGAGGGAATCAAGAGCCCTTGCCGAAAACTCCCCATCGTCTCCGTCCCG
>JABUTP010000195.1 GCA_021443625.1 Bacteroidales bacterium | reverse complement strand
GGCCCCAGTTCTATTATGTGGTCGGCCCCCTTTATGACGTCGAGGTTGTGTTCCACCACGATGATGGAATGCCCGCGTTCAATCAGGGCGTGGAAAGACTTCATAAGTTTTTCGATGTCATAAAAATGGAGTCCCGTGGTGGGTTCGTCGAATATGAACAGCACCGACCCGCGGCTGCCGTCCCCCACCAGAAACGATGCCAGTTTCACCCGCTGGCTCTCTCCGCCGCTCAAGGTGCTGCTGCTCTGCCCCAATTTAAGATAGCCCAGCCCCACATCCATCAGTGGCTTCAGTTTGTCTGCGATACGGACGGCGCTGCCGTCCCCCGAGTTTCTGAAGAACTCTATCGCCTCCTCCACGCTCAGGTCGAGCACTTCGGCGATGTTCTTGTCTCTGAAACGGACTTCGAGAATGTCGGGCAGGAAGCGTTTCCCGCCGCACGACTCGCAGATCATTGAGACATCCGCCATAAACTGCATTTCAACGCGCACCACCCCTTCGCCCTGGCATTGCGGACAGCGGCCGCCGTCTATGTTGAAGGAGAAATGAGAGTGGCCGTAACCGTTCATCTTGGCGTAGGGCTGCTCCGAGAAGAGTTTCCTTATGTCATCATAAACCTTGAGGTATGTCACGGGATTGGAACGGCTGTTTTTCCCTATCGGATTCTGATCTACATATTCCACCTGGGTGATTTTGGAGAGGTCGCCCCCGAGTTGCCGGAATGCTCCGGGGTTGTTCCCCATCTGGTTGATATGGCGATAGAGAGCCGGGTAGAGGATATCCCCCACCAGAGATGACTTTCCGCTACCGCTTACCCCCGTCACCGCCACAAGGCATTTAAGGGGGAACCTGACGTCAATGTTCTTGAGATTGTTCTCGCACGCGCCGCAGACCTCAATGGCATAGCGGGGCTTGTGCCTGCCGGGCGGCATATCGTTGTTCCTTTGCCCCGCCAGATATTCCAGCGTTATGGAGCGGTTGCCGTCCCAGTCGATGGCGGCCCCGTCTGCGGCAGCGAGAATCGGAGG
>JABUTP010000194.1 GCA_021443625.1 Bacteroidales bacterium | reverse complement strand
TATTTCATAGATGCGCTGTACGGCATCGCTGTCGGTGGCGTCGCACCCCAGCCCCCAGATGGTGTCGGTGGGGTAGAGGATGACTTCTCCGCGTCCAAGGGCCTTCACGCCCTCTTCAATTTCATATTTGAGATCTTCGTTTTCCATAATCTTGCGAATTGTATTTACAGATATATCAGGGAACTGATGGGGTAATGGTCTGAGAATGGCACCCTTGACACGATGTGCCGGTCGGCGTCCATCGTTTCCGGCAGCAAAAGGTAGTCTATCCGCAGAACGGGCCACAAAAAGGAATAAGTGGCGCTGAATCCGCGCCCTCCTTCCACGAAACTGTCTTTGTGCTGGTGACATAACTGCCTGTATGTATATGTCATGGGGGTGTCGTTGAAGTCGCCGCATATCAGGGTGGGGTGGGGGCAGTTGTCAATGTCCTCGCGCAGGATGTCAACCTGATTTGCGCGGCGGTTGTAGGTGCCAAGCAGTTTCTCGTGGACGGCCAGCACCTCGTCGGTGAATTTTCCTTTCTTGGAGAGTTTCTGGATGAGGGTGGAGAACGAGATTGCAGATGACTCCAGATGGCAGTTGTAGAAGCGCACGGTCTTGCCGTTTATCAGAAAATCGCCCCAGACAACCGAGTTGCGGCTGTTTCCGAAAAGGAGTTTGCCCGAGTCGGTTATGGGGAAACGGCTGAACGTGACGTTTCCGAAATGTTCGCTCCCTTTGAATAGCGAGTTGCACCTGTATGGCATATCTGTCAGCAGCCTGTCCATCAGGACGGTATCCTTTATGGAGAACTCCTGGAAACACATTATGTCGGGCGATTCCCGTTTGACAAATTCCATAATTCTCTCCATAACGTCGCCGTCCAACCCTTTTGCCGCCGACTTGAACCGCCCCACGTTGTAACTCATCACCTTGATGCTGCTCCCCCCGACACTCTTCTCCTCACTGCCTATTTTTACAAACAAATCCGCAAAGAAGATGGTGGGCAGCAGGGCCAGCAGCGTCACAAACATATACCGGCGGAGTTTCACAAGCCCCACCAGAAAGAGGATTATGTT
>JABUTP010000193.1 GCA_021443625.1 Bacteroidales bacterium | reverse complement strand
ACTTTTTGTTTCCCACCAAATTTTTTGCAACCTTTTTTCATTTTTCTTCAAAATTCACCTACTCCCCCTTCCGGCGGATGGTCAGCGGGATGGCGTCGGGATGGGAAGCACAGAAGGCCTCAAGGTCGCTGACGACCAGGGCGAGATAGCCGCCACCTCCCGCCCCGGGCATCTTCCAGGCGAGGACGCCGGGTTCTGCCGAGTATCTGTCTATATATTCCTGAACGCCCGGCTGCATCATTGCGGGAAACATTGCGGTCTGGGCATTGAAGGAGTCTTTGTAGGCAGCGGAGAAACCGTCGAGATCCATCTTCATAATGGCATTCCAGCAGCGGTCGGCGGCACCGGCGAGGCGTTGGGTGAGTTTGATGCGGTAGGTGTCGGTGTAGTCTTCACTTGCCTCCACAAAGGGGCTGTCCTTCACCACTGAGCAACCGTCGCGTCTGGGGAACATCGGTATCATACAGAGATGCGACTCGAGCCACTGCAGGATTGTCTCATCGTGGCAGCTTTCGGTCTTTTCGGGCCAGAACCGGCTGTTATACCAGTGGCGGACCAATCCGGGCATACATATCCCTATGGCATCCTGCGCTCCGCTGATGATGCCGTCGCTCCGTTCGGGTTCGTTTTCGAAGCAGAAGACCAGACGGGCCAGCATTTCGGGATCCATATCGGGCAGCTTGTAGGGCCATATCTTCCTGATGACGTTGCGGGTGGAGGTTGACAGGCCGCACCGCTCGCGCACTTCAAAAGTCGGTTCAAGGGAGATGGTGATGGCCCACCCCGGTGCGAAACGCGACACGTACGGCTGGTCTATCCACGTGCCGGCAAGGTCGAGACGGGTGGGAATGCCCCCGCTCGCCTTCTTGATGTCGGTGCTGCTGCGGGCCACCAGCCCGTCTGCCGGAACGCGTTTGAGCACCACATACTCCATCCCCATCTTTTGGGCGAACTCCCGCTTCTCGGGTTTGTCCCCATCCTCATTCACCAGCAGAATATCGGGCCGGATGCGCTCCACCGTAGGCACGAAATCCATTATCCCGCTGCCGGAGTTGATGTAGGCCTCCTTGAC
>JABUTP010000192.1 GCA_021443625.1 Bacteroidales bacterium | reverse complement strand
ATCTGAGCTTCAGACAAAACGGGAGTTGCAATGAAAACGGTTTCGTACTGTTTTAACATACTTGAAAATTGGTTAATTATTCTAAAAGGGCTGCAAAGATAATCGTTTTTCGTCAATATGCAAAAAATCTGACGATTAATCCCGCAGTGAGAACTATCACTTCAAATTTTCGATGCCGGAGTATTCGGCAAGTATCCGCCTGGCTATAGGGAGCAGGCTTTCGCCGGTGGAGGTGATGGCTATGTCGCGGCCATACCTGACAAAAAGGGCCTTGCCCAGTTCCTTCTCCAGAGAAGCGATGGCTTTGGTCACCGCAGGCTGGCTTATGCCGCACCGCTCGGCGGTTCTGCTGAAGTTGAGGGTTTCGGCAAGAGTGCAGAATATCTGGAGTTTTCTGTCGGTCATGGCGGAAGATTTTTCTATGGAGGGGGCCGCAAGACGAGCCTTGAACCGGCTCACCAGACCTTCTCGAAGGTCGCCTTGCCAAACGATTTGACATACTGCCAGATGATGCTCCCCTCGTAGCGTCCGACATCGTTGCCGTCCTCACTGAACGCCGACTGGTCTATGTCCAGCGCGTCACGCATATTGCGGAAGTCCCTGTAGGCGCGCCATACCGCCTTGGCGGACTGCACCCTTCCGGTAAAGAGATAGACCAGCGAAGCCCCGAAGTCCATAAACCGCCTGCGGCGCATTATGGCCTTGCAACTCCCTGTGGGAAGGTTCTTGTAGAGCATCAGAAGGTTGTTGCGGTAGTTGAGATAGAGTTTGCGGGGATTGCCCATATTGAGCGAGGCGCCCCCCTCGTGATACACCACAGACTCCGGCACCGCCCAAACCTGGTGGCCCGCGAGTTTTGCCCGCCAGCAGAAGTCAATCTCCTCCATATGGGCAAAGAAGTTCTCGTCCAGGCCGCCGAGATGGTGGTAAAGGGCCGAGCGGACCATCATACACGCCCCGCTGGCCCAGAAACACTGCACCGGCTCGTCATACTGTCCGCAGTCTTTCTCCACATTGGACAATATCCGACCGCGGCAGAACGGGAAGCCGTAACTGTCGATGAAGCCGCCGGCCGCACCGGCATATT
>JABUTP010000191.1 GCA_021443625.1 Bacteroidales bacterium | reverse complement strand
GCCAGATATTTGTAGTAGCCGTGGGCAATCTCCCTCCGCTCCCCGTCGCTCTTGTCTCCGAAAACCATCTTGAGATTGATGTCTATGACGCGGCGGCGGTATTTCACCACCTTCTCCATAAGCCACGCCAGCACATCCGCAAAAAGGTAATGCACCTTCAGCGGGAGCAGCGACAGCACTCTGAGCGGCAGAATCAGCAGATGGGCCAGAAATCTGTTCATCTTCAGGGGCGCCGCTATCGTGTTTCAAACAACGGGGCGGCCGCATCCTTTGCCGAGAGGATGACCTCCGACGGCTCAACCTCCCATTTTATACCGAAGAATGGGTCGTTCCACCGCCAGCCCCCCTGATGGTCGGGAGCATAGTAGTTGTCGCATTTGTACTGGAACACGGAGTCGGGCTGCAGCACCGCATATCCGTGGGCAAAGCCGCGCGGTATATAGAGCATCTTCTTGTTTGACTCCGAAAGAATTACCGACACATATTTCCCGAATGTGGGGGAACCTTCCCTCAAATCGACCGCCACGTCCTGCACCATCCCCTTCACCACTCTCACGAGTTTTGCCTGCGCCCATTCGCCGGTCTGGAAATGGAGGCCGCGCACCACTCCGCGCTCCTTGGAGTAGGATTCGTTGTCCTGCACAAAATCGGCGTCCGTCACATTCCGGGCGAACTCGTCCTTACGGAAGGATTCATAGAAATAACCCCTTTCATCTTCGAAAACCCTGGGTTCGATTATGACCACACCCTCTATTCCGGTCTTTACAAAATTCATATCCGTTTCAATTGTTAAGGAAACAAAGTTACGATTTATTGCTTATCTTTGTTCAATTCATCAAATAACTTTAATTATGGCAAAAATCGTTTACTGGGTAGGTCTGGCACTTGCAATCTGGTGCGTTTATGACCTTTTTACCACCAAAACCATCGGTGTTTTCTGGAAAATCCTCATCTCCATCGCAATCCTCAGCTGCAGTTGGATAGGCCTCCTGCTCTATTATTTCATCTTCAGAAACATGATCAAATAGTATGAAGAAAATTGTCGCTCAAGCGGTTGCCTTCTGCCTCCTGCTGACTCTGGGAGCCTGCTCCCCCAAGGCCGAGCCGCAGCCCTTGAAAGTCTGCTCGTTCAACATCCG
>JABUTP010000190.1 GCA_021443625.1 Bacteroidales bacterium | reverse complement strand
CCGCGGCGAGCACGCGACATCCGTCAGGTATGTGGGCAACCCTTCACGCGAGGATATGACAGCGGCTGGCACCGGCATCCGCATTCCCCGCAAGCGGTGCATCGAAATCATAGACGAGATTATGTCAATCTGCAAAGCAGAACTTGATGAGAAGAACCTGTAATCAGGCACACTTTATCGGCACGGAAGGAGAGTTGCGTGGCAGAAAAAAGCCACGCACCCGGGTGGAGATGCGTGGCCTATGATTATTCTTAAAAAACAGCTTATTACTCGGTGGTGTCTTCGATGGGGGCCTCGGGAGCGTTCTTGACAACCGAAGCTATGCCGTTTTCCATATTGGCAACGCTGGAATACATTTCGCTGGAGCCGATAACCTGTCCGTTGGTAGCCTTGAGGTTGAAATAAGGTGATCCGTCCTTGGCAGTCTTGCGCTCGAAACGTGCGTCAACGAGACAGTTTTTCTTAACCGACTCAATGCCGTTGAGACAGGTGGCTTTGGACTTGTAACCCTGGCTGGTGAGGATAACCTGACCGTTGGTGGCTTTAAGGTCGAACTGATAATCGCCGTTGGTGCGAAGCTTTACTACAAATTTTCCCATAGTTTTATTGAATTTATCTGGTTATTGGATTATTAGCGGAACAAGTTTGAAATCAAAGTTAATGATATATTTCCTAAAATCAAAATGTTGGTTGGCGACGGACGGCTATTGCTCCAGGCAGAAATCCAGGTCGGCCGCAATCTGCTCTTTGTTGAGATGCTGCCCGATAAAGACCAGCTTCTGCATCCTGTCGCCGCACTCTGCATCCCAATCTTTCAGGAAATTGGGATCTTCCATCGCTATCCTGCGCAAATCTTCTTCCGGCGCGGTGGCATACCACTGTCCCACCTCCACAAGCTTCTTCTGCCGGCCGGCACTCTCAAACAGGTATGCCATATCGTTGTCATCCGCAAACCAGCAGATACCCTTGACGCGGATGGCCTCTTTGGGCCATCGGTTGGCCACGAAGCTGTCGAACCTGTTTATGTCAAACGGTTTGCGGCGGTAATAGACAAACGTGCCGATACCATATTCTTCAACCTCCCCCCCTTCGTGGTGATGGTGGTGTCCGTGATGATGTTCATGTTCATGTTCATGTTCATGTTCATGTTCATGTTCATG
>JABUTP010000018.1:32982-40052 GCA_021443625.1 Bacteroidales bacterium | reverse complement strand
CACACTTTTTACTTCCTTCCAAATTTTTTACAACTTTTTCAAAAAATTTTACTGAAACCCACGCAGAAGCACCCTCCAAGAGGAAGATAAACCTCTCTCAACGGGAAATTTGGGCAAAGCCGGGCAAATTTTCCTCAAAATTACGCCCTATATAAATAAAGTGTAGTATATTTGCGCCGCTATGAAAGCAAAAATCAATTCCATCTCCATAGGACGTGTCCGACGTTAAGCCAGTGGCGTGATTTCAGCTCACGTTCACGCAGGCTTACATTTCCACTTCAGAGGGCAGCAGAACCCCCGAACATTTGACAACGTCCAACCCCAAAACCAAACAATTATGGATTTTAAAGTTATTGTGGCCGACCAGAGCCACGCAAAATTCGCGCAAGACATCTGCAACGAGATTTATATCTCTGCCCAGGAGCGCAAGACAGGTATTGCAAACCGCACCCCCGAATATATCATTGAAAAAATCAATGCGGGCAAGGCGGTCATCGCCCTTGATTCCGAAGGGGAATTCGCAGGATTCTCCTATATAGAGTCGTGGGGACACAGCCAGTTTGTGGCCACTTCCGGCCTTATCGTTGCGCACAAATACCGCAATATGGGTCTGGCCCGCCAGATCAAGCGCAAGACATTCGATCTGGCCCGCACTCTGTTCCCCAATGCAAAGCTGTTCAGCATCACCACCGGCCTTGCCGTGATGAAAATGAACACAGAACTGGGCTACAAGCCGGTCACTTTCTCCGAACTCACCGACGACCCCGAGTTCTGGAAAGGATGCGAGGGTTGCAAGAATTTCGACATACTCAAAAGGAACGAGAGCGAGCGGTGCCTCTGCTCCGCCCTGCTGTACGACCCCGCCGAGCACGTTGAGAAGAAAAAAGTGGTGGTGGCATTCAGCGGCGGACTGGACACATCCTATACCGTAATGTACCTTGCCCGCGAAAAGGGGTATGAGGTACATGCCGTATGTGCCAACACCGGAGGATTCAGTCCCGAACAGCTGAAAACCAACGAGGAGAATGCCTACAAGCTCGGAGCCACAAAATATGTCACTCTGGACGTGACCAGGGAATACTACGATAAGAGTCTCAAATATATGGTGATGGGCAATGTCCTGCGCAACGGAACCTACCCCATTTCCGTTTCGTCCGAAAGGATATTCCAGGGAATGGCGATAGCCCGCTATGCCAAGGAGATAGGCGCTTCGGCCATCGCCCACGGCTCAACCGGTGCCGGCAACGACCAGGTACGGTTCGACATGACCTTTCTGGTGATGTGTCCCGAAATGGAAATCATCACCCTCACCCGCGACGGCAACCTGACGCGTAAGGAGGAGGTGGATTACCTCAATGCAGGGGGCTTTGAAGCCGATTTCACCAAACTCAAATATTCATACAACGTCGGCATCTGGGGCACATCCATCTGCGGCGGCGAAATTCTGGACAGCCGCGAGGGACTTCCCGAGTCGGCATATCTCAAACAGGTCAGGAAAGAGGGCAGCGAGATTCTCTCGCTTGAGTTCGAGAAAGGTGAGCTCTGCGGTGTGAACGGGAAGCGCTATACCGACAAAATCGCAGCCATACAGGCAGTTGAGGAGATTGGAGCCGCCTACGGCATAGGACGTGACATGCATGTGGGGGACACTATCATCGGCATCAAGGGAAGGGTCGGTTTCGAAGCCGCCGCCCCGATGCTGATAATCGGCGCCCACAAGTTCCTCGAGAAATTCACCCTGAGCAAATGGCAGCAATACTGGAAAGACCAGGTTGCCAACTGGTACGGCATGTTCCTGCACGAGAGCCAGTATATGGAGCCGGTGATGAGGGACATTGAAGCGATGCTCGAGAGCAGCCAGCGCAACGTCAACGGCACCGTCACCCTCAAACTGCAGCCCTACACCTTCTCCACGGTGGGCGTGGATTCGGAGGACGACCTTCTCAAATCCAAACTCGGCGAATATGGTGAGACCCAGAAGGGCTGGACTGCCGAAGAAGCCAAAGGGTTCATCAAAGTATCTTCAACCCCGCTCAGAGTTTATTACGGAGCGCATAAAGACGAAAAGATATGATCAAGGCAGCGATAGCGGGCGGCACCGGCTACACCGGAGGGGAACTTTTAAGGATTCTTCTGAATCATCCGGAAGTCAGGATTACGGCCGCCACAACCACATCTTCCGAAGGTGTGAAAGTGAGCGACATTCACCGCGACCTGCTGGGAATGACCGATCTCCGCTTCGGCGGAGAGGTAGGCGATGCGGACGTCCTTTTTCTCTGCCTCGGACACGGTGTGTCCCGCGAGTTCATTGACACCCACGACATTCCTGCCGACTGCCGCATCATCGATCTGGGGAACGACTTCAGGCTGGACGGCACATACGGCGGACGCCGGTTCGTGTATGGTCTGTGCGAAGGGGCAAAAGGTAGATCCGCATCGGAAGGCGCGCACGACGTAGCCAACCCCGGTTGCTTTGCCACGGCTATCCAGCTGGCAATCCTCCCCATTGCCGATGCAGGTCTGGTAACTGACGAAATCCACGTTACGGCCATCACGGGTGCCACCGGAGCGGGAAAGAAGCTCTCCGACACCACCCATTTCAGCAACCGTACGGACAACATCTCCATATACAAGAACTTCACCCACCAGCATCTTGCCGAAATCAGACAGAACGCAGCCCGCCATATGGGCTCCGAGCCCATCGTGAATTTCGTGCCGATGAGGGGTGACTTTGCACGGGGCATATTTGCAAGTGTCTATACCAAAGCCAAGGATGGCCTCTCCGAACAGGACTATCAGACCATATTCAACGATTTCTACGGAGACTCCCGTTTTGTATTCCACAGCGAGACTCCGGTGTTTATGAAGGACGTGGTCAACACCAACAACGCCCAGCTCCACGTGGAGTTGCACAACGGATACGTCCACGTTTCTTCGGTCATCGACAATCTTGTCAAGGGGGCCTCGGGCCAGGCCGTGCAGAATATGAACCTGATGTTCGGATTCCCCGAGGATATGGGATTGAGGCTCAAGGCAAACGCATTTTAGAAGCTGTTTAACATCAGTTCAAACTTTTATGAATCTTTTCAATACATACAAATTGTGGCCGATGGAACCCGTAAAGGGCCAGGGATGCCATATATGGGACAGCGATGGGATAGAATATCTCGACCTGTACGGGGGACACGCCGTAATTTCGGTAGGACACTGCCATCCCACCTACGTGGCGATGCTTGAGAAGCAGATACACAATCTTGGATTCTATTCAAATGCCGTGCAGAACTCGCTTCAGCGCAGACTGGCGGAGAATCTGGGGAGGTTGTGCGGCTATCCCGACTACAACCTTTTCCTCTGCAACTCCGGCGCTGAAGCCAACGAAAACGCGATGAAACTGGCTTCGTTCACCACCGGACGGGCCAAAATCCTTGCCTGCGGCAAGTCGTTCCACGGACGAACCAGCGGAGCCGTGGCCGCCACCGACAATCCCAAGATTCAGGCCCCCTTCAACCGCACGGAGAACGTGACGTTCACCCCGCTGAATGCCGTTGCCGCAATGGAAGCAGCCCTTGCCACAAAGGAGTTCGCCGCCGTCATCATCGAGGGCATCCAGGGTGTGTCGGGCATCCACGAACCCACCTCAGATTTCCTGTGGGCGGTAAGGAAGGCGTGTAACGCCACCGGAACCCTCCTGATTATGGACGAAGTGCAGTCGGGTTACGGACGCACCGGACGGTTCTACGCCCACCAATGGTCCGGAGTCAAAGCCGACATCGTTTCCATGGCAAAAGGAATGGGCAACGGATTCCCCATCGGAGGCATCATCATAAACCCCGACATCCCCGCAAGTTACGGTATGCTGGGCACCACCTTCGGAGGCAACCATCTCGCCTGCACCGCAGCTTTGGCCGTGCTGCAGATAATGGAGGATGAAAACCTGCTGGCAAACGCACAGGCGGGCGGAGAATATCTGACAAATGCGCTGAAGGGCAACAAGGCCATCAGGGAACTCAGGGGACGCGGACTTATGATAGGCATCGAGCCGACTCCCGAATACGCCGACCTGCGCGATCGGCTGCTCTTTGAGAAACACATCTTCACGGGCGGCGCCGGCGGCGGCGTGATAAGGCTGCTCCCCCCTCTCTGCATATCGCAGGGCGAACTGGAACAGTTTGTAAATGCATTTGATGAACTTACAAGATAACCGGATTACTATGCGTCATTTCACATCGGTAAAACAACTCGGCAACCTCGAAGAGGCTTTTGCCAAGGCAAAATACGTGAAGGAGAATCCCTTTGCCGACCAGGCTCTCGGCCGCAACAAGACCCTGCTGATGATATTTTTCAACTCGAGTCTGCGCACCCGGCTCAGCACCCAGAAGGCGGCCCTCAATCTCGGGATGAACGTCATTGTACTGGACGTCAACCAAGGCGCCTGGAAACTTGAGACAGAGCGGGGCGTCATTATGGACGGGGACAAACCGGAGCATCTGCTGGAGGCCATCCCGGTTATGGGATGCTACTGCGACGCTATCGGAGTACGCTCCTTCGCCCGCTTTGAAAGCAAGGAAGCCGACTACAACGAGGTTATTCTCAATCAGTTCATACAATACAGCGGCAAACCGGTATTCAGTATGGAGGCAGCCACCCGCCATCCGCTGCAGACGTTCGCCGATATGATTACCATCGAAGAGTTCAAGAAAACCGCCAAACCCAAGATTGTGATGACCTGGGCGCCCCATCCCAAAGCCCTGCCACAGGCGGTTCCAAACTCTTTTGCAGAAGGTATCAACCTCACCGATTACGAGTTTGTGATAACCCATCCCAAAGGTTACGAGTTGGATGAGGCCTTCGTGGGCAACGCCAGGGTGGAGTATGACCAGGACAAGGCCCTTGCCGGAGCGGACTTCGTATATGCCAAGAACTGGGCCGCATACAACGATGCGGACTACGGCAAAGTGTTGAACATGGACAGGTCGTGGACAGTGACCACCGAGAAGATGGCCTTGACCAACAATGCCTACTTTATGCACTGCCTCCCCGTAAGGCGCAATATGATAGTGAGCGACGACGTCATTGAATCGCCCCAATCCATTGTGATACCCGAGGCGGCGAACCGTGTGGTGTCGGCACAGACCGTCCTCAAAGAAATCCTCCTGGGACTATAGCGTATGGAAGAACTCAAAATCATCAAGATAGGCGGCAACGTGATTGACAATCCCGCTGCTCTGGAGCGGTTCCTCAACGATTTTACAAAGATTGAAGGGGCCAAGATTCTGGTGCACGGCGGCGGCGTCATGGCAAGCCAGCTCCTTAAGACAATGGGGATAGAGCCCCAAATGGTGGGAGGACGCCGCATCACCGACGCCGAAACCCTCAAGGTTGTGACAATGGTTTATGCCGGACTCATCAACAAGAACATCGTGGCGGCACTCCAGAAGCTGGGTTGCAACTCCGTCGGGCTGTCGGGTGCCGACTGCAATGCCATCCGGGCCAATATGCGTCCCAAGGAGCCGATAGACTACGGATTCGTGGGGGACATCGCGGATGTCAATCCCAAATCGTTCGGAATGTTCCTTGAAAACGGCATAGTGCCGGTGGTGTGCGCCATAAACCACGACGGCCGGGGCACCCTTCTCAACACCAATGCCGACACCGTGGCCTCGAGCATCGCAGTGGCGATGGCCCCTTTCTACAGGACTTCGGTAATTTTCTGTTTTGAAAAAAACGGAGTGCTTTACGACAAGGACGATGACACTTCCATTATTCCCGAGATAGACAAAGCCCTCTTTGCACAGTTGAAAAGCGAAGGGCGTGTGGTTGATGGTATGCTTCCCAAACTTGAAAACGCATTCAAGGCGATAGACAACGGGGTGAAGGAAGTCATCATCAAACACGCTTCAAACCTTCTGGGCAATCTCCAGACAACCATAAAATAGCAGCCCGCGATGGCAGATATCTCAAAATACGTTACAGAGGCCTGCGTCCTGCTGGAGCAGTTGGTAAGAATTCCTTCGCTCTCCTTCGAAGAGAACGAGTGCGCCGATTATATCCAGAGATATCTGGAAGACAGGGGGGTGACAGTCAGACGCATCGGCAACAACCTGACATCCCGGGAGGTTTTCAGGGCAGATGCCCCCACGCTGATGCTGTGCGCCCATATCGACACCGTGCCGGCGGCCGCTGCCTACACTTTCGATCCGTTGAATCCCCCCGAGGATGAGGAAAGAATTCTGGGCCTCGGAAGCAACGATGACGGCGGATCCGTGGTTTCCGCCATTGCCACGTTTCTCTATTTCAAGGAGAAAAAAGAGTGTCCCGTAAACCTTCTGCTGGCCCTGACCTGCGAAGAAGAGCGGTCTGGACACGGCGGCATGCACACACTTGCAGCCGAAGTTGAGAAAATCGCCGACTTTGCCATCGTCGGGGAGCCCACCTGCATGCAGGCGATGGTTGCCGAGCGGGGGTTGCTGGTTCTGGACGCCACCGCAAAGGGGCGCAGCGCCCACGCCGCCCGAGCCGAAGAGGGGGACAATGCCCTCTACAAGGCCATAAAAGACATAGAAATCCTCAAGGACTTCAAGTTCGACAGGATTTCACCGATTCTTGGAGAAGTGCGGCTCAACGTAACGCAGATCAGCAGCGGAACGGCGCACAACGTCATTCCCGAGACGTGCTCGTATGTGGTTGACATCCGTCCCACAGAGTGCTATTCCAACACCGAGATTGTGGAGATGCTGCAGAGTGCCGTGAAAGGGAGCGAACTGAAGCCGCGCAACCTCACCAACCGTTCGTCCGCCACACCCGCCGGACATCTCCTCATAAGCAACGCCCGCGCCCTCGGGATAGAATGCTGCACCTCCCCCACCACTTCCGACTGGATGCGGCTCACAATCCCAGCCATAAAGATGGGCCCAGGAGACTCCCGCCGCTCCCACAAAGCCGACGAGTACATCCTTCGCAGCGAAGTCGCCGCCGGCATCCGCGGGTATGTCAAATTCATAGAAAATCTTTGAAGCTGTTTAAAATTAATTACAAAAATTCTTTATGTTTGTTTTTGGCATCTTTGCATT
>JABUTP010000018.1:20956-32939 GCA_021443625.1 Bacteroidales bacterium | reverse complement strand
GTAAACCTGCTTAAAAACATTCCATAAATAAAAATTTGAATCAAATTTAAACAGCTTCTTGAAACCTTCCTATAATCTACCTATGCAGGCACTCTGGAACAAAGGCACTGCCGCCTCAAATGCAGTAGAGAAATTTACCGTGGGAAATGACCGCGAACTCGATATGAGACTTGCACCGTACGACGTGCAGGGCTCCAAGGCCCACATCGCGATGTTGGCAAAAGTGGGGCTTCTCCCCAAGGACGAAGAGGAGATTCTCCAGAAGGAACTTGACAAGATAGCCGCCAGCATAGAGCGGGGGGAATTTGTTATGGAACCCGATGCCGAAGACATCCACTCGATGGTGGAGACGCTCCTCACCCGCTCCCTCGGAGACATTGGCAAGAAAATTCATTCGGGCCGCAGCCGCAACGACCAGGTGCTGGTCGATCTCAAGCTCTATATGCGCGACGCCATTTTGAAACTCAGGGGCAAGGTACTGACTCTCTTCGAAATGCTGCAGCAACTCTCGGAGAAGTACAAGGATGTAATCCTGCCTGGCTACACCCACGCGCAGGTGGCGATGCCGTCCTCCTTCGGAATGTGGTTCGGGGCTTACGCAGAGGCTCTGTGCGACGATATGCAGATGCTGGGGGCCGCCTACCGGGTGGTGAACCAGAATCCTTTGGGAAGCGCTGCCGGCTACGGAAGTTCTTTCCCGTTGGACCGCAGGATGACCACCGGCCTGCTGGGTTTCGGCGACCTTAACTACAACGCCGTGGCAGCCCAGATGAGCCGCGGCAAGAGTGAAAAATGCATGGCGGCGGCAATGGCATCCATCGCCTCCACCCTCAACAAGCTGGCCAGCGACTGCTGCCAGTATATGTGCAGCAATTTCCGCTTCATTTCATTTCCCGACAATCTCACGACCGGAAGCAGCATTATGCCGCACAAGAAGAATCCCGACGTGTGGGAGGTGATGCGGGCCAAGACCAACCGCGTGGAGAGCATCAGCGGCGAGATAGCGCTTCTGACCACCAACCATCCGCACGGCTACCATCGCGACTTCCAGATACTTAAAGACATCCTGTTCCCCGCCATCGACACTATGGAGGAGTGCCTGGATATGGCGGTATATATGCTGGAGAACATAGTGGTAAATGAGCACATTCTGGATAATTCTCCGATGTACGACCCGATGTTCACTGTGGAAGTGGTCAACAATATGGTGGTGACGGGAGTGCCGTTCAGGGATGCCTACAGAGAGATAGGCATAGCCGTGAAAGAGGGGAAATTCAGTTATGAAGGATCGAAAAGCGTTGCCGGACTGGGGCATACCCATATCGGGAGCATCGGAAACCTCTGCAACGGAGAGATAAAGGCTAAAATGGAGAAAGCGTCCGCTTTTTAGCGAGGTCGAACCACCTGAACTTGGTAAGGGGCATATCCTCTTTCTGCTTCACCTTGATGCTGCATTTGTATTTGCGGGCCCAACGACGGCACTTGCTGTTGAACCAGCCCTTTGTGATATAGGCGTAAGTCACCGGATTGACCGTCAGTTTCAACTTCGTTACGCCCATCTCGGACACTATCCACGAGAGTTCCGACTCTATCTTGTCGTCCAGCAGCAGCGTAGGGGCAATCTTTCCGCTTCCGCCGCATACCGGGCAGACTTCCCTCGGGTCGATTTCGGTCACGGGGCGCACCCTCTGGCGGGTTATCTGCATCAGTCCGAATTTTGTTAGGGGAAGGATGGTATGGCGGGCGCGGTCGGTCTCCATCAACTGCTGCATGTGCTTGAGCAGCTGGTTCCGGTGTTCTCCGTCTGCCATATCTATGAAATCGACTATTGTGATGCCGCCCATATCGCGCAGACGCATCTGCCGTGCGATTTCCTCTGCGGCCGACATATTGACCTCAAGGGCGTTGTCTTCCTGCGCCTCGGCTCTGATGCGGGTGCCGCTGTTGACGTCGATGACGTTCATAGCCTCGGTGTGCTCTATGACAAGATAAGCGCCCTTTTTCATTGAGACGACCTTGCCGAAAGACCCCTTGATCTGACGGGTGACGTCAAAATAATCGAATATGGGGGCGGCACCTTTATAGAAGTGGACGATTTTTTCCTGTTCGGGAGAGATGACCGCTATGTAATTGCGGACCTCATCGCAGACCTGGCTGTCATTGATGTATATGTTGGTGAAAGAATCGTTGAGCAAATCGCGGATGGTGGTCATCGTGCGGCTGCTTTCGGTGAAGAGCAGCTGCACGTCCTTGGAAGATGCCATCTTTTTCCACGAACTCTCCCACTTCTCTATGAGATATTTCACCTCGGCATCGAGAATGGCCGCCCTTTTCCCTTCGGCGGCAGTACGGATTATGGCTCCGTAATTATGGGGAAGAATGCTTTTTATGAGACGCTCCAGCCGCTGTTTCTCCGCTTTGGAGGATATCTTCTGGGAAACGCTGACCTTGTTGGAAAAAGGCATCAGCACGATGTTCCGCCCCGCTATGGAAATTTCGGAGGTAAGTCTGGAACCTTTCGTGGAGATGGGTTCCTTTATTATCTGCGCCAGGATGGGTTGGCCGACTTTCAGATGGTCCGAAATCTTCCCCTCCTTCTCCAACGGCTCCTCCGCCTTGATGGAGGTGTAGAGGTTGGCGAAATTGGACGAGGGCTTTATCTGCTGGACAAAACGGGTGAAGGCGTCAAAATGGAACCCGAGGTCAAGATAGTGGATGAAGGCCTCCTTCTCATCGCCTATATCCACAAAGGCGGCATTGAGCGACGGCAGCAGTTTCCTGACCTTCCCCAGATATACGTCCCCGACGGAAAACGAGCGGCCGCTGTCGGTCTGGGCGTTGTATTCCATAAGCCTTCCGTTTTCCAGAAGGGCTATGGATACGCTGCTGCCGCTGACGTCTATTATGAGGTTCTTTTCCATCGGGTTGACTGCAAAAAAGGCTGACGTCTATGGTCAGCCTTCGAACTGAACTATCGGTTAATCCAGTTATTTCTTCTTATGCCTGTTCTTGCGCAAACGTTTTTTACGTTTGTGCGTGGACATTTTATGTCTCTTTCTCTTTTTTCCGCTTGGCATGGTCTTTAGGTTTTATATGATTATTTGATTTTTTTAACTTCCTCAACAAAGCACTTTGCAGGCTTGAAAGCGGGAATCTTGTGTGCAGGGATGTGGATGGTGGTGTTCTTCGAGATGTTGCGGGCTGCCTTCTCTGCGCGCTCCTTAACTACAAAACTTCCGAAGCCACGGAGATATACGTTGTTGCCTTTTTCCATAGCATCCTTAACACTGTCCATGAATGCTTCAACCACATTGAGGACAACCACTTTCTCCAAACCTGTTGATTTAGCGATTTCGCTAACGATGTCTGCTTTAGTCATAATTTAAATTGCTTTACTATTATTAATTATATTTGTCTGATTCGCCCATCACCGGAAGAGTCATCGGGATTGGGAGTGCAAAAGTAAAGTTATTTTTTTATATATCAAACAGATATTTACATTTTTTGAAAAATTGTCTTTGGCATAAAGATTGACTGTTATATTTGTCCGCATAAAACAGGCAGGCAAACTGACATTTTGACACGAAAGATGAAAGACACCTTTATATTTGGAAACGAAGAGATGGGAATGAGCATTATCCCCGTGATGGACATAGAATCCCCCACAAAATTGAGAGACAACGAATTGCCCGACATGCTGCCGCTTCTGCCGCTGCGCGGGGCCGTGTTGTTTCCCGACACCATAATACCGATACCGGTAAGACGCGAAAAATCCCTGCAGCTGCTGGATGAAGTTTACAACGGCAGCAAGCTTGTGGGAACGGTCACCCAACGCGACCCGAGGGTGGAAGACCCTGAAGAGGGAGACCTGTTCCCCGTGGGCACATTGGGACGGATTGTAAAGCTGATAGAGATTCCCGGAGGGCCTATGACGGCCATCATCCAGGGCATCAAACGTTTTTCCATCAAGTCGGTGGAACTCACCAATCCCTATCTGGCCGCGTCGGTGACATATCTCAATGATGACTTGACGCAGATCGGGGAGCCCGACATGAAAATCATTTCGGACGGAATCAAGGACAATGCCATAAGGATTCTGAAACTGACAAACCATGTCAGTCAGGAAGCGATAAGCGCTGTCAAGGACATCGACCAGATTCCTTTTCTGATAAATTTCGTGGCCACCACCATCGACATCGACAATCCGGTGGACAAGATTCCCCTCCTTGAGGAAAACAGCATCAAATCGAGGGGCATCAAGTTGCTGGCCCTGATGGACAAGCAGATGGAGATTCTCAAGATAAAGGAGGAGATCCAGCGCAAGGCCAAGATGGAGATGGACCAGCAGCAGCGCGAGTACTACCTCAACAACCAGCTGAAGACCATTCAGGAAGAACTCGGGATGTCATCTTCCGACGACATTTACGAACTGCGGGAGATGGCCTCCAAGAAAGTCTGGCCGGAAGACGCGGCAGAGTGCTTCGAGAAGGAACTCCGGAAACTGGAGCGGATGAATCCCTCGTCGCCCGACTATACGGTAGCATATTCCTACGTGCAGTTTCTGCTCGATATGCCGTGGGCGGAGATGTCGATAGACAATCTCGACCTGCATCACGCCCGCAAAGTGCTGGATGCCGACCACTACGGGCTCGAGAAGGTGAAGGAGCGCATCATAGAATATCTGGCGGTCCTCAAGTTGAAAGGTGACATGAAATCTCCCATATTGTGTCTCTACGGCCCTCCGGGAGTGGGTAAGACCTCTCTCGGAAAGTCCATCGCAAAGGCGCTGGGAAGGGAGTACGGCAGAATTTCTCTCGGCGGTCTGCACGATGAGTCGGAAATACGCGGTCACCGCCGCACCTACATAGGGGCTATGGCGGGACGCATCATCCAGACAATCCACAAAGCCGGCACCATCAACCCCGTGATAGTGCTCGACGAAGTCGATAAAGTGTTCTCGAGCAACCACGGAGATCCCGCTTCGGCCCTCCTCGAAGTGCTTGACCCCGAACAGAACACCGCATTCCACGACAACTATCTTGACCTCGACTACGATCTGTCGAACGTGTTGTTCATAACCACCGCCAACACCATCGAATCGATACATCCCGCCCTGCGCGACCGTATGGAGATGATAAACGTCTCGGGATACCTCGCACAGGAGAAAGTGGAGATAGCCCGCAAGCACCTGCTGCGCAAGAACCTCAAAGACCACGGTTTGCTGCGCTCAGAGCTCAAGCTCCCCAAAAAGACCATAGAATATATGGTTGACAACTACACCCACGAATCTGGCGTGAGGGGACTTGACAAGCAGATTGCCAAGATCTGCCGGGTAACGGCGCGCAAGATTGCCCTCGGGGAAGAGCGGAACGTCACAATAGAAGTACCTGCGCTGAAGGAATATCTGGGGCTTGAAACCGCCCACCACGACATGCAGAAGGGAAACGAAGTCCCCGGTGTCGTAACCGGTCTGGCGTGGACCGAGATGGGTGGGGAGATTCTATTCATCGAGTGCAGCACCTCTGCCGGCAAGGGGGGGCTTACCACCACCGGCAACCTGGGCGACGTGATGAAAGAGTCGGCGATGATTGCCTTCCAGTACGTCAAATCCAATCCCGAGATAATCGGTGTTGACCCTGCAATTTTTGCCGAAAAAGATTTCCATATACACGTTCCCGAAGGAGCCGTGCCCAAAGACGGCCCTTCAGCCGGCATCACAATGGTCACCGCCATCGCCTCGGCAATCTCGGGGCGTCCCGTGATGAAGGGGATGGCCATGACCGGCGAAACCACCCTGAGGGGAAAGGTTCTCCCCGTGGGAGGGATAAAGGAGAAGATTCTGGCCGCCAAGCGGGCCGGCGTCAGCACCATAGTGATTTCAAGCGAAAACCGCCGCGATGTGGAGGACATCAACGAGATTTATGTGAGCGGCCTGAATTTCCACTATGTTGACAGTGTCGATGAAGTTCTTAACTTTGTCCTGCAGGAAAAGAAATAACCCCTATGGACGTTCAGATAGACCCCTCGTGGAAAGAAGCGCTGGCCGACGAATTCAGCAAGCCCTATTTTGAAGATCTGGCTGCCGCGCTTCACAGGGAAAAGGGGGAAGGGATAACCATCTACCCTCCCGGGCGGCTCATCTTCAACGCCTTTAACCTCACTCCGATAGACAAGGTCAAGGTGGTGATTCTGGGACAGGACCCATATCACAACCCCGGCGAGGCCGAAGGGCTTTCGTTCTCCGTTCCCCACGGGGTAAACATCCCTCCGTCACTCCGCAACATTTACCGCGAAATAGAAAGCGACCTGGGCGTTTCTCTGGGCGGTCGGGACGGTTCGCTCAAGGGCTGGGCCGCTCAGGGAGTATTTCTCCTGAACGCCATTCTGACCGTCAGAGGTGGGCAGGCGGCATCCCACAGCCGTCTGGGATGGACAACTTTCACCGATGCGGTCATCCAAACTCTGAGCGACCGGTGCGATGGGCTCGTGTTTCTCCTTTGGGGCAATTTCGCCCGTTCAAAGAGGGATCTCATAGACAGTTCACGCCACCACATTCTCGAGGCGGCGCACCCCTCGCCCCTCGCCCGCGGCGCCTTCTTCGGATGCCGCCATTTTTCCAAGACCAACCAAATCCTTGCAGCTGCCGGCAAGCAGCCGATAGATTGGACATTATAGCATTACAATGAAAACAGCCATTTTCCCCGGTTCATTCGACCCCTTCACTCTGGGACACCTTGAGGTGCTGAAATCCGCACTGACCATTTTTGACAAGGTGATTATCGCAATCGGCAACAACAGTTCCAAGCACGGATTCTTCCCCATCGAAGTCAAGCAGCAGATTGTGCGCGACGCCATAAAGGACATCCCCAACGTCGAAGTGTGCACATTCACCGGCCTCACCGTTGACCTCTGTATCGAAAAGGGGGCGCAATTCCTCGTCAGGGGGATGCGCACCACCACCGACTTCGAGCTGGAGAGGGCCATCTCGCAGGCCAACCACAAGATGCATCCCTCCATCCAGACCGTCTTCATCCCTTCGAGCCACGAATTTTCCTTCATCTCATCCACGGTTGTGAGAGACATCCTCGTGAACGGCGGCACTGCCGAAGGGTTCCTTCCGCCAAACATCGACATTGCCAAATATCTCAAGAGCAGAGAATAAACCTCCCGAAGGAATGCGCAGGACTGTCATAGCATCGCTTTGCTTATTGTGCTGCCTCGGGTTCCATCTTCCCGGGAGGGCTTCCGGCTCCCTGCGTTCCACCTTCGCCGCAACCGACACCGTAACTATCCACAATTCGGTCCGGGCCTACTTTGACGCCATCTGCCGGATGCCGATTGACTCAGTCATCCGTCGGTGTGACGTTCTTATACAGTCGCCGCAGGATGACGGCACCCGGGCTGCGATTGCTGGTCTGGCCTACGACTACTTCGCCAATTCCCCCATTATGGGAATAGAGGCGGTCGCCGTTCACATCGCTGACAAATGGTTCCTCAGCAAAACGCTGCAATGGCCGTATCCCGAAACATATCCCCTGTTATATACCTACGCCGAGTTCAACCGGCAGTCGTTGGTGGGCCGGCCGGCTCCGGCACTCGTCCTGGAGAATGAATGGGGGCAGAAGATTGACTTAAGGGGAAACGACGGCATAGGGATAATCTATTTCTACGACAGCCAATGCGCCACCTGCGCCAAAGAGACGCCGCTGCTTACCTCTCTTCTCAACGGATATGACGGAGCGGAAGGCATCACCCTGTATGCCGTTTTCACCCAGAGCGACCGAGCGTCCTGGGAAAGTTACCGCAGGGAACATTTCGACAGGATAGCCAATCCGCGCGTCATCGTGCACAACCTCTGGGACCCCGAAGGGGAATCTTCGTTCCATCTGAAATACGGAGTCCTGTCAACTCCGATGATGTTGATGACCGACCGCGACCACCGCATCTCGGGACGCAAACTCGATGCCGAGGCCCTTGCGGTTTTGTTGGAACGGGACGGCTCTTTCACTGCCCGACTGTTCTCCCTTATGGACAATCTTGTGGAGAACGTCGGCTGCGACACCCTTGCTGTAAGGGATTTCTGCAGTGCATTCGAGCGGAGTGCGCAAGGCGATTCCACACTCCTGCGGGATTCCTTTCTGGGCATCTACAACTACCTGCACGGCAGCGAAGCGTCCGATGCCTGCGCCAGTGCCGACTGGGTGGCGCGCAACCATATATTGGGTCGAGAGGATTTGTGGTCGGAGGAAGTCATATCACAGTTTGAGGCACGGTGCGAATTGTTCCAGAAAAACCTGCCGGGTACCTGTGCCGCTGACGCCACCCTATACAACCATCGTGGCAAAAGCGTCAGACTTTTGTCGCACAAGGGCAAGGGGGGAACCGTAATCTTTTTCAATCTCGTGCAATGCGGCAGGTGCCAGTCTTACAAGCAGCAGCTTGAAGCGCTGGACGACCTCCTTAGAAAGAATAAAGTAAAACTGGTTTCGGTATATGTGGGTCCCGACAAGGAAGAATGGCTCGCAAGCATCGGAAACGCCCCCCGCAGTTGGAGAAACCTGCGGGCGGAGTGGCCAGACGGCGACATCTATAACCTGTACGACCTTAGCATTGTGCCGAGGATTTACCATATCGACCGACGTGGCAAGGTGATTGCAAGGAACATCTCGCCCAAAGATTTGGAAGCGGCTCTGAAACAGACAAGATTATGATGAAATTTTCCCTACGCCACCATCGGCATTCCAAAGATAATTTTGACAAGGCATTCAAGGATTTCATCCACGAGTCCCTCGAACACAAATTCAGAATCCGCACCATACGGAAAGGGGCGGCCTGCCACGAGTTCATCAAATATGTGATAAACCTCGACCCCGCAACCGCCCTTCAGAGCAGCGACATTGCGTTGATATGGCGCAGCAACGGCCTCACCCGCATCTCACGGATGGCTTGCAACGTCGCCGGAGAAGACAGTTTCTCCGTTGAAATGGCCTATGCCAAGCACGATGTGCAGTTTGCAAAAGCCGAGCAGTTGAGAAAAGACATTGAGAGTTGTACTCACCGCCTGCCGGTTGCTATCTGCATCGACCCCGGCATCTCCGGCGGCAAAATTGCCGACACCGTCACTCCTGACTGGATTGACGCCTATCACGCCGCCGGCCTCCTGAGGGGAAGGTATTCTGTCGTGGCCCCCTGCATTACGCAGGACTTGTACATTCCGGTTTCATGCAAACTGGTATATGAGGGCTATATACAGAAAAACGAAGCGTCCGACTGCGAATCGGCGCTCCGTTTTCACGTGACCTGCATCACGGGACAGAAGGGATTTCTGCCCCGTTAATCCATCAGTTTCTTGTACTTGAACCGTTTGGGTGTCACGTCGCCAAGACGGCGTTTCTTATTCTCCTCGTATTCGGTGTAGGTTCCCTCAAAGAAATAGACCTGGCTGTCCCCCTCGAAGGCGAGGATATGGGTTGCAATACGGTCGAGAAACCACCTGTCGTGGGAAATCACCACGGCACATCCGGCAAAGTTCTCAAGACCTTCTTCGAGCGCCCTTATTGTGTTGACGTCCACGTCGTTGGTAGGCTCGTCAAGCAGCAGCACGTTGGCCTCCTCCTTCAATGTAAGGGCCAGATGGAGGCGGTTGCGCTCACCGCCCGAGAGAATACCGCACTTCTTCCCCTGATCCGCTCCGGAGAAGTTGAATCTTGAAACGTAGGAACGGGCGTTGACCTCCTTGTTCCCCAGTTTCACGAATTCCGAGTTGTCGGCAATGGTTTCATAGACTGTCTTGTCGGGGTCGATTTTCTTGTGCTGCTGGTCAACATAGGCCAGTTTCACCGTCTCACCGACATCGAAACTCCCCTTGTCGGGGGTTTCAATACCCATAATGAGTCTGAAGAGAGTTGTCTTTCCGGCGCCGTTGGGTCCGATAACCCCTACGATGCCTGCGGGAGGGAGACTGAACGTGAGGTTCTCGAAAAGAACCCTGTCTCCAAACGATTTGCTGACCCCGCTGCATTCGATGACCTTGTTGCCCAGACGGGGGCCGTTGGGGATGAAAATTTCGAGTTTTTCCTCTTTCTGACGGCCGTCCTCACCCAACAGTTTTTCGTAGGCGCCAAGACGGGCCTTCGACTTGGCCTGACGGGCCTTCGGAGCCATCCGCACCCACTCGAGTTCCCTTTCGAGGGTTTTGCGGCGCTTGCTCTCCTGCTTCTCCTCCATTGCGAGACGGGCCGTCTTCTGCTCCAGCCAGGAAGAATAGTTTCCCTTCCAGGGGATACCCTCTCCTCTGTCAAGTTCCAGAATCCAACCGGCCACATTGTCGAGGAAATATCGGTCGTGGGTCACCGCAATCACGGTTCCCTTGTATTGGCGCAAGTGGGCCTCCAGCCACTGGATACTCTCGGTGTCGAGGTGGTTCGTAGGCTCGTCAAGGAGCAGCACGTCGGGTTCCTTGAGCAGCAGACGGCACAATGCCACGCGGCGGCGCTCGCCACCGCTGAGGTTGCCCACCAAAGCATCGGGTTCGGGGCATTGCAGGGCGTCCATCGCCCGCTGCAGTTTTGCGTCAATGTCCCATCCTCCGGCGTGGTCTATCATTTCGGTAAGTTCCCCCTGACGGGCGATGAGGGCATTCATCGCATCGTCGTCCATAGGTTCCATGAACTTCATGTTTATCTCCTCGTATTCCTTGAGGAGATCGACAACTTCCTGCATCCCCTCTTCCACCACCTCGCGTACGGTCTTGCCGTCGTCCAGCACCGGTTCCTGCTCGAGATATCCCACAGAATAGCCGGGGGCCCATACGACCTCCCCCTGATACGATTTCTCGATACCGGCGATAATCTTCATCAGAGTGGATTTGCCGGAGCCGTTCATACCGACAATGCCGATTTTTGCTCCGTAGAAGAAAGACAGATATATGTCTTTCAGAATGACTCTGTTGTTGTGGGGAAGGATTTTCCCCACCCCGTTCATTGAGAAAATAATCTTCTCGTCCATATTTTTATGAGTATGAATTACCTGATGCGTGCCAGAGGGGTGGTTATCCCCTTCACCTTATCCCCCTCCCTTACCAGAATCTCCGAATCGTTGGGGACGAAGACATCGATGCGGGAACCGAACTTGATGAAACCGGCCTCCAGTGCCTTGCCCGACTTCACTCCCGGCTCAGCATAACAGACGATACGGCGGGCCAATATCCCCGCAATCTGCCGGAACATCACATCCACCCCGCTTTTGCTTTTGACAACGATTGTGGTATGCTCGTTGTCGTTGGATGCTTTGGGGCGGAACGCCAGATGGAAGCGTCCCGGGTGGTATTGGCTATAGACAACCTCACCTTCAACAGGATACCAGGTGACGTGAACATTGAAGATGGAGAGAAATATCGATATGCGGGTGCAGGGGCCGTCGAAATATTCGGGAGCATAGGCGGGAGCGATGCTGACCACCTTGCCGTCGGAGGGGGCGGACACCACCGCATCGTCGTCCGGAGCAACCCGTCCTGCCGGAACCCTGAAGAAAAAGGCTATGAAGAGTACCAGAAAAGCCGCAACCGACGCGTCAATCCACCGGGCCAGTGCAGAACCGGTGAAAAACGCAACGAGACCGGCAATTGCGATTACCACCAACGCCGATATTGCGATTATTTTCCAACCTTCTCTATGAATGGACATACCTTTTGTAAGCTTTGTGTGTATATTTCTGCGAATATACAACATTAACGGGCGAAAACCAAATACGCACGCAAGAGAGCAGTCAGGGTTGGGGAGATATGCTACAATACTCCTACCAGCATCAGATATGCCGTTACGGCAGGAAAGACAAATATAGCGCCGTCGAAACGGTCCAGAATGCCGCCGTGTCCCAACAGGATTCTTCCCGAATCCTTAACCCCGAACCTTCTCTTTATGAGGGATTCGAACAAATCTCCGAATATGCCGAAGGTCACGGTAATCAGGGCGATGACCGCCAT
>JABUTP010000018.1:17505-20116 GCA_021443625.1 Bacteroidales bacterium | reverse complement strand
GTAACTGAAAAAACAATGCAAAGATGCAAAAAACAAACATAAAGAATTTTTGTAATTAAGTTTAAACAGCTTCTTAACTTTGCCGTACGACGGCGCAGGGGGTACTGATCTCTACTAATCCCTGCTGAAGAAATCCAGGCCCTTCAGACCTTTCACAAACTTCTCCATATAGAGGTCGCCGGTGTCGGACCAGGTGAATCCCATACGCAGAAGCACCTGATGGGTGTAGCTGTTACGTATGTTGGGAGTGACCATCGAAGAAGCGCCGGTCTTGTAAGCCACGACATTTGTCATAACCAGATCAACCGTCTCCTCATCGAGTGTCTTGACATAGTCTGTAAACTCCTCCAACTCCATTCCCTTGAGGTTTATCCCGCAACGGCACATTGCCTTAATCACATCACCGATGAGAATGTTGTGATTATTGAAGTTATGGAATACCACACACTCCTTGGGTGTCTGGGCAAGCAGCAGGACAGTCCGGGCGGTGTCATCGATGGGGGCGCAGTGGTCGTCGGCCAGGCAGACATCCCAAGGATAAGCTCCAGCAACTGCATAGCCCTTGAACTGTCTCATAAACGAATTGGTGCGGGGCGATATCTGGAACTCTCCATCGGAACTGCGGGGGCTGAGATTGCCCAGACGCATGATTTTCACAGTCAGACCGTCAGCACCCGCCTCGAGCGTAGCCCTCTCCGACAGCAGCTTGCTGTAAATGTATTTGCTTGCCGTATAGTCCTGTCCAAAGAACAGTTCCTGCTCGGTATAGTCGGGTACGACAACCCGGTTTTTCATATCGACAAGTCCGGAAACGCTCATCGTAGAGGTCTGGACAAAACGGTAGCCGTGCGCTTTGCAGAATTCCAGCACGTTGAGGCAGCCGTAATAGTTCACGTCCTCAATGTCGGTACCGGCGGAGAAATGCTTGACGTTGGCAGCGCAGTTTATCACTGTAACCGAGGCATCGCGGGCACTCCCCATCTCTTCGAGCTTGGCATCAAGTCTGCCGAACGACGGCTTGTCGGTAATGGAGCCGGCCACAACGCATATCCGCTCGGCGTAGTCCTGGAGCAGTTTGCTGTGATAGTAAAAGTAGAGGCTTGAGAGACGCAGCATAGCCTCTTCGTCGTCCTTTGCCCTGATTACGCAATATACTCTGCCCGTATATTCATCGAGCAGCTGCTCGAGAATATGGATGCCGAGATAGCCGTTTGCACCGAAGAGAACCACGTCGTTGAGTGGCAGGCGCACACCGCTCACGAAACTCTCGAGAGTGTTGTTTCTCAAAAGTTTGTTGATGCGGTAATAGTTATAGTCTTCCAGGTCAATCATACCGTTGTCCTTATCCTTGCCGGCATCACTGGACTGAGCCGCATCATCGGCATCACTGACGGCATTCGCGCTGAGGAACGCTGCCAGCCGTTGCGGCGTGGGGTTGTCGAAGAGATCCTTGTAGAGAATTTCTATTCCATTCTGCTTGGCTTTGAGAAGAACCCGGATGCCGATGAGCGAAGTGCCGCCAATCTTGAAGAAATCGTCATCGGCATAGACGGTCTCGAGTTTCAGTGTCTCGGCAAATATCCCGCACAGCGTTGCCTCCAGTTCATTGGAAGGGGCAGCACCTTCCTTGCGTGCACCGGCCAGGTCGGGATCGGGCAAAGCCTTGTGGTTCACCTTGTCGTTGGGCGTCAGGGGGATTGCATCGAGCCGCACATAGAAATCTGGACGCATATATTCGGCAAGCGAAGAAGAATCCAAAGCTGATTTCAGGTCCGATTCGGTCAAGGCCGAACCTTCGGCAAGCGTGTAGTAGAGTACAAGATAGTCCGAGTCGTTGAGTTTCTTGACGTCAGCCACAGCCTGTCCGATGCCCTCGACATCCATAGCCTGGCTTTCAATCTCGCCCAACTCTATGCGGAAGCCGCGCAGCTTTACCTGATTGTCTATTCGTCCAAGGTATTCTATCTGTCCCTCTTCGTTCCATTTCACAAGATCGCCGGTGCGGTACATCTTAGCCCCGTCCTTACCCACGAACGGGCAGGGAACGAACACCTCCCGGGTTTTCTCGGGTTTGTTCCAATAGCCCAACGACATCTGCGGGCCGTAGAGGCAGAGTTCTCCGGCCACGCCCTGCGGCACGAGATTCATAGTGTTGTCCACAATGAACGCCGTCTGGTTGTCGAGAGGCCGGCCGATGGGGATGTTGTCATACGTCCTGCCCGGCTCAATCTCAAAGAAAGTCGCATCCACGGTGAACTCCGTGGGGCCGTAAGTGTTGATGAGCCTTACTCCGCAGTCGGGGACGGCGGTCATCTTTTCGCCGCCCACCACCAGATAATCGACCGGCAGGCGGTAGTCCTGCAACAGCATCTGGCCGAACAGTGTGGTATAACAGCCTCCGGTGATGCCCCTCTCGCAAATGAAGCGGTAGAGGGCGTCAAAGTCCTTGCGGCACTCCTCCGGCACGATGTGCATCTGACCTCCCACCGTAAGCACGGGGTAGAGGTCTTCCATAGAGGCGTCAAACGAGAACGAAGAGTGGCAGGAGATGTGGCTCCTGCTGGTCAATCTCCACTTGCGGGCGATGAACTGCACGAAAGACGCGAGCGCC
>JABUTP010000018.1:11477-15384 GCA_021443625.1 Bacteroidales bacterium | reverse complement strand
TACTCGGCAAGCGAAGATGCCTCCAACGCCTTGCGCAGGTCGTCGCCGCTTATGCCGGGTTCACCGTCAGGCACGTAGTAAAGCACGAGATTGTCGGTGCCACTCACCGTCTTGACTTCCGCCACGGCCTGCCGGATGCCGCCCACGGCAATTGCCTTGCTCTCAACCTCGCCCAGTTCTATGCGGAATCCGCGCAGACTCACCTGGGTATCCATACGGCCCACAAATTCCAGCTGCCCGTTTTCGTTCCAGCGGGCAAGGTCGCCGGTTTTGTACATCCTGCCCTCCACAAAAGGGCAGTCGATGAAACTCTCGGCAGTCAACTCGTCGCGGTTCCAGTATCCTTTGCCCACTATCGGGCCCACTATGCACAACTCTCCCGTATCGCCCTGCGGCACAAGGTGATTCTGCTTGTCAACAATGAAACTGTATGCATTGGGCACTGGGCGGCCGATGGGTATGTCGGCGGGTTTCTGTCCCGGCTCTATCGTATAGTATGTCGTGCAGCAGGTGCATTCAGTGCAGCCGTAACCATTGATGATGGTAACTTCAGGATGAGACACCCCTTTCAGTTTCTCGCCGCCAAGAAGAACATACCGCAGAGTTGCAAGATTCTTCTCCTCAAGCAGCAGCGACCCGAGCGCAGTGGAGAACGTGCCTCCGGTAATCTTGTGGCTTGCAATGAAATCGCGTAGCGCCGGCAGATCCTTGCGGATATCCTCCGGCACGATGTGCCACTCCGCCCCAACCGACAAGGAAGAATAGAAGTCCATTATATGTGCGCTGAAGGAGAATGAGGGGTGGGCGCACAGCCGGTCCGAAGATGACAGCGCAGCCTGGTGGGAAACCGTGCAGGCCAGAGTCCGCAATGAGGAATGCTGCACCATAGCCCCCTTCGGCAGGCCGGTGGAACCGGAGGTGTATATCATATAAGCCAGGGTGTCGGGAGTGGCGCGGTTGACGGGCCGGGCATCGCCTATGGCGAAATCCACACCGCTGATGAACTTGTCGTCAATGACCAACTTTGCTGCGGAGTCAGAGAGCATATATTCTACCCGCTCTGCAGGGTATTCGAGGTCTATGGGCACATACGCTGCTCCCGCCTTGTGTATGGCCAGCACCGCGAGCGGGAAACGGACCGTGCGTTCAAGCATCACCGCCACGAAATCGTCGGCCTGCACCCCCCTCTCTATGAGGACGTGGGCAAGTATGTCGGACCTGCGGTCAAGTTCCGCGTATGTAAGGTGGGTGTCCCTGTCGGCAACCGCCACTTTGCCGGGGTCATCTTTTGCCCGGGCAATGAACAGATCGACCCAAGTCAAAGCGGCATCATAATCCACTTGGGGACCTTTGCCAAGCGCTATGAGCGCCTCTATTTCCTTTGCAGACATTGTCTCGGATGAATGTATTTCAGAATTCTTCATTGCAGTTGATGTTTGAATCACAAATTTACAAACTAAATTCCGTAAATCGGCGTTTACATCACCTCAAACCGCTTATTTTTTCAACCATAATTTCCCTAAACGCCACTTCCATAAGGCCCATTGTTCCGGAATAGTTGCTATCTTTGTGAAGATAGACCATTCACCTCCCTTAACCATACCGAAAATACTCCATTATGAAACCGTATGCGCTCCCCTTGTATTCTGTAGCAGCTTTTCTCCTTGCCGCCTGTTCCGCGCAGCCGGAGCCGGCCACCCGCCTTACACCGGTGGATTTCTCGAAAGTCAGGATTACCGACGGTTTCTGGTCGCCCCGCCTCGAAAAACACGCCTCGGCCACTCTTCCGGTATGCATTGACCAGATAGAGAATCAGACCGGCAGGATGCGCAACTTTGAAAATGCCGCAAACGGGCAGGGAGTCCACTCGGGAATATTCTTCGACGATTCGGATGTCTATAAGGCGCTGGAAGGGATGGCTTACAGTCTGATAAACACACCGGATGCCGCTTTGGAGGCCAAGTGCGACGAGTGGATTGCCAAAATCGCCGCCGCGCAGCAGCCGGACGGCTACATCAACACCTATTACACCCTTACCGGGCTGGAACGCTGGGACGATATGGACAAGCACGAGATGTACTGCGCGGGGCATCTGACAGAGGCGGCGGTGGCCTATTACAAGGCAACCGGCAAGCGTACCCTGCTGGATGCGGCCATACGTATGGCAGATTATATGATGACGTTATTCGGCGAAGGCGGACGCCACTGGGTTCCCGGCCACGAAGAAATTGAGCTCGCCCTTGTCAAGCTCGCGGCGGTCACAGAAGATCCCAAGTACCTTGATTTTGCAGAGTGGCTGCTCGACCAGAGGGGGCACGGCCACGGCACCTTCGGCAAGCTGAAAGAGAGGGAGTGGCCCGCACATTACTATCAGGATGCGGTTCCCGTAGGGGAGTTGAGCGACATTTCGGGACACGCCGTCCGCTCGATGTACCTCTACTGCGGGATGGCCGATGTGGCAGCCGCAAAGGGGCGCACTGACTACCTTGACGCCCTCCATCGCCTCTGGGATGACGTGTGCCTGCGCAATATGTACATCACCGGCGGCATAGGTCAATCCGCTTCCAACGAAGGATTCACCACCGACTACTCTCTCCCAAACAAGACCGCCTACTGCGAAACCTGCGCGTCGGTGGGGATGGTGCTGTGGAATTCGCGGATGAATGCCCTTACCGGCAACGGCAAATATGTCGATGTGCTCGAGCGCTCGATGTACAACGGCGCGCTGGCGGGGGTAAGCCTCGACGGCGAGCGGTTCTTCTACGTCAACCCTCTGGAAAGCGACGGGGACCACCACCGCAAGGCCTGGTACGGCTGCGCCTGCTGCCCGAGTCAGATTTCGCGCTTCCTTCCATCCATAGGCAACTATATTTATGCGACAAGCAGCGACGCCTTGTGGGTCAACCTTTTCATCGGCAACGAGGCGTCTTTCGACTTCTGCGGCAGACAGTTTGGCATAAAGATGACCACCGGCTACCCCTATGGCGGGGACGTCACGCTGACCCTCGGGGCGAACCTCCGCAAGGAACTCCGCATCAGAGTCCCCGCGTGGAGCCCCAATAACGTATTTGCAATAAACGGCAGGGAGATTACCCCCTTGATGGACAAAGGCTATGCCGTCATTTCCCGGAAACTGCGCAAAGGGGACGTCGTCACCGTTTCGATGGACATCTCCCCCACTCTGGTCGCTGCCGACCCGCGGGTCCGGGAAGACGAAGGGATGCGCGCCCTGCAGTGCGGCCCGCTGGTATATTGCGCCGAACGGATTGACAACGAAACGGCTTACGACACCTTCGCACTCTCCGACAGCACCCTGCTCGAAGCCTCTGCAAGCGACATCCTCGGCGGCGTGAACATCGTCACCGCCACCAATCCCGACGGCTCCACCCTCAGATACATCCCCTACTACGCCTGGGACAACCGCACCCCCACCCCCATGAAGGTCTGGGTGAGGTACGGAACGGGGATAGATATTCAGTGAATTGCTTTCAGTTTTGTATCTTTGACCTATCAATCACAACGATGCGGGGGTGATGTACTTGCCCTCCATATTAATCGGGAAGGGAGTGGCCTTTGTGCTTGATCTTCCGGGTATAGTTCTTCTTGCTTTTATGAAGGGCGGTGAGAGGCTTGCGACCAATGGCCAAGTCAAGTTCCCTCGCCGCCTTTCTCATGGCAGTGAGGTAATCGTCCTGTCCGATGTGGAGTTTGCGCAGCTTTCTACTCTTCCGTTTAGACATACGAAGGATTATCTCAGAGTTTTCGCCCAAGCGGCGGCATCCTTGGCCGAACAGTTGAGCAGTTTGCCGTCCTGCCACTTCACTTCCGGATAGAGTCTGCGAAGGTCGCGGACACTGCCGGTGATGCTGGAGCTGCCGGAGGTGGCAAAAGGAATGACGGTCTTGCC
>JABUTP010000018.1:3573-7365 GCA_021443625.1 Bacteroidales bacterium | reverse complement strand
CTAATCCACCTTCAGAACGAGGCCTTTGAGGTATTCGCCTTCGGGGTGGAAGATGCTGACGGGATGGTCGGCTGGTTGGGAGAGACGGTAGAGAACCTGAACGCTGCGGCCGACCTCGATGGCGGCGGCGGTTGCCATATCGAGAAAGAGGTCGCTACCCACCGCCTGCGAGCAACTGAAGGTGAACAGCAGACCGCCCGGCGCCATCTTGCGGATGGCCTCGCGGTTTATGAATCTGTACCCCATCAGGCCGTTGTGGAGAGCGCTCCGCTTCTTTGCGAAGGCGGGCGGGTCGAGGACCATTATGTCAAAAGCTCCTTCGGGCATCTGCTGCAGGTATTCTTTGGCATCGGCCACGATGCAGGGGTTAGCCCCGGCGTCATAGCCGTTCAACACCAGGTTGGCACGGCACGCCTCTATGGCTTTGGCGGAGCAGTCAACCGAAGTGACGCTCTTCGCGCCGCCCTTCAGGGCCGCCACCGAGAAGCCCCCGGTATAGCAGAAAGTGTTGAGAACTCGCCTCCCCTGTGACATTCTGCGGAGCAGGTCACGGTTGCATCGCTGGTCCAGAAAGAAACCGGTCTTCTGCCCATCCACGAAATCAACATCGAACTTCATCCCGTTTTCGAGAACATAACGGCTGTCCTCCTGCGCCGAACCGTAGAGATAGCCGTCGGGAATGGATTCTTCCTTCCCCATCCGTTTCATGGCCTCGCTGCTTTTATTATAGACGGCCAGGAGTTCCAACCCGTCAATAGAGGTGAGTGCCTCGCATATCTCCTTCAGGTGGAGTGCCATCCCTTCGGTCTGTGCCTGCACCACCGCGCATCTGCCGTAGATGTCTATCACCAGTCCGGGAAGACCGTCCCCCTCGGAGTGAACCAGCCGCCAGCAGTCGGTATCGGCCGAGCCGGCCAGACCCACGGCACACCGCAGCGACAATGCCTTCTGCAGTGCCTGTCTGAAAAAGGCGGTGTCAATCACACATTCGCTGAAACTCAGAATCTTTACCGCAATGGTCCCCTCTTCGCAGAAACCGGTGCCGAGCACGCTGCCGTCCGCGCTCTTGACCAACACAGTGTCCCCTGCTGCGGCACGCCCCTCCACACGAGCTATCGCTCCCGAGAAAATCCACGGGTGGCGACGCATCACCGCCCCTTCCTTGTGCGGCTTGAGATGCACGACGGGAGGGGCGGCTTTCATATTATGAGACGCTATTTTACTGTTGTTCTGAGAGTTGCCGTTCAAACTCGGTGTGATAATTTTCAAATCCATTCTGGAGAGATATTACTTTGCCTCCAAAGGTAAAACAATGTTGCGACTTTGCACGGCAAACCAGCTCCCCTTTCTGATTTTTCATCACATAAGAGAATGCCAGACGCACCCCGCTGTATTCGGCAACGGTGACATCAATCTGCAGCGTGTCACCGAACTGCGATGGGTGTTTGTAGCTTAGGTCTATCGCCACCACCGGCGAGGCGATGCCGTCCCCTTCCAGCATTTCGAAAGGGAGTCCCGCCTGTTCCAGATAATAAATCCGCGCCTCCTCCATATATTTGACGTAATTGGAGTGGTGGACAATCGCCATCTTGTCGGTCTCGTGGTAGTTGACCTTGCGTGTGAATATCATTACTTGCGCTGATATAGATAACGTTTTATGCTCTTCTTGGGAGTGCGCTCAAAATCTTCCGGGATGAGTTCCATCTTCTTGATCTGGGCATAGTTGGGCAGCACCTTGTTGACTTCGGGGAGGACGTTGCGGTTGAGGTATTCCCCAAGATTCTTGGCCTCGATGCCATCGGCTGCGGCTATGTTCTCATCTGCATAGACCAGAGCCACCAGACCCACGTGGTCTTCCACCACGAGGGAGTCTATCACATATTTGACGTTGTTTATGACCGCCTCGAGTTCCTCGGGATAGATGTTCTGCCCGCTCGGGCCGAGAATCATACACTTGGAACGACCGCGCAGATAGAGAAACCCGTCTTTGTCCACAACGCCCACGTCACCCGTGTGAATCCAGCCGTCATCGGTAATGGTGGCGGCAGTGGCCTCGGGGTTCTTGTAGTATCCAAGGAATACGTTGGGTCCCTTGAACATAACCTCACCGGGGATGTTCTGCGGGTCGGGCGACTCTATCTTCATCTGATGCCAGGGGGCGACCACGCCGCACGAACCCAAACGGGTATGGTCCCAGTGGGCATACGAGAAGATGGGGGCCCCTTCGGTCATTCCGTAACCCACCGAGTAGCGGAACCCTATCTTGTGGAAAAATGCCTCAACTTCGGGATTGAACGCCGCGCCGCCGAGGATCACCTCCTCAAAACGCCCTCCGAAAGAACTCGTGAACTCGTCGCAGATTTTCTTTCCGGCAAGTTTGTCAAGGATGGGCAGTTTGAAGAATATCTTGTTCTTCTCAAGGATGGGCTTGACCTTGGTCTTATAGATTTTTTCAATGATAAGCGGCACCGCCACAATGATATGGGGCTTGATCTCTCCCAGGGCCTGCATAATGATTTTGGGACTGGGGATGCGGTTGAGGAAATGGACGTGCGCCCCGACGGTCATCTCGAAGAGGAACTCGAACATGAAGCCGTACATATGGGCAGTGGGGAGCATCGACACCACGTCGGACTCATTGTTTATGTGCGCCTCGGCGAGTTTTGCAAACTGGATGTTGGAACTCAGGGCGCGGTAAGGTATCATAACCCCTTTGGAGAATCCCGAAGTGCCGGAGGTGTAGTTTATCATGGCCATTTCATCGGGAGAGTCCCGGTAGTAATGGATATCTTCGGGGAAGAAGTTGTTGGGATATTTTTTGCCGAAACTTTCGTTAAGGTGTTCCCTCACCTGACGCATATCCTCCGTGCGTGCATAGAGGAAAGAGAATGTGTTAATCTGCACCACCACCAGCAAATCGGGCATCTCCTCGATGGAGAGGTTCTCCCAGATGGAATCTTCCACGAATAGCACTTTTGCCTCGGAATGGTTAACCAGAAAATGGATATTGTCGGGTTTGAACTCGTGCAGCAGCGGGACGGGAATGGCGCCGTATGTCAGTGCCGCCAGAAAACTCACCCCCCAGTTGGCCTGGTTGCGGGAGCAGATGGCAACTTTGTCACCCTGCTTCAGCCCGCATTGCTCGAAAGCGATGTGGAGTTTGGCAATACGGCGGGCGACGTCGTGGTACGAGAGAGTAACGCCTTTGTAATTGGAGAGGGCGGGACGGTCCCAGTTGTTTCGGAAACTCGTCTCCATCATCTCATTTACCGATTTGAAGACAAAGGGTTTATCACTAAGAGAATACATATTTTCAGTTTTATCGGAAAAATTTCAACAAAAATACACTGCCATCACAATATAAAAAAGGCAGAAAACCGATAAAATTGGCATATTTTAATCCTGATTGGGAACCAGGAACTTTTCGCCTGTATCCCCGACCACGTGCCTGTACCACGATTCGGGATACCCCACCGACTTTGGACGGGCGGGATAGCCGTAACCGTTGTCCTTGAAGACACCATCTTCTTCCTGCTTGACGAGGCCGTCCATATATTTTACAAGGAGAAAGTTTCCCAGCTGTTTCCATCGCGAGCAGGTATTGGCGGCGCAACGCGAGGCATAGTCGGTAAGATAACCGGTGAGAGCCGCAGCATCCCTGCCCAGAAGTTCCACTGCCGTGCTGTCAACCGCGCCAACCTGCGCAATGTAACCATCCTCCAGTTCATTCTGGACTTTCCTGATATCCTCTATCGTGCGGTTGTAAAAGAGATATTTGAAATGGGCCAGACG
>JABUTP010000018.1:0-3082 GCA_021443625.1 Bacteroidales bacterium | reverse complement strand
GCCCATACCCTCATATCGCAGAACCGCGCGGCGCTGAAATCGACCGGCGCGAAGGCGGCGCTGAAGTCAAACTCTTCGTCGCGTCCGCTGAAGAGGCCCTGACGGCGGGCGAAATCCCTGACATCGTGTTTGTAGATGACCTCCACCCTGCTGTCGTAAAGTTTGTTCCAATCCTTGTCGGTAATTACTGTGGTACCGTTCCGCTTGGGGATGGCGGTGATGCGGGCGGCATTGGCGTGCCCTGCAACGCACCCGTCGGGGATGCGGAATGCTGCCCACACAGCCCCTTTTTCATCGGCCCCCTTGGCTATCATCTCCATATACCACACCTCATTGGGGTCCGAGATGGAAAACGACTCTCCGCTGCTGCCGTAGCCGTATTCCTCCACCAGATCCGCCATGATGCGTATCGCCTCGCGCGCACTGCGGCTGCGCTCCAGCGCAATGAACATCAGACTGCCGTAATCCACTATCCCCTTGGGGTCCCGCAAAGATTCCCGTCCGCCGAAAGTGGTCTCACCGAGGGCGACCTGGTTTTCGTTGATGTACCCCACCACCTTATAGGTGTGCGGCGGCTGTGGCACGCATCCGCGCGGAGCGTGGCTCCCCCTGTCGTAGCAGGTGCGCATACTCCCTTCGGGCCAGTCGGCGGCCGGAGTGTAATACAGTTCCCCGTATCTTATGCCGGAATCGGCACAATAGGTGATGAAGGTGGAGCCGTCGGCTGAAGCCCCTTTGGAAACGAGAAAATTGGTGCAGGCGGAACCGTCTGCGCTGTGCAGACACACAACCGCCGCCACGAGCAGCATTCGGACAAATTGTTTCATATTTCAATCGTGTTGTTATACATATTGACACGCCAATTTAGCAATATTTTGCAAAAATGGCTTAACTTCGCAGTCTTATTCATCACTTTTGAAACATTTGCAGATGAAAGTCACTCTCATTCAGAGCAACATAGTCTGGGGAGATGCCGGGGCCAACTGCCTCAAGGCCTCGGAGGCCATCGGGGCCACCCCCGGCAGCGACCTCTATATCCTGCCGGAGATGTTTTCCACCGGCTTTGCCACCGAACCCGAAGGGCTTGCCGAAAGCGACTGCTTTTCGCTCGGCTGGATGCGGGACAAGGCCCGCGAGACGGGCGCCGCCATCTGCGGCAGCGTGGCCACAGAGGAGGGCGGCAGGTACTTCAACCGGTTTTACTTTGTAACCCCCGACGGTGCCGAAGTCCACTACGACAAGCACCACCTCTTCACTTTCGGTGGGGAGCATCACCGTTATACGGGGGGCGACAGCCGTGTGGAAGTGGTTTGGAAGGGGTTCCGCATCCGCCTTGCGGTGTGCTACGACCTCCGTTTCCCCGGTTGGGTAAGGAACACCGGCGACACCCCTTACGACCTTCTGATTTATGTGGCCAGCTGGCCTTCGGTACGCCGCCACGCCTGGGATGCCCTGCTCAGGGCCCGCGCCATAGAGAACCAGTGCTACCTTGCGGGAGTCAACCGCGTGGGCAGCGAGCCGTCCGGTCTTGAATATGACGGAGGCACCGTTCTGCTGGACCCCTGGGGCAAGGAGATTGCCCGCTGCGCCGACCATTCCGAGGAATGCGCCACCGCAACAATCGACCTCGAGCCGTTACAATCTTTCCGCAAACAATTTCCTGTATTGAAGGATGCAGACTAACTCACATAGATGAAAATATTCAGCGAAGAACTTGTCGGGAGCGTTGCCCGCGAAAAACATATTGCCAACATCGAACAAGCCACCATCGGCGAAGTCCTGCTCATTGCCCAGACTCTTGAAGACCGTACGGGAATCCCGTTTATCCGTATGGACCAGGGTTCCCCCGGCCTGCCGGCGAACATGATAGGAAGGCAGGCGGAGAAGGATGCCATAGACCGCGGTGTGGGGCAGCATTATCCCGCAGCAGCCGGTGTCCCCGAACTCAAGACCGCCACCGAAAAGTTCATCAAGGCCTTCCTCAACCTCGATATTCCAGCAGAGTGCTGCCTTCCCACAACCGGAGGAGTGGCCGCTTCTTTCGGCAGTCTCACCATCGCCACCCAGCTCGACCCCGGGAAGAACAAGGTGCTGTTCATTGACCCCGGGTTTCCTATCCAGAAGTCGCAGTTGAGGGTCATCGGAGCCGAATGGGAAAGTTTTGACATCCACGACTTCCGCGGCGCGGCCCTCCGCGACCGCCTTGAACAGGTTTTAAGCAAGGGGGACATTGCCGCCATCATCTACAGCAACCCCAACAACCCCGCCTGGATTTGTCTGGAAGAAGATGAACTGCAGATAATCGGAGAACTCGCAAGCCGTTACGGGGTCATCGTGATAGAGGATCTGGCCTATTTCTGTATGGATTACCGGCGCGCCCTGGGCCACCCCTGGCAGCCCCCTTATCCCCCCACCGTGGCACGCTACACCGACAACTACATCATTATGCTGTCTGCCTCCAAGATATTCAGTTATGCCGGGCAGAGGGTTGCGATGGCCTGCGTATCACCCGCCCTGTTCAACCGTACCTACCCCACGCTTGCCGCCCGCTACCACGATGCGGGACACTTCGGGACGACCTTCATTGCCAGCATAATGTATATGATAACCTCCGGCGTCACCCACTCCACCCAGTTCGGGCTTGCGGCAATGTACGAGGCCTCGGTCGAGGGGAAAATTGACTTTGTGGAGGATACCCGCGAATACCAGATCAGGGCACAGAAGATGCTCGACATCTTCAAGCGGGCGGGCTTTACCATGCCCTATGACAAGGATCCCGTGCAGGGAGATATTGAGGGGGGATTCTTCTTTACTCTCGGTTATCCCGGAATGAGCGGCGGCACCCTCATGAAAGAACTGCTCTACTACGGCGTTTCAGCCATCAATCTGGCCACCACCGGCAGCGAACAGGAGGGCATCAGAGCCTGCACCAGCCGTATGCGGGACGAACTTTACCCCGTCTTGGAAGAGCGGATGATGACCTTCAAGGCCGACCATCCAGTCTGCTGATAAGCTGTCTCTAACTGTCCTCGCGCAGGGCTTTGATGCGGTATTGCTTGGGGGACATCCCCGCAAGCCGCTT
>JABUTP010000189.1 GCA_021443625.1 Bacteroidales bacterium | reverse complement strand
AGGAGTAGTGGGACCAGAACAGCGGACCCGAATACTCCTCGGCCCCATTGTATTTCAGAACCAGCGGAAGGTCGTAGGCGGTTTTGTCGGATACTATGCCGCCGTTTCTCGCCCAGCACTTGTGGTACGCCTCGGAATTGATGGGGTGGGTGGGACTTGATGCCGCGAGGATGTAGGTGATGAGACATTCGTTGTAACCCTCTATGGCAAAATTTATCTTCCAGCCGTATTCGGGACTCCAATGCCAATAAAGCTTGTCGGTGGTTCCTTTTTGGTACCAGTCCCATTCAACATTGTGCCAAATCCTGTCGATGTCCGCTGCAAGTTCCTTCTCGGCAACCGACGATTTTGAAAGGTATTGTCTGGCACACAAAAGCCCCTCAATGAGGAATGATGTCTCCACAATGTCGCCTCCGTTGTCCTCCTTGCCGAACGGACGCACTTTGCCGGTGCGGTCTTCGAGCCAATGGGGGAAGGCCCCGTGGAAAGTGTCTGCCTTGAGAAGGAAATCGACAATCTTGCGGAGACGGGCAACGCCCTCTTCCCGGGAGATGAAGCCCCGCTCCATACCGGCAACCAATCCCGCTATCCCGAATCCGGAGCCGCCCACGGCTATCACGTCGGCATCGTTCTGGGGATAGACTCCGTTTTCGTGGATTCGTTCGGGAGCGAGTCCCGAAACGGGTAGCGCCCCGTCCCACATATACTTGAGATGGGTCTGCTCCATAAGGTCCAGAAATTCCTCGTCGCAAAGTTGTTCCCTGACCTCATTGTCAGTGTTTTCATCTTTGTCGTCTTTTCCGCCTGTCGAAGGGCAGCTGCAACTGCAGCAGAGAACGAATCCGGCCACAACTGCCGAAAGAAAAGAAATTGTCTTGTGCATAGTGTCATTTCGCGTCCTCGAGCCGTTTGAGGGCATTTTGGACATCTTTGTTTTTCATAAAGAGATTCCAGATGAAACCGCTACGGTAATTTTCCACCATCACCGTTATCGGGCCCTGATTAAGTCCCATAAAGATGGGGGAAACCCAGTTGAGGGTAGGGTTGAAGGCGTCGTAGAAACCGTATTCGCCCCAAAGGTAACTGCCGCAGTCACGGTAGAAATGCTTGAACGCCCGCATAGACTCCTCCGGAGTATAGGGAAACGATGCCAGCGCCCC
>JABUTP010000188.1 GCA_021443625.1 Bacteroidales bacterium | reverse complement strand
AAGCGGTGGAAAGGTACTACCGCAACTATCTGGACATTTATGAGGGAGTGAAGGTTGACGCTGTGCTCAACGACAGTTACGAGGCCCACGGCAGCACCTGGAGCGAATCCCTGCCGCACGAATTTGCCGGACGCTGCGGTTACGACCTCACCGGATGGCTGCCCGCAGTCGCCGGTTACATCATAGATGACAGTGCCGCCACCGATGCGTTCATCTATGATTGGGTGCGTACCAATGGCCGTCTCATAGTGGAAAACCACTACGACAAACTTACGGAAATCCTGCATCCTCTGGGGATGAAACGGATCAGCGAAAGCCACGAAGGAAGACGGGCCTTCCACTGCGACGGTATGGAGGTCAAGCGCAGCGCAGACATCCCCATGTCGGCAATGTGGGTCAACTCCACCCACAATCCCCATTATCTCGGAGAGGCGGATTTGCGCGAATCGGCTTCGGTGGCCCACATTTACGGACAGAAGTTTGTCGCAGCCGAATCGTTCACCGCGGGTTCGGACCTCGCGTACTCCTTCGTTCCGGCAGATCTCAAGCCCACCGCCGATGACGAACTTGCCGCCGGCATCAACCGCTTCATAATACACGAATCTGCCCACCAGCCCTCCGACAGCCACATTCCTGGGCTGGGCCTGGGCAATTACGGCCAATGGTTCAACCGCCACGAAGTGTGGGCCGAGCTGGCCCGCCCCTGGACCGATTACCTTGCCCGCAGCTGCCATCTGCTGATGCAGGGGCTCAATGTCGCCGACATCGCATATCTTTACGGCGAGCGCTACAACGCCACCTATTTTGCACGGGAGGGGCATCCCGCCATCCCCCGCGGATATGCCTACGACTACATCAACGCCGAAACCCTGCTCAAATACAGCAAAGTCAAGAAAGGTCGGCTGGTAATGCCCTCGGGAGTTTCGTATAGATTGCTGGCTCTCGATGAGAGTACCTGTGAAATGTCTCCGGCTCTGCTTGCCCGCCTGGGGGAACTGGCCGCCGCGGGAGTTGAGATTTGCGGACGCAAGCCCACCGTGATGGCGGGTCTCGGAGGCGACAAAACCGCCTTCCACAACCTTGCGGAGGAGATTTGGAAAATGGATTGTATCCACACCGGCACAATTGGCGAGGCTTTGCAGAACATCGGGATCAGCCCCGACGTGGAATGG
>JABUTP010000187.1 GCA_021443625.1 Bacteroidales bacterium | reverse complement strand
AAGTCAAATGTCAGTTCGCCCAGATTGAAGCGGTTGCCCAGAGTGAGGTATCCCAGATATTTCCCTTTGTTATACTCTATGGCATTGGCAGACCAGTAAGTTGTCCAAAGGTCGCGCTTCCCTTCCCAGAACAGGTTGTAGGCATATAAATTATTGGCCATACCATTGTAGGGACTCTGGCATATCTGGAAAGTGAGGGCATCCTTGTCTCCCAGCGTGCGGCCCGCCGATATGCCCAGCTGGTAGCAGGCAATGTTGAGCCAGTATTCCGAACAGATGTAGAGGTCGATGGGGGCCGTGTTGTATTCACACCCGCCCACCAGCACTATCTGCTTGCCGGCCGAGAATGTCCAGTCGTTATGCTTCCAGTTGACGAAAAGGAAATCCACCGAATTGAAAAAACTGCTGGGTTCGCCAAGGCGGTTGAGCCTTTGGCGGTAAATGAATGAGAGATTTTCCGTAATGTCTCCGGAAACTTTCAGGTTGAGCCAGTCCCCCTTGAATCCGCTGGCTGCGGAAATCGGTTCGCCCGACAGAGTGTTGTACTTCCAACCCAAACGGGCATCGGCTGCGACATTGACCGAAGCGTCCTGCGCAAATGCCCAGATAACAGAGAGTTGCAGGGCAAAAGCAACTGATAGAAATTTTTTCATTATGTATGGCTGAAGCCGTTAAACGTTAATTGCGCGCCAATTTACAACAAAAATCCAAGAAACGGCTCAGTATGTTGTTGGTCAATCGTGACTTTTGTTGTACTTTTGCGTTGGATTGAATTATGCACAATATGGTAAAAACTGACAAAACAGTAATTTATGGCTCTCCCTGTACAAATATGGGGGGGTAATAAGTGACTGTAAAACAGTTTGTTAGTAATGTTTATGGGCGACGCTGCACGATGTGCGGCGCCGCTTTTTCGCAATTTGGAAACTGCAAACAAAACCACAATATGAAAAAGATTCTATCGCTTCTTTGCGCAGTGTGCGCATTGATTCTGACCTTCTCCTGCACCAAGGAAGAACCGGTCTCCCTTAAGGTTTCATCTTCTGAACTCAACTGGGAGTGGAATGCCACCGATGCGCAGACGGTGGCTGTAAATGCCAACTACGAATGGACGGCATCGGTTTCCGATGAAGCCCACTGGGTTCTTACCCCCGCTGCCGACGGCAAGAGCTTTGCCATCGCGCCCCAAGCCGAGAACACTGCTGTCAATGTGTCTTTAACCGCCACCGTTACCGTGACCTGCAGGGAAGTGTCGCAAACCATACAACTTTCGCAGGCCGGTGC
>JABUTP010000186.1 GCA_021443625.1 Bacteroidales bacterium | reverse complement strand
AGAGTCCCCCTAATAAAAAACTGCGCCGTACTGCGCAAGCAGAACGGCGTGTGTTTGCATAGCAAACACGGCAAGCCCGGGAGCGGTGCAGGGGGGCTGGCGTAGCCAGGTGGGGGTGAAACCCCCGTAAAAAACCACAGTTTGTATATCGCCGCCGAATTTGTAACTTTGCGATATGAATTTTGAGCAGATTAAACAGAGGTTCGGCATCATAGGAAATTCGGCGGCGATAGACGAAGCCATTTCCCTTGCCGTGAAAGTTGCAGTCACCGACCTTTCCGTCCTCGTGACGGGCGAGAGCGGTGTCGGAAAGGAATTTATCCCTCAAATCATTCATAGCAGCGGTCCCCGCAAACACCAGAAGTACCTCACCATCAACTGCGGCGCCATTCCCGAAGGGACCATCGACTCGGAGTTGTTCGGCCACGAAAAGGGGGCGTTCACCGGAGCGGTGGAGGCCCGCAACGGATATTTCGCCGAAGCCGACGGGGGAACCCTCTTCCTCGACGAAGTTGCGGAGCTGCCCCTCTCCACACAGGTGCGCCTGCTGAGGGTGCTGCAGACCGGCGAATACATAAAGGTGGGTTCGGCCAAAGTCCAGAAGACCAACGTCAGGGTGGTGGCGGCCACCAACGTCAACCTCAAGAATGCCATTGCCAGCGGCAAGTTCCGCGAAGATCTTTATTACCGCCTGAGTACGGTCAACATAGTTTTACCCCCGCTCAGAGAGCGTCCGGAGGACATTTCGCTGCTGTTCCGCAGATTTGCGGTCGATTTTGCAGACCGATATGCAATGCCGCCGGTAAGGCTTACCGCCGATGCAGAGAATATGCTGCGCAGCTACCGCTGGCCCGGCAACGTCAGGGAGTTGAAAAGCACGGCGGAGCGCATCTCCATCCTTGAAACCGAGCGGTCCATCAATTCCGCCATCCTTGGCAAATACATTGCCGACAATGACTTGGGCAATCTTCCCTCCATCACGGGTGCCCCGTCGGATTATATGACCGACCGCGACATCATCTTCAAGATGATGGTTCAACTCAAAAGCGAGATCACCGAACTCTCCGAAAAGGTGCGCCGTCTGGAAGGTCGCGGCGGACCGTCGGAAGATTTTGCCTCCGACAGCCGCACGGTCGCATCCCAGCCGCATCTGTTGGAAGCCCCCGCGGAGGCGTCACAAACCCAGGTTTCATCAGTGAACCGCGGTGGATATGAAGAAGTGGAGGAGGTGGAAGTGGTGGAAGTCGCCCCTGCCGGGACCGCTTCGGACCAGCATCCGGTGTCGGTGCAGCAGAG
>JABUTP010000185.1 GCA_021443625.1 Bacteroidales bacterium | reverse complement strand
CCTTTGTCCGCTTCGCCTGAACCGGAGATGTAGTCTGAAGTACCGGGCGCCGAATAGTCTCCGTCAGAGTCATACAAGGTAGAACATCCCGCCGTAACCAGCACGGCTGCTGCCAGAACAAACAAAATCTTTTTCATAATTAAAAACGGCTGTTTATCTTTGTTATTGAACACATCGTATAAATGCGCAACTTTACTAATTGTCACGCATTGTTTCAAACAAATTCAAAATTATGAAAGGTATTGTTCTGGCAGGAGGTTCGGGGACCCGGCTCTACCCCATCACAAAGGGCGTCAGCAAGCAGCTTATCCCCATTTATGACAAACCTATGGTATATTATCCCATCTCGGTTCTGATGAAGGCCGGCATCAGGGAGATTCTCATCATAACGACTCCCGATGACGCTCCCGCCTTCCACAGACTGCTGGGAGACGGCTCCGATTTCGGGTGCAGTTTTGAATATGCCGTCCAGCCGAGTCCGGACGGTCTGGCCCAGGCGTTCATCATAGGGGCCGACTTTATAGGCAGGGACAGCGTATGTCTCGTGCTGGGAGACAACATCTTTTACGGACACGGCTTCGGGTCAATGCTCCGCGAGGCTGTCACAACCGCCGACACTGCAGGCAAAGCGACCGTTTTCGGATACAGGGTTGCCGACCCCGAGCGGTACGGAGTGGCGGAGTTCGACAGCAACGGCAACTGTCTTTCCATAGAGGAGAAGCCGGCTGCACCCAAAAGCAATTACGCCGTAACGGGACTTTATTTTTACCCGAACGAAGTGGTGGAAGTTGCCCGGAACGTCAGGCCGTCGGCCCGCGGCGAGTTGGAAATCACCTCCGTCAACCAGGAGTTCCTCCGCCGCAATTCCCTCAAAGTCCAGATTTTCGACAACGGATTCGCCTGGCTCGACACCGGCACTTTCACCTCCCTGTCGCAGGCCTCCGATTTTGTGGAAGTCCTCCAGAGCCGCACCGGCGTAATGATAGCCTGTCTCGAGGCCATTGCATACCAGAACGGTTGGATAGATTCGGCAAAGTTGGAACAACTTGCCCGTCCGATGGCAAAGAACCAGTATGGACAATATCTTTTAAGTATCATCAAATAGACATCTTATGACCAGGCACAACATTCTCGTCACCGGTGGAGCGGGTTTCATAGGGAGCCACGTGGTACGGCTTCTCGTCAGGAAATACCCCGATTACAATATCGTCAACCTGGATGCGCTGACCTATGCCGGCAACCTTGCCAACCTCAGCGACATAGAGGCGGCCCCCAATTACAAATTCGTCAAAGGGGATATCTGCGACTTTGAGCTTGTGGGCA
>JABUTP010000184.1 GCA_021443625.1 Bacteroidales bacterium | reverse complement strand
GGAACGGGAACGCCGGTTTGTTGGGCGAATCGGGGAACGCCTGGCACTCCATCGCAACGGCGTCATAATCGCGGTATCGGTAACCCGAAGGGGCCGCGGGGCATCCGTCAAGCCAGTTGCCCGTATAAATCTGCACCCCGGGCTGATTGGACGACAGCACGACTTTTCTTCCGGATTCTGCGCAGGAAAGCACTGCAACCTCCTTCAGCGAACCGTCGTATTCGTCCAGACACCAGCAATGGTCATAGCCCTTTCCGAAATGAAGGGGAGTATAATCCGCCTCCATGTCGGCTCCAATCCGCTTTTCGATTCTGAAATCCATCGGAGTCCCCTCCACCGGCAGCAGCCCGCCCGTAGGGATGAGGGAGTCGCTTGTCGGAAGGAAGTGGGAAGCGTTGATGCGGAGGGTATGGTTCTTTACGCTATCCCCTTCCCGCTTCGAACCCAAAAGATTGAAATATACGTGGTTGGTGAGGTTTACGATGGTGGCGCGGTCAGTGGTGGCGGTCATCCGAAGCACGAGACGGTTGTCGTCGCTCCAGGTGTAATGGGCCACTATATCCACGGCACCGGGGTATCCGGCATCCCCATCGGGACTGTGCAGGGCGAATTTCACCCCCTTGTCATACTGCATCGCGCTCCATATCCGGTTGGCATAACACTGCTCCCCTGGACCGCCGTGGAGGTGGTTGGGGCCGTTGTTGATGGCCAGTTGATACGACTCACCGTCCAATGAGAACTGCCCCAGGGCAATCCGGTTGGCAAACCTGCCGGGAATCTTTCCGGCACACGGGCCGTCTTCAATCCAGTCTTCGGGACGGGCATAGTTCAAAACCACATTGTCCAGGACGCCATCCCTGTCGGGCACCTCGATTGACACGATACCCGCCCCAAGGTTGCTAAGCACAACCCTGGCTCCCGACGCATTTACCAGCGTGTAGAACTTTATTTCAGTTTGCTGACGTTCCATCTCTTGGCTCCATCTGAAATTGCTACGTTGATGACACGGGGGTCGATACCGAACTTCTTCTGGTATTGCTCCTTGACTGCAGCGATATAATCCTTGGCGTCGCCGCTTTTGACAATGGCTATGACGCAGCCGCCGAATCCGCCGCCCATCATACGGGCGCCCACAACACCCTTGCACCCGCGGGCCACGCTCACGATGAAGTCGAGTTCTTCGCAGCTTACGCCGTATTTCTGGCTGAGGCCTTCGTGGGTTTCAAACATCTTGGCGCCGAATGCGGGGATATCGTTGGCCGCAAGGTCCTTGCAACCGGCCAGCAGACGGGGCGACTCTTCCACAACGAACGAGCAGCGCTTATAGACCAT
>JABUTP010000183.1 GCA_021443625.1 Bacteroidales bacterium | reverse complement strand
GTGTCCGATGCGGCCAACTGGGTCCTCACCGTGTCCGCTGACGGCTCATCATTCACAATAGCCCCTAAGGAGTTGAATGCGGAGATAAATACTCCTCGCACAGCATCAGTTACCGTGAACTGCAGAGAGATGTCGAAGACGGTGCAACTCAGCCAGGCGGGCGCCCCGGCCCCTACTCTCGAGCTCTCTTCTGCCGAATTGTCCTGGGAATGGGACGATACCGAGCCCCAGACCGTGACGGTCAGCGCCAACTATGACTGGGTTGCGACCGTGTCCGATGCGGCCAACTGGGTCCTCACTCCCGCCAGTGATGGCAAAACTTTCACCATCGCTCCAAAGAGCGAACTCAAGTCCCCCCTTGCCCGTACGGCAACCATTACCGTTACGAGCAGGGAACTGTCCAAGACAGTCACCTGCACACAGACAGGAGGTCCTTTCGTCAGTGGCCATCAGTATGTCGATCTGGGGCTCAGCGTGAAGTGGGCGACTTGCAACATCGGCGCCGTAAATGTGACCGATGCCGGTTCACACTTCGCCTGGGGCGAGACAGATGTGAAGGATTGCTATACCGAGGGCAATGATGGAGAATACAAATGGGGATTATACGATAGTTCCGCCGCTCCGGATTATGGCTACACTAAGTACAATTACACCGATGGTCCATACTCCCTTCTGCCGGCAGATGACCCGGCCACTGTATCGTGGGGAAGCAAGTGGCGCACTCCAAGCACCCAGGAATTCAACGAACTTAAGGACAACACGAAGTGCAAATTGAAATGGACCACAATGAAGGATACCGAGGGCAATGATGTGTACGGCTGCCTCGTTACCAGCAGGAAAAATGGCAATTCGATATTCCTGCCTGTGACGGGCTTCTTTGAAGACGCAGAACTCAAGCATCTAAAGAGCGGTTACTATTGGACTGCGTTGTTTGACAAATTCGGCCCGTGCTATGCATATGCATTTAATTTTAGCGGTAGTGGCTTATTTTCAATTGTCAATCATATGAAATATTTTGGCTGCACCATCCGGGCCGTCACAAAATAATATTCTCACTGTATGAGTGTCCGGTTAAAATCCGGACGGATTATATAAAGTTTAACAATTAAAAGTTGGTTCGGTAGAACCATCAAGTTCATTGACAATTTTGTAGTTAGGTTTTGCAAAGAGGTCTCTTAGAGGCGTTGTGTCGGTAAGTGATATACTTACAATCTGCAACATCTCATAGATTGATCGGCTGATATTTTCCTTTATGCATATGCCATTCTACGTTTGTCTGGCAAAGATAAATTCAAATCGTTGCGGTCTCAAAACCTCTTTAATTACCTAACTTTCAATATTTTCAAAGAACTTTTATGATTTTTTAGT
>JABUTP010000182.1 GCA_021443625.1 Bacteroidales bacterium | reverse complement strand
TCACTTAGGGAGATGTCCGCCCCTGCGGGCAGAAACTGGCGGAGATTGCCGTACTCCAGATTGAAGGCGGACTTGCGGCTGAGGCTGAACGTCACCGAAAGCACAATGTTTCCGCTTCCCTCGGGGGTTTTGAAGAAACTCCTGCGATAGCCGAACCCGCACCCGGCGTTGTCGAACACCCGCAACTGCCGGCTCCGGATATCGAAAGTTTCCACGCTTACCAAAATATCCTTGACCTCTGCGCCATACGCCCCTATGTTCTGGACAGCCGCCGATCCCACCTGCCCCGGAATGAGGGAAAGGTTTTCGGCGCCGTGCCATCCGTTGGCGACGGCACAGGAAACAAATTCGTCCCAGATGTATCCGCCACCCACCTTCACGACCACATAATCCCCGTCATCCTGAAGGATTTCAATGTCACGCATCCCGTTGTGGAACACGGTACCCTCGAAACGGTCGCCCGTGAACAGGAGATTGCTCCCCTCTCCCACAAAGAGAAAAGGTTCCGCGGCGCCAGCCAGCGACTGTTCAAGTTCTTCTACGGAAGCAAACTCCACATAGCGGGCCGCCAGGCATCCGATGCCGAAAGTATTGGGAACGGGGTGGTTGTACGAAATCATTCTTCCCTGCGTATTTTGGCCCCGAGCGATGCGAGTCGCAAATCTATCGACTCATAGCCGCGGTCTATCTGTTCCACATTGTGAATGACACTCTCCCCTTCGGCGCCCAGTGCGGCTATCAGCAGTGCTATGCCCGCCCTTATGTCGGGGGAGGTCATCACCCTTCCTTTGAGTTTGCGCAGATGGTTGTGTCCCACAACCACAGCTCTGTGGGGGTCGCAAAGGATTATCTGTGCCCCCATATCGATGAGGTTATCCACAAAGAACAGGCGGCTCTCGAACATCTTCTGGTGAATGAGGACGCTCCCCTTGCTCTGCGTCGCCAGAACCAGCATCACGCTGAGCAGGTCGGGGGTGAGGCCGGGCCACGGCGCATCCGCGATTTTCATAATGGAACCGTCCAGATAGGAATCTATCTCATATTCCGACTGCTCCGGCACGTAAATGTCGTCCCCCTGCTGCACCAGATTGACACCCATCTTCCTGAAACTTCCCGGAATGACACCGAGATTGCTGTAGGAAACGTTCTTTATGGTCAATGCGCTTTGCGTCATTGCGGCGGTGGCGATGAAACTGCCGACCTCAATCATATCGGGAAGAATCTCGTGGCTGCACCCCTGAAGGGAATCGACGCCGTCTATGGTAAGAAAATTCGACGATATCCCCTCTATTCTGGCCCCCATCCTGACGAGCATACGGCACAACTGCTGCACGTACGGCTCGCAGGCGGCGTTGTAGATGGTGGTGGTGCCCTTGGCTGTCACGGCGGCCATGAT
>JABUTP010000181.1 GCA_021443625.1 Bacteroidales bacterium | reverse complement strand
TCGGAAGGATTCCAGAAACGCGCGGCCCCGCCGTCGAAAGAATGGGCTGCGGGACCGAGGCCGAGATACGGCACCCTATCCCAGTAGGCGCTGTTGTGGCGGCTGTGGAAGCCCGGTCTGCAGAAATTGGATATTTCGTACTGATTGTAACCCGCAGTCTGAAGCATATCCTGCAGCAGGGCATATTGTTCGGCGCATACCTCCGCCGAAGGTTCGCGGTAACTCCCGCTGTCAACCATATCCGCGAGGAAACTCCCCCCGTCGATGCTCATCTGATAGGCCGAAATATGCTCCGGAGCGAGCCGGACGGCGGTTTCAAGGTTGTACTCCCAATCGGACAGAGAGAGCCCTTCGTAGCCGAAAATCAAATCGATGGAAATGTTATTGAAACCCGCTTCCCGCAATATCCCGAACGCCCTGAGCACCCCCTGGGCATCGTGCCGGCGGCGCATAAACTTGAGATGGGTGTCTGAGAACGACTGGACACCCATACTGATACGGTTTACCCCGCACTCCTTCCACGCCCGGATTTTCTGCGCCCCGCCCTCCTCCAGAATGTCCTCCGGATTCACCTCAACCGTAAACTCCTCGACGCCGGTCAAATCGAAGTTGCGACTGACCGCACTGTAAATGCGCCCGAACAGTCCGGGCGGAAGGACAGAGGGGGTGCCGCCTCCGAAATAGAGGGTTTTTACAGAATTGTCCTGAAGATTTTTGAAAAAACCGCGCTGCGCGGCGGCCTCTTTTTCAAGGGCTGCCACAAAAAACTCCATCTCCCCGCCATTGCGGCACAATTCGGAATAGAACCCGCAATAGGTGCAGAAAGAGCCGCAGAAAGGAATGTGGATGTAAATCCCCGCCACTTGCCGGAAAAGGTGGGAAACGGACTAACGGAGTGTCACGTCGGCAGAGCCGAGTTTCTCTTCGGAACTATAGACATCCACCGAATAGGTTCCTTTGGTGAATGCCTCTCCGTTGCCGAAGAAGATGCTCATCTCCACCTCGCTCCCCTGATAATCGACCTTTCGGGAAGCGGAGCATATCATCTGCTCGCTGCCGCAGTTGAAAACCTTCTGCTCGTCGGAAGTCATCAGGATTCCGTCGGGACCCTTGACCCTGATGTAGATGGTCTTGCTGCCGGTCTTGGCCAGGGCGTTCTCCACGAGACACAAATCGGTGCGGAGCTTGACGGCACGGCTGCTGCGGTCGGTAATGTCGTTGGAACCGTTGATGGCGACGAGGGTGATGCCGCGGGCCTTGATGACGGAACCTTTCTCGACTTGCTTGGTGAGGTCGTCTGTGGTGTTGCGCAGCTTTTCATATTTCTCGCGGCTTGCGGCAGCCTCCCGCCTGGCGGTGGTAGCCTCTTCCCGGAGAGTCATATTCAGGTTGTTGAGCGAGTCTATCTGCACGATATAGTGGCGCAT
>JABUTP010000180.1 GCA_021443625.1 Bacteroidales bacterium | reverse complement strand
GTAACGTCTGTTCTGTTTAAATCGTCGGTAAATATTTCAATGTCCGGTCAGGTTGGCAGGGCAAAACCAAAATAAACCATTTTACCCCCAGCGCTTCGCGCTTGCCCCGGTGGGGCGCCACCCCCACCGCCCCCTCGCCGGGGGCCCTGTCGTGCTTCGCACTCCGAATTTTATAATCTTTTCGTAACGTCTGTTCTGTTTAAATCGTCGGTAAATTTATACCCAGAAATCGTAGAAATTGAACCACTGGTCGGGGAAGGATGCGAGCACCCTCTCCATCGAGGCGATGAAATTGCCCATCAGGACATCGCTGTCCGCGCAGTCCTCGGGGGAGTTCTCCTCGATGATGAGGCGGTACCTGCGGCCTTTCTCGCGCACTGCGTGGAAAAACAGCACCGGCACCCTGCACCTGGAGGCAATCCTGTAGGGCCCTGCGGGCATCAGCACCTTCCCTCCGAGCATCTCCCTCTCCACTGCGGAGTTCGCATCCACATAGCGCTCCCCGTTGATGCACACGAATTCCCCCCTGTTGAGGGCCACCTTGATGGCCAGCATCGCGCCGAGAGGGTCCTCGTTCATCACGATGGGGGTGTAGGGGAGTTCCTCCTTCACCACGGTGCCGACCGCCTCGCGGACCTTCTTGTCCTCGTTGTCAAACAGCACCACATTGACCTTCATCCCGTTGCCTCCGAAAAAGTTGCCCGCGATTTCCCAACTTCCGATATGGTCGCTCAGAAGTATTGCGCCGGGCAGCCGCGACAGTTCCATCGCCCTCTCCCTGTCGTCATAGACGAACTCGAATTTGCCCGCCAGACCGGATTTGATGCAGATTCTGTCGATGATGGCCTGCCCGAAGGAATACATATTGGCGTAGATGCCGGTCAGCGACCTGAAAATGCCCAGGTGCAGCCTCCTGCGGTGGTAGCGCCAGGATGCACGGGTCGCCTTGGGGGCGAAGAGGATGAAATAGGTGACCACGAAGGCCAGCAGCGCGTAGGCGGCACCGATTCCGAAGTGGCGGGTGAAAAAAATGAATATGAGGTAGCCGGCCCGGCCACCTCGCGATTTTCCGTCCCAGTTACCCCTTTCAGGCATTGATTTTCTTCTCGAGCATATTGAAGAAGTCGTCGAAACTTACTATTCCGGCGAAGTCGGGACCCTTCAGTGTCACACCGAATGCCTGGTCGATGAGCACAACCACATCCACGAGGTCGAGGCTGTCGAGCCCGAGGGTCTGTTTCAAGGGAGCCTCGCCGACGATGAGGTCCGCGTCAATCTCGAACTCGTCGGCGAGGATTTCCTTTGCTTTTGCGATGATGTCTTCTCTTGTCATTTTATCTTATTTTTTGAATTTTCTAACTCAAGTTTCGCAAGTATAAAATTGGTTAATTTTCAAAGGTTTGTGCCGGCTTGCGAAACTTTTTCCCGACGCACAA
>JABUTP010000017.1:6256-18242 GCA_021443625.1 Bacteroidales bacterium | reverse complement strand
AAGTCATAGACGTTGTCCCCCACCAGGTCGCCGAGATAGGTCTCAAGGATTGAATAAAGGTCGTTCCCGGCAAGGAAACCATTTGTGACCATTGAACTTGCCGACTCTCCGTTATCGTATATCTCAAAGGTCTCGCCGATGTGCGAGAGGTCTATTCCGCTATCTTTCTGGCTGTCGGCCGGTTTCTTTCCGTAACGTGTCGCAAGGGCGTCCCCACCCCACCTTTTGCCTATCAGCACAGGCTCGAATTTGAAAGGATACAGCTTTTTCATTTCTGATATGTATTATATGTTGTTGACTTGATTGAAGGATTCGCCGCCCTTGTCCAGTTTTCTGTGCAGGACATATACCGTCAGGGCCAGAACAGCCACGCTTACAATGTAAAGCAGGATGTAGCACACCTCGGGCATGACATCGGCGTAAGTCGCATCTGCCGGAGCGTCGGGGAAAAGCACCGCCATGACCTGGGCGAGGGTGTTGTTGGTAAAGTGAACCGCCATACAGGCCACTATTGAACCGCTCCGGTAATATACCCAGCCGAGGAACAGGCCGAAGGCAAATGCCGTGACCCCCTGCTGGAAATTGGCGTGAAGCAGCCCGAATACCGCCGCCGAAATCAATATGGCCGTAAGGGGAGTCCCCTTCCGCATCAGTCCCCTCATAACGAGTCCCCGGCACAGAAGTTCCTCGCAAATCGGGGCGAGAAGCGAAGTGGCTATGAAAAGGTCGAGCGGATGGTCCATACTGAACATCTCCTCCATCAGCCGCCTCAGGTTTTCCGACATCGGCATCAGGTTGGCTACCGGCTCCACCACCACGCCCAGAGCAACCACGGCAACGCACATCACGGCAATGGCCGTCAGGGGCGTCAGCGCTCCGTAATGGGGTTGATGGATGGGTATGGGGCTTATTCCGATGCGGGATGATGCCGAAACCGCCCATGCCAGCAGAAACGGAGGAAGCATAGACAGAAGATAGGTCAGCGATGTAGATCCGATGCCCAGAGTGCCGACAAACAGCCCAGCCGCTACCGAACCCAGGAAGAAAAGTACAACCAGGATGGCCGTCAATCCGTATCCCGGCATACAATTTTCTAAAAACGAAAGGAATCTTTTCTTCATATTTGACTCAAAAATAATAAATTTGTGGAAACGCTATCACCGCAACAGATGTCCATTTTATCCAAAGTCTCCGACACATACTCGTCACTCAGGAGTAAAAATCTGATTTTAAGATTTTTACTGAACAAATATGTGCTCGCGACATTGGTTCTGATAGTTGCCATTGCATTCAGCGGGAGCGATAACTTCGGCCACATGTTCAGATATTCCAAGATTATCCGGAACCAGAAACGCCAGATAGTGAAATACGACCGTGCCATAGACGAGGTGGGGCGCCGCATCGGGCAGCTTACGTCCAACAAGGACACCCTTGAGATGTTCGCCCGCGAGAATTATTATTTTCTGGAAGACGGAGAGGATGTATTTATAGTTGAAGAGGAATGAAACGGCTTTTATCTTATTTCTTGTTCATATTTCTTGCGGCCTTTGCCCTGCCCTCCTGCTGGGACGATCTTGACCCGGATGAGGAGACTCCGGTCACGCCTTCGGACGAGGCCTCGGAGAACCTCAAGGCACTGAAATATCTCCGAAACTCCATAATGAAGGTGGAATATTACTGGTACGACCAGGTTCCCGATGTTTCGTACGACAAGAACACCGATATCGAAGAATACTTCGACAAGTTGCTGGTGCCGCAGGACCGCTGGAGCTGGATGACCGATGCAGAGTCATATATCAGCAGCGAACAGGGGGTCGTATATGGCACTTACGGCGTCAGCATTTCTCAGGCGGTTGAATATTACAACGACTATGACGTCAAAATAAAATTCGTATATCCAGACTCCCCTTTTGCAAAGGCCGGAGTGAAGAGGGGCTGGACCATTACCCACATCGATGACGTGGAGGCAATGACTCTCATTAAGGAAGGGGAATTTGTCAAGGTATTCAACGAAGCCAACCCTTCCGTCCCCCACAAATTCACGTTCACCGACAATGACGGCAAGGAGGTTGCCTGCACCATCGCCGCCACAAACTCCCTGCTGACTCGTCCCGCTTTGGTGGTCAGGACTTTCACGGCAGAGGATTATCCGGGACTTACGGAGCCTGTGGGCTATTTCCACTACCTCTCTTTCAAAGCCGGCAAGTCTGCCGACGGCACTTCGATGCTCGACGACATCTCACAACCTATGGCTTTCTTCAAACGGGAAGGCATCCGCAAGCTCATCATCGATCTGAGATACAACAACGGTGGGGAGAAAATCGCCAGCGACTCCTTGGTTTCTTATATAGCGTCCACGGCTGCCGAGGGACAGATTTACACCCGGGTTGAGCACAACAAGCTGATGGCCAAGAAATGGAACAACGAGGTCAAGGTGCACCGCTCCAAAGATGCCCTGAATCTGGATTGCCTCTACTTCATCACGGGCCAGGCGAGTGCCTCCGCCTCCGAAGTGGTCATCAACGGGCTCCGCCCCCTTATGAACATACAGCACGTGGGCGACACCACCTACGGCAAACCCAACGGAATGTATATCTTCCCGTACCCCGCGGACAACGACAAATACAGCAAAGGGGACTATTCCGGTTTGAAATATGTGTTCTACCCCATCTGTTTCTATAATCTGAACCGTAATTATGAAAAAATCCCGGACAAGGGGATAATTCCGGACAACTACCGTCCCGACGACCTATATCACGATTTTGACGCCAAGGAAGACAACATCGCGGCTTGTCTCCACCATATCGTCCACGGCACATACCCGCAACTGCCCGAGATGGCAGGCAGGGACTCCTGGGATTGTGATTATAATGACTGCATGATATCCATCGAACCCGAAAAAAGCGGCCGGATCGGCGGTTTCTACACCGTGAAATTCTAACTTTTTTCAATAAAATTTTGAAAAAACAAAATAAAAGCTTAATTTCACATTAAATAAAGATTTATCTATTAACCAAATAACTTTACAATTATGGAAGAATTAGTAAAAGCCATCAACGTTGCCGTTGAATCGTTCCAAGTCAATGCTGCCGCACAAGTTGCCAAGGGCAACAAGGCTGCCGGCGTTCGCGCACGCAAAGCTGCTCTTGAAGTAATCAAATTGATGAAAGATTTCAGAAAAGCTTCTGTAGAGGCTGCCAAATAATCAGTGGCGTATCTCTTTTGAGGTAAAAAGAAGCCGGACACAACGAGTTCGGCTTCTTTTTTTTTGCTACTTTTGCATACTTCAACGGTGTATCACGGATAACAATGGACAGCAGTTGGTTCATATACGCTCTCGGTTTGCTCGCACAGGGACTGTTTTCCGCAAGGATGATAGTGCAGTGGCTCATTTCGGAAAAGAAGCGTCAGGCCACCTCCCCCACTATATTCTGGGTATTGAGCATCACCGCCTCGTATATATTTTTCATATACGGATGGCTCCGGAGCGACTTCGCCATAATGTTCGGCCAGATTATCAGTTACTACATATATATGTGGAACCTGAAGACCAAGGGGGTCTGGAGTTCACGCAGCATAAAACCGGTCGCCGCCCTGCTGCTGCTAACCCCAATTGCCGGAGTGGTGTATATGGGGTTCCACGCAGAAGAAGTTGCCAGCCGCCTTTTCCATACCGAATGTATCCCTATGTGGCTGGTCGTTTACGGTTCCCTCGGGCAGGTGATTTTCACCCTGCGATTTGTATATCAGTTCATCTACTCCCACAAGAAGGGGGAATCGGTCCTTCCCAAGGGGTTCTGGATTATCAGCCTTGTCGGAACGGTGGCAATCTGCTCTTACGGAATAATCCGTCACGACTGGGTGCTTTGTCTGGGGCAGTCCGTGGGCTTCATAACATACTCGAGAAACCTTTATCTTATCTGCAAGAATACTCCTTCCAGGAATGAATAACACCTCGCTATATCAGTTTACCATAGTTGTTCCCGTTTATAACGAGCGGGAAAGCCTTGCCGCATTGGAGCAGAGACTGGCTGACTATCTTCCCGTCTGTCCCCTGAAGGCGTGCGTGCTGCTGGTGGATGACCGATCCACCGACGGCAGTTACGACATCATCCGGGAAATCTGCGACAGGAACAGCGACTTTTATTATGTGCGGCACACCCGCAATCTCGGCTTGAGCGGAGCCCTCAAAACCGGCTTCGGCGCCGCATATTCGGAATATGTGGGCTATATCGACGCCGACCTGCAGACCATGCCCGAGGAATTCACCCGGCTTATCGACAACATCGACGGGTATGCAATGGCCCTGGGTATCCGCACGGGGCGCAAGGACACGGTTCACAAGAAGTTGCAATCCAAGATAGGCAACGGGTTCAGAAGAATGATGACGGGCGACGGTGCGCTGGATACCGGCTGCCCGCTGAAACTCATCCGGACCTCTTATGCCAAACGGCTCCCGATGTTCAACGGGATGCACCGGTTCATTCCCGCCCTCATAATGCTGCAGGAGGGGGGAAGCTACTGTCAGGTGCCGGTGACGCACTGCCCGCGGACCTCCGGCAAATCGAAGTTCAATATGTGGAACCGTCTGCGCGGCTTCACCGACTGCTTCGTGTTCCGCTGGATGAGGCGCAACTATGTGGATTTTGACAGCGCAGAGAGCAATCTGTAGATGAAAACGTTTGTAAAAGAACACCCCATCGCCGCTTTTATGGCGCTGCTGACGCTGTGTCTGCTGCCCGCCATACTCCTCAGGGCGCCTTCACCTTCCAACGAACTCCGATATCTCAGCATTGCCGACGAAGCGTTGCGCGACGGCCATTTCTTTGCCCTTTACAACCAGGGGGAGGCCTACAGCGACAAACCGCCGTTGTTCTTCTGGGTGATTATGCTCTGCCGATCCCTCTTCGGTTCCCACCTCCCTTGGGTACTCTACATAGTGCTGGCCCTTATTCCCTCTTTCTGCCTTATTGCGGTAATGGACTGCTGGCTCAGAATGGCCCGACGCGAGGTCACCATTGTGGAACGGCTCTGTTGCGCCACCCTCCTTGCCACCGGTTTCCTGTTTATGGGAATGTCCATCTTTTTAAGGATGGATACGTTGATGGCGCTCTTCATAACCCTTTCGCTCTTCACATTCTGGAAACTTGTTACGGGGAATGACACCCCCCGCGACATCTGGCTGCTGCCGGTATATGTTTTCCTTGCGCTCTTTACCAAAGGGCCGGTCGGCTTCTTCGCGCCAGTGCTCACGATAGCGGTGTATCTCGCATGGAGCAGGGATTGGAAGGGGTTCGGGAAGTATCTCGGACTAAGGTTCTGGGGGGTGCTGGCACTGCTTTTCGCCGTCTGGATTGCCGCAGCCTGGGCGGAAGGAGGCAAGGATTATATCCAAAGTCTCCTTTTCCACCAGACGATAGACCGGGCTGTGGATGCCTTCCACCACAAGCAGCCCTTCTGGTACTATATGACAACGATATGGTATGTCATCGCCCCATATTCGCTGATGATGGTGCCGGGCGTGGTGCTGATGTTCTTCCGCAAGGGGCATTTCACTCCCTACCGGAGGCTTCTGCTGGCAGGCACGGGGACGGTGTTCGTGATGCTCTCGTGCTTCAGCTCCAAACTCGCCATATACCTTACCCCGATATTCCCTTTTATGGCGTATATGATGCCGCTGGCGGAGGATGAGCGGAAAGGCGGGTGCAACGGGCTGTCCAAGGCCTCGATTCTGATTCCGGCATCATTATTCGCTGTGGCGGGAACCGCTTTGGCCCTGCTTCCGATGCTTGTAAAGGGCCCCTTGGGGCAATATGACGCAACGATTGAGGGGGAGGCCCCCTATCTTGTGCATTTGCCGGTAACGATTGCCGGAGTCCTGCTCTGCGCCGGAAGCGTCGTCGCAGGCATCGTCACCGTCCGTGAAGGGTGGATGAAGGGAGCCGTGACGGTAGGGCTGGCGATGGCGGTATGCGCATTTTCCCTTTCATTTTCAATGAAAGAAATCAACCGATGGACGGCATACGAAGATGTGGCCAGGGAGGCGATGCGACCGGTCGCTTCGTCAAACGCCCCTTCGGCATTCAACACTCTATATGTCAGCCGTCCGGAGAATATGGACGTTTATTTCGGGTGTGACGTGACCAATTTCGGCACCGACTATGCGCGGTTCCTGCGCTCCCCCCACGACGGAGAAGTGCTTATAATCAAGACCGGTTCCATAAAGAAAGCCCCCCTGCTTGAGGAATATCTTAGGGGGAAATACGGCCTTCAGATAGGGAATATGTCGGTATATCACCTGTAAGGCGTCTGAAGAAGGCATTCTATTCAAGTCCCATCTCCTTTGCCACCTTCTCCATAAGGGCGTAGGCCGCATCAAACTCATTGGGGATTTCACCGTCCAGAATGGCGTTTTTCACAACCTCCTTGATGGTGCCTATGATGTTGCCCGGGGGTATGTTAAACCGTTTCATAACGACCTCGCCGGTAATGGGATTCTTGAAATTGCGGATACGGTCCTTCTCCTCGACCTCCACGATTTTCTGCTGCACGTGGGTATAATTACGGCGGAACGTCTCGACTTTGGTGAGATTCTTTGACGTTATGTCGGCCTTGCAGAGAGTCATAAGGTCATCCACGTCGTCCCCGGCATCGAACACCAGCCGTCTAACCGCCGAATCGGTGACTTCGTCGGTAACGAGGGCTATGGGGCGCAGGTGGAGGGAAACCAGCTTCTGCACATATTTCATCTTTTCGTTGAGGGGCATCTTGAGCCGGGCAAAGATGGCGGGAACCATCCTGGCACCCATATAATCGTGGTTGTGGAAGGTCCAGCCGAGTTTTTCGTCCCATTTCTTGGTGACAGGCTTGCCGATATCGTGGAGTAGGGCCGCCCAGCGCAGCCACAAGTCCGCACCCGACTCGGCGACGTTGTCCAGCACCTGCAGCGAGTGGGCAAAATTGTCTTTGTGTCCCCTTCCCTGCACCGTTTCCACCCCTTTGAGTGCAGCCACCTCAGGCAGAATCTTGTCGAGAAGGTCGCACTCGTCCAGCAGGTAGAATGCCCTGGAAGGGTGGTCGGTCATCAGCATCTTCCCAAGCTCCTCCGAAATCCTCTCCGCCGAGAGAATCTCAAGCCGGTCGCGGTTGCGCCGCATTGACTCTATCGATTCCGGAACTATCTGAAATCCGAGACGGGAGGCGAACCTCACCGCCCTGAGCATCCTCAAAGGATCGTCGCTGTAGGTCGTGTCGGGGTCAAGCGGAGTACGGATAATGCCCGCCGCCATATCGGCAATCCCGCCGAAAGGGTCAACCAGAGTGCCGTAGTCGTCCTCCTGAAGACTGAACGCCATGGCATTTATGGTAAAGTCGCGACGACACTGATCCTCTTCGAGGGTTCCGTCCTCCACAATGGGGTTGCGGGAATCCCTGTTGTAAGACTCCCTGCGGGCCCCTACAAACTCCACCTCAACTCCCCTGAACTTGAGCATCGCCGTGCCGAAAGACTTGAACACGGTCACTTTCAGCTCCCTTCCGGAGATTTCGCCCAACATCGAAGCCACCTCCTTTGCCAGCGCGATTCCGCTCCCTTCCACCACAATATCCACATCCTCCGACGGCTTGCCAAGGAAGTAATCCCTCACATATCCGCCTATCACGAAGGCGCGTACGCCCAGATGGGCGGCAGCCGCTGAAACCGTGCGGAATATCTTGTCTATCTTTTTATCTACTTCAATCATCTATATCGATTCAATTCTTGCACATCTCTTCATACGAAGGCATCCGGTTTGTCACAGAATACTCCCCTTCGCCGTTTCTGTGGCAAAGATAAGAATGCAAACCGTTTGTAAGAAGAATATATGGTACATCCAGCACATAATTGTATCGGGCAACCTGAAGGCAGGTCTCCTCCGACAGCGCAACCGAAGGGGCTTTGCACTCCACCATAAGGCACGGCTGCAGAGTTCGGTCAAACACCACGACATCCGCCCTGTAGAGCAGTTTGTTGTAATGGAAGGCATATTCCACCGCAATGTGGGTAATCGGCACTGCACAATGCTCCACAAGCCCCCGGATAATATCCTGACGCACTTTTTCCTCTGGTGTGGCCTTCACCAATTTTTTCCTTACGGGGTCGTAAATCTGTTCCATATGAATGTGTCCTACCTTGCAAAGATAGGGAAAAATGTATATCTTCGCTCCAAATGGCAAAAGCCGCAAACGATACCACTACCCTTGTCGGGCAACTCGAGTCGCAGATCAAATCGGGCGACATCGGGCAGTTTTATCTGCTGTTCGGCAAGGAACACTTTTTCATAGACCATATCTGCGACCTTCTGGCAGAATACGCCCTCCCGCCCCACGAAAGGGAATTCGGGACGCAGGTTGTCTATGGCAACGAGGTGAGCGCCGAGCAGGTGATAAGCCTTGCCCGGCAGTTCCCGATGATGGTTTCGCGCCAGCTGGTGATTGTCAAGGAGGCACAGGGGATGAAAAAGGTCGATGACCTGCTCCCCTATCTGGGCAGAATGATGCCCACCACAACGCTTGTGGTGTGTTTCAAAACCCCCGTTGACGGTCTGGGCACCAAGAATATCGACAAGCGGGGCAAATTCTACAAGACCGCCGTGGAGAAGGGCATCGTGCTGGAGTCGAACCCCGTTGCAGAGTGGAACCTGACCGGATGGATTTCCAACTATATCGCATCCCTCGGGCTTGCTGCAGAAAGAGGTGTTGCCGAACTTCTGGCGGAGTCGTGCGGCACCAACCTGAGCCGGATAGCCCTTGAAATCTCCAAAATAAGGAATTCGTTTGCACCGGGTGACACACCCCGGCTTACCCTCACTGCCATCGAGGAAAATGTGGGCATCAGCCGAGAATACAACTCGTTTGAACTCTCCAATGCCCTTTCGGCGAAGAATTCCGAAAAGGTTTACCGCATCGCCAATCATTTCGGGCTGAATCCCAAGAAATATCCCATTCCGCAGATAACCGCGGTGCTCGCCAACCACTTCATCAGGCTCCTGAAATATCACGCCGTAAAAGCCAAGTCGCCCGCAAACGTGGCCGCTGCGATGGGCGTGGCACCATTTGCCCTGAGGGAGATTGAGAACGGCGCACGGAACTACAATGTCAAACAGTGTATGTCCGCGATTGCGATAATACGAGAATTCGACTGGCGCAGCAAGAGCAACGCCCGGGGCAACTCCTCCGATGCGGAGTTGCTCATAGAGCTGGTTTCCAGACTTCTTTCCTGTTAGAGGGGGCCCCTATTTGTGGGCGGCCACAATCTTCTCCATTTCCAGCAGGGCGCTTACCGTGTAGTTCTGGCAGTTGATCCAGAAATCATCGGTGTAGTCCGACTGGACCGTGGGAATCTTTCCCGAATCCTTCTGGCTGAGCACGAGGTTGTCGGCAAGGGCTTTTGCCTTGGCATACATCAGCTCGTCACCGCTTACCTGATAGGCGCGGGCCATTGCGAGCATTATGTTCGCAGCGCTGCAGTCGATGGGAGAAAGGTAGTTGAACTGCTCCTTGCTGTCGGGGAATTCAACGGCTGAGTTCATATACTGCTCGTATGCGCAGGGAGCCCAGATTCCCTTGTTTCCGTTGCTGTTGGGAAGGGCGTCCCAATATACGAACTGGTCCTCGCTGAAGCGGATGAGGTCCATTGCATCCTGATATTCATCCTCCGTGATATTTTCCTTGGCAAGAAGATACAAGGCATAGGGCACTGCAGACCAGTGGGTGAGGTTCTGGTGGGTGACAACATCCACGGAGGTATCCTCAAACTGCCCGGTCAGGTCAAACGACTTGAGCGGAACGGCAGAAATCCAGGACGCGCACCTTGCAGCCATTTCGTCGAATTCGTCGATTCCGAATTCTTCGTGGAGCCGCCGGCACAGGGAGATGAGGTCGTCGGGCATGGCCTTGCCGCTGCCGACACTTTCCCCGGTTTCCCAATAAAGTTTGATGGGGAGCGAACCGTCCTCACCCATAAGGCCGGAGTATGTCCTGACGATGCCCTTTGCACGCTCGAGAAACTGCTCGTCTTCAGTAAGCAGATAGAGGTCAAGGAAGGCTTCTGCGGCACTCTCCGCATCCAGAGTCATCATCTTGCCGGCGTTCTCCGCATTTCCGCTGGCGATAAGGTCGCCATAGTATGTAGGCGGGAAAAATGCGAGAGGTTCCCCCTCCTTCTTGCTGAGCGAAATCAGGAAATCGGCTACCGCAAGGGCTATCTTCTCACACGACTCGCGGTACTCGGGCATCATCCCGGCGAGGGCAGTCTCATTGCAGATGACTGCACTGAGCATCTTTGCGGGATATGAGTAGAGCACATAACTCATATCGGGCTCGCCCGACTCGAGCCAGCGCTGCACCTGCGGCATCTCGTGAACATAGAGAAGGGCCTTCACCGCAGCCTCGGAATACGATTTGTCGGCAACCGGATAGGGGCCGCAGAAAGGAAAATCCCTCAGGAACTTCCTTTCGAAGATGGGGGCGGCAGTACCGTCCTCTGCAACCGACTCCACCACAAGCTTCACATTGCCTGCGGGAATGTCGTTCCATACGGGAGAGAGCGGAGCACACGGCTTCTCGGCTTCAAAACTGCAGCTTTCGCCCCCTTCACCTTCGGAGGTAACCGTGAAACGATATTTGACAGCCCCCTCTACCTCCTTTATGTCGAAGGCGGGAGCATATATGAACTTGGGGGAAAACGCGTTCCAATAGGCGCTCTTTCCCTCGTAGCCGGGGCGCACCGGGAAAGCATATTCTTTGACAGCCTGGCTGTTGAGGGTTTCGAACGAATCGTTGGAATTGCCGCAGCAGGCATTCAGCATGACAACGGCGGCAGCCGCGGCCAAGAGTTCACGTAGCGTCATTTATGTAAGTTTTAAGGTTTATGGTCAAGTTATTCGGCAGTTGCGTCCCCACAGGGAAGGATGCCGGCTATTGCCTTTGGGTATCGCGAACGCACCTTACGCTGAGTGCGATATGGTCCTGGCTCGTATTCTCGGGGCAGAAAGCGTCAGAATCCCAGTAAATGTAGCGATAATATGCCAGATTGTCCGGCGAAAGGTCGGCGCTCCACCACATTCCGTATTCGGATACGCACAGACACTGGCCGCTGTTGTTCTGACGGTAACCGCAGGGAAGCGGATTCCACGCATATTTGGCCTCGTGGCTGTTGTTTACCGAGAATGGCCAGAAACGTTCGCCGTTGAAATATACGTCGCAGGTCACGGCCGAAGCGGCTCCTGTCCACTCCACGTCAAACGCCATCCGCTCGTCGCAGATAACCTCCGACAGCGATTCCCAGTCGGCATTGGTGGGCAGACGCCAGCCGGCGGGGCAGGATTCCTTGGCCTCAAGCCAGGTGTAATAACGTCCCAGGATGTGGTTCATGACGGGAGCGTCGGCAAACACCGAACCTTTGCCCTCCCAGGCAAGATTTTCGGTAAACCAATCCAGGTCACCGAACTGCTCATAGAAGTAACCCCTGCCGTCCCTCGGGTCGGTGAATGACTTCTGGTCGGCGAAAGACCTTCCAAGCAGCGAACCGGTAAACCTTGCGGTATCCACCGTGGTGATGAGTTTGCTTGTGGAGGAGGAGATGTAGTCGTTGTGCTTTGCAATCGCCTTTACGGTATATTCGGCCGGCTCATCGGGGAATTGCACGACTATGGATTTCCCCAGAAGGGTATCGGTCTGTATGGAGGTGATGACCCATCCGTAATTGGGTTCTGCGGGCTCGTAGATGCCGCTTGCCGTAAGTTCCACCAACTCGCCGGTATAGATATATTCGGGAATCGAAAACGATACGGTACCTTCCATGTATTGGTAGGTGGCGGTCGTTTCAATGCAGGAACCCGACAAGAGTCCGGCTGCCATTATTGCCAATATTGTATATAACTTCTTCATTTTCAAATTGTATCGAATCTCTAAAAACATCCGTCGCCCGTGTCCGGCAGCATCGCGG
>JABUTP010000017.1:0-6251 GCA_021443625.1 Bacteroidales bacterium | reverse complement strand
TTGCAAAGTTAAGACTTATGCGGGCGAAAACCAAAACAAATTTTGATAATATCGCCCTTCGGTGGTAACTTGCGCCTCCTTTTTAGAAAATCGTGCCAATCAATATGCCGCCAATGAAGAAACTGCTGTTTTATCTGGTTGTCCTGTGCGTCCTGTGCTCCTGCAGGGAAAAGGAGGCGCAATATGTTTCCATCACCGGCTTCGCCCAGGGCGGAACCTACTCCATCACGGCATCCCTGCCGCAGGGGGAGACCGCCGAGCTTCTCAAACGGGCCGTTGACGATACCCTGGCAGCCATTGACCGCTCCATCTCGGGCTATAATCCGGGTTCTGTCATTTCGCGGGCCAATCGCGGAGAGAATCCCCCGCTCGATCCGATTTTCATTGACATTTTCCATAAATCCAAAGAGATATGGAAAGTCAGCCGCGGCGCGTTTGACCCCTCCTGCGCCCCTCTCTTCGACATCTGGGGTTTCGGATTTGAAAAAGGCGGTTCGGTTCCGTCCCAATCGGCGACAGACAGCGCCAAAGCGGTTATAGGAATGAACCTTTACGACATTGTCGCGGATGGCGACGGCACCGACCGGCTGACAATGCCCCGGGGCGGCAAGTTGAATTTCAACGCCATTGCCCAGGGGTACTCCTGCGACGCCGTGGCTGAGCTGCTGCTGTCGTATGGGTGTGAAAACTATATTATCGAGATTGGAGGGGAGATAGTCTGCCGCGGCATAAGCGCCAGAGGGGATATGTGGCGGATATGGATTGACTCTCCCGAAGAAGGGAATATGGAATCCGGCGTCAAGAAACAGGACATCATCTCGATAACGGATTGCGGTCTGGTAACCAGCGGGAACTACAGGAAGTTCTATTACGGAGCCGACGGAAGGAAATATTCCCACACCATTGATCCCGCTACGGGCAGACCGGTGGAACATTCCCTGCTGAGCGCCACTGTGATTGCCCCCGACTCCGCCACAGCCGACGCATTTGCCACCTGGTTCATGGTGATTGGTAACGAAGCCGCCCGTGAGTTGCTCGCCAGCGAGGCGGCACTGGACGGCATCGGGGCCTATCTGGTGTATGAGGAGGAAGGAAAAATGTGCTCGTGGCACACCTCCGGCCTCATCCTCGAAAGCGAACAGCAGCGCTGACGCTACATCCCGTTCTTGTCGAACGCCTCTATAATCTTCGTCACCAGCGGGTGGCGGACGATGTCTTCTTTGGTGAACTGAATCACGGAGATTCCCCGGATGTTCTCCACCAGTTTAATCCCCCTGACCAGTCCCGAGTCGGCTTTGTTGGGAAGGTCTATCTGGGTGGCATCCCCCGTCACGATGAATTTGGCATCGGCGCCCATACGGGTCAGGAACATCTTGAGTTGCGACAGCGAGGTGTTCTGGGCCTCGTCGAGAATGACGAACGCCTTGTCCAGAGTCCTGCCTCTCATATATGCCAGCGGAGCAATCTGGATTGTGCCGTCTTCCATAAAGGCCTGCAGCTTTTTGGCCGGTATCATATCCTGGAGGGCATCGTAGAGCGGTTGCAGATAGGGATCGAGCTTTTCCTTGAGATCACCGGGCAGGAATCCCAGCCGTTCTCCAGCCTCGACCGCCGGACGGGTAAGGATGAGCCGCCTCACCTCGCGGTTTTTCAAGGCCCTTACCGCCAGCGCGATGGCCGTGTAGGTCTTGCCGGTTCCGGCCGGGCCGAGCGCGAACAGAAGGTCGTTTTTATAATATTCCTCAACGAGTCTTTTCTGGTTGGGAGTGCGCGCTTTTATGCATTTCCCGTCGTTGCCATAGACAATAACATAATCCCCGCCCCCCTTCATCTCTATCTCGCCAATCTCTTTCTGCCGGTCGTTCTCTTCAAAAAGGGATTCCACGTCATAGGAATTGAGGTTCATCTTGCCCATCCGCTTCTTGACAAGCTGGGCGAATTTCTCTTCGAACAGGGCAATCTGGTCATCACTGCCCACCAGCAGGATTTCATTGCCCCGCGACGTTGCGGAGAGTTTCGGAAAGTATTCCTTGAATTGGTTGAAAAGTTTGTTGTTGACACCGAGAATCTCTATCGGGTCAATCTCATCCAGAATGATTTTCTTGTTCAATGTGTTATTGTTTAGGTAATTGTTTTTCTTGCAATGCTTTCCACTCCGAGACGAGCTTGTTGTACTGCTCGCGGCTCCGGAACATCTCCGGGTGTCCGACGCACTCGGAAATCGGCACGACGGTATAATTGTCCCCGATATGACCCCGCCGTCCGCACCAGGTATAGACCACCTCCGGCGGGAGTATCCTGACTCGCCCTTCACATCTGGTCACCCCTACCGAGAGCAGCATCCCTATCTGGGAAAACGGAACGCTCATATTGGAAACCCAGTTGCCCAGACTGTATGCCGTCAGGTGGCGCCCGTCATATTCGACCTCCTGCACCACGTGTGGATGGGATCCCACAATCATATCAACGCCCCATCGGTACAGCCGCTCCGCCCACAACTTCTGCTCCCGGGAGCAGGTCAGCCGGTATTCTTCCCCCCAGTGGGGCAGCGCCACAATCAAATCGGCCCCCCTTTCGCGCCCCCGCGCTATCGCCGTCTTTATGGTCACGGAATCGAGCTTGGAAATAACGTAGGGAGACGGAACCGGGATGCCGTTGGTGCCGTATGTGAAATTGATGAAAGCCACCTTTATCCCCTTTGTGGTGAGAATCAGCGGATTCACCATCTCTTCCTCCAGTTGGTTGCGGTATGCCCCTGCCCGTTTGACGGGCAGTCTGTCATAAACGGCGAAAGTGCTGTCCAATCCGCTCCTCCCCTTGTCGCAGATGTGGTTGTTAGCCATAAGGAACACGCCCACGCCCCACTCAGAAACCGCCTCCGCCAGCGCCATGGGGGCGGAGAAACAGGGGTAGCCGGTATATGGGCTCACCCCTATGGTCTCTTCCATATTGGCCACGTTTATGTCCGATGTGGCAAGCCATTCGCTGAAATGGGAAAAATATGAGTCATAGCCGTGTTTCAGGGCTGCCTCGGTCTGGGGAAGGTGCGCCATCACATCCCCCAGAAAACACATTCTGAGGGTATCCTGCCCGTTGGACCGCAATGCCAACGAGAGAAACAATGCAACTGTGACTGCGAGGCGTCTTGACATACTTTGCCAAAGATACCCCAAAAAACTTAGAGTCAAGTAGCGGAGGGCAAAGAAATTTTGCAACAAATTCAAAACAACTTCGTAATTTTGAAGTTCAATAGAACCTTTTCAAGATGAAAATATCCAGATATGCCTTCGCGTCCGCCATGTTTGCGCTGTGCATCACCTTCCTTCCCGGCTGCGATTTCATAAGGGCGTCCTTGGGAAAGCCCACCTCCGGGGATATCGCCGCCCTCCGTTTGGAAAAAGAGAGCCGTATCCGCAGCGAGATGCAGCGCGATTCGCTTGAAAAGGCGGCTGCAGACACCCTCCGTCAGGAAGGCGGCGGACAGGATGGCGACGAAATGGCGGAAACCCCTGTCCAGCCCGCTCCCGCGGCAGCATCTGCCCCGACTAACCTTGACAGAAAATACTATGTGGTGCTGGGGTGCTTCAAAGATGCCGAGAAAGCCGCGTCCCTGACAAAACTGCTGAAGCAGAACGGCTACGAGGCGCTGACGGTTCCATTCAGGGGGGGATTCTCCGCAGTCCTGTATGGCGGCAGCGACACTGTTGAGGAAGCGGGACGGCACAAGACGGAGCTGGAGAACCTGGATTTCTGTCCTCCGGATATGTGGATTTACGCCACTTCCCAAAAGCGACATATAATTTGACAAACAACTTGAAAACAATATGAAAGAAACAGCATTCACAGCGAAACACATTGCACTCGGCGCCAAAATGGCTCCGTTTGCAGGTTACAACATGCCCATCGAATACACGGGCATCAACAAAGAACACACGACAGTCCGCGAAGGGGTAGGCGTATTCGACGTTTCCCATATGGGAGAGATTTTCGTCTATGGTCCCAATGCCACCGGACTTCTCCAATACATCACTTCCAACGACGTTTCCGTCCTTTTCCCCGGCAAAGCCCAGTATTCGTGCCTGCCGAACGGCAAGGGCGGCATTGTGGATGACATCATCGTTTATTGTTTCGGCCCCGAGAAATACCTTCTTGCGGTCAATGCGGCCAACACCGACAAGGACTGGAACCACATCTGCTCTTTTGCAGACAAGTTCGGAATGACTGTCGGAAAGGAACTTGTGAATGCTTCCGATGAGTTATGCCAGCTCGCAATCCAGGGGCCCAAGGCCTTGGAAGTAATGCAGAAGATATGCGACAGGGAGATAATGTCGATGGACAACTACACCTTCCAGGAACTGACCGTGGCCGGCATTCCCAACGCCATCCTGGCCACCACCGGTTATACCGGAAGCGGCGGATGCGAGGTTTATGTCAGGAATGAGGATGCCGACAAACTCTGGGCAGCCGTGTTTGAGGCCGGCAGGGATTACGGCATCGCCCCCATCGGACTCGGAGCCCGCGACACCCTGAGGCTCGAGATGGGCTACATTCTCTACGGCAACGACATTGACGACACAACATCCCCCCTCGAAGCCGGTTTGGGCTGGATCACCAAATTCAACGACACCAAAGGAGATTTTGTGGATCGCGACCGTATGCTTGCGCTCAAAGCCGCAGGCATCCCCCGCAAACTGGTGGCATTCGAGTTGGTTGACAAGGGCATCGCCCGCCACGGATACGACATCTGCGACGCTGAAGGCAACAAAATCGGACACGTGACTTCCGGCACGATGGGCCCCACCGTAAAGAAGGCTGTCGGTATGGGATATGTCAATGCCCCCCATTACGCCGTCGGCTCCGAGATATTCATAAGTGTGCGTGACCGTCTGCTCAAGGCGACCGTCGTAAAGGCTCCCTTCAAGGCTGCTGAATAATCGGGCATATTCTTTGTCAGGAGGAGGTTCATCATGAAAAGATATTTGACCTTTGTAGTTTTCATCATCGCCTCCTCCTTCGCTTTTTGCGGGAAGGCGCAGCCCCTTGAGGAGAAGCTTAAAAGCCACATCGCAACCATCTGCAGCGACAACAATCTCGGCCGCAAGGCAGGCAGCCCCGGTGAGACTGCCGTTGCTGATTATCTCTACCGCGCACTTGAAAAGGCGGGAGTGGAGATGCTCTGCCCCCCAGAAGGGGATGAATTCACCATTGTCACCCCCGAAGGGGACACCATCGTTTCGCGCAATGTGGTCGGCGTCATAGAAGGAACCGACCCCGCGTTGCGGAACGAATATATCGTGCTGTGTGCCTATATGGACCACCTCGGCACATACGATATGACGGTGGACGGAGTCAGGCAGACCAAAATTCTGCCGGGCGCCGACGCTGACGCATCCGGTCTGGCCGCTTTGATTGAGGCCGCTTCCATATTGTCCCAGTCGCGGTTTGAACTGGGCCGTTCGGTGATTCTGGCGGGGTTGGGCGCGCACGAAGAAGAGTTCTCCGGCGCCCGCTATTTTACCGAGAATGAGAGCAGGGATTATTCCGACAGGATAAAACTGATGATAGGCCTCGATATGCTGGGGCGGGGGGATTTGCAGAACCCGTTTGAGATATATCCTTCTTCCACCGCCCTCGCCTCGGACATTGCCATTCTGACATCGTATGTTCTCAAGAATGAAACCCTGACAGTCATTCCGTCCGTCCACTCGGGACTGGTGTTTTCGTCAGATTATCTGGCCTTTTCGCAGGCGGGCATTCCCGCCCTCACATTCTCTACGGGCATAAGCAGGGAATACCGCACTTTCCGCGATGCCCCTGCGCTTGTAATGTATGGCAATCTGGCTGCCGAAACCCTCTATACGGCTTCGTTTGTAAGGGCGGTATCCAACAAGGAAACGATTATCACCCCTGTAAAGCAGGTGACGGAGGGGAAATGCTACTCCCTGAAGGAGTGCGACACTCCGCCCCAGTTCCTGCGCAAGGACGAGGCTCATTTCCTGAAAGATTGGGTCTATAAATACGTGAAATATCCTGCCGATGCCGTCCAGAATGGCATTCAGGGCAAGGTTATGGTCTCTTTCACCATCGGCCCGGACGGCAATGTCAGCGACATTGTCATCGAAAGCGGAGTGTGCGACTCCATTGACAGCGAGGTTTTGAAAGTGATAGGGGCCTCCCCCAAATGGACTGCCGGAGAGATAGGGGGGCGCAAGGTTGCCGTCCGCATCACCCTGCCCGTGGAAGAATACAGC
>JABUTP010000179.1 GCA_021443625.1 Bacteroidales bacterium | reverse complement strand
TGCAATAAGCCCAGTCTTGTCAACATACTCCCCATTGAGGGACGATGCAAACATCCCGTTCCCCACGTTGATATATTTAGCCATAGCCGTTTCCTTCTAAGTTGTTGTGTTATTGGTGTTGATACAAAGATACGCAAGATATTGCGATGTCGGAATCAGGATTCTTCAATCAATTCGGGTTCCGGTTCGCAATCTCTCGGGTCAATCATCAGCATCAGGGCAAATATAATGAACTCGTCCGTGGCTACCTTGAACCAGACTATGTAGTTCACAAGGCAGAACAATATGAACAAATCCCTGTATCGCGGCATCCGCTTGCAGCAGTTCTTTGTGACCACTATAAAGTAAAGACAAAAAGCTATCAAACCGAAAATTCCGAAATAGAATATAAACCGCAGATACCCGATGTCTGTATTCTTGTAATAACCCTCCGTAATCTCACCGGTGTAATACTCGTCGATATCCTTGGGATTGACAATGTATCCGTCTCCAATCAGCCAGGTCTTCGTGTTGTCGGGGAATACAACCATGTTTGCCAACTGGTCATTGGAGCCAACCTGCCACTTGCCCGTTTCAATCAGACTGATGAATCCCTCAAACCCAAATTCGAAATTCTCTCTGAACAAACCATTGGTCTTGTAGAAAAATGATGTTATGGGCACTGTCGCCAGCAAAATAATCAAGAACCATTTCCAAATCCTTGAATTACGGACGTGCCCCCATACGGTATGCACTACTATATACAGCAAACCCAGAGCAACCCCGACTATGGTTGTCCTGGCCACGATGTTTCCCACAATCGTTATTACGAAAAATGCTATCCAATATGCAGGGAGCCATTTCGAATATTTTTCATCAAATTCGTTTATATGGCTGATTATATAAGCAAGAACTACAAGTGTCAGCGAGAATCTTACCCCGGCAGTATCAAGAGCTGCTCCGATGCCGTAAAGACGATCTACCGATTCAAGCCACAATTGCGGACCTTGAATCATTACAGAAATACGATGGAAGAAAGGAGAGGAGTCGATAGCCAGCGCAAGCGCACACTGAATCACACAGACCGCTGCGAGATAATTGCCGATTATCAGGATTGACGCTTTCCCGTGAACCCATTTTGTCCAGGAAACAAGGGTATATGCACCGCCTATCCACACCCACATCGATATGAAATATGTGACGTAAGTGTCATCGGGGGTATTATTGACAACAATGGCAAAGAATGAAAAACCCGAAATGAGCAGGGCCCATACAGTCAATCTCAGCAAGTCTTTCCTGAACCCGCCAATCTGTTGTCTGGCCATATTGTAGCCGGCAATGCACACCCCGACTATCGCCATAGCCATCTTTGTGTTGATAGGCATAAAAGTGGGAACAAATGGGAAAAGATACCCGCTTGTCAGCGCCAACGTTATGAGTATCAACAATATCTTTAAAA
>JABUTP010000178.1 GCA_021443625.1 Bacteroidales bacterium | reverse complement strand
GAAGCCGAATTCGGCGAAGACGGCTCCCAGAACATCCTCCCCGTTGAGAAATACGGCGTCAAGTGGATGTCGATAGGCTATTTCGCACGGCGCGACCAGGCCCTGATATGGCGCGGTCCTATGGCAAGCAATGCCTTGAAGCAGATGATTCTGCAGGTTGCGTGGGGCGAACTCGACTTCCTTCTGATAGACCTCCCTCCCGGAACGGGCGACATCCATATTTCACTGGTGAGCGAGATTCCCCTGACCGGAGCCATCATTGTGACAACCCCCCAGGACGTGGCGGTGAGTGACGTGGAAAAGGGTATCGGCCTGTTCAGAGACCCCAAAGTGGATAAGCATATCTTCGGAATAATAGAGAATATGTCGTGGTTCACGCCCGCAGAGCTGCCCGACCACAAATACTATATCTTCGGACAGGGAGGAGGCGATGCCATCGCCGCAAAATACAATCTGCCCGTGCTTGCCCGAATCCCGCTGGTGATGTCGGCCTGTGCCGACAGCGACAACGGCACTCCCGCCGCCCTTCACGACGGCGAGGTATTCCAAGCCCTCAACGAGATTTTCTAAAACCGCTTATTTTCCCTTCTCAACCGTCACTATGGCAGCATCCCTGCCAAGGAGGTTGAGTTCGTTGAATTTGTCGGTGTCGGGCAGAGTCATCCGAAAGGTATCGGTCCTGTCCAGCGCCACAGTCCCCTCTGTCAGAGTGAAGCCGAGCACGTGTCCGCCCTTGCTCTTGTCCTGCGAGAGGAAATGGAGATGCCAGCCCACCGCATTGATGCCGCTGGCATAGGGAGGACAATACAACGCCACCAATGTTCCCGAAATATCTTTGTATTCGAATATGGCCTGACTGGTCCTGGTGACGTCGGCCAGTTCGGGATATGGCTCCGTTTGCCTGAATAAGGAACGAACCCTCATCTCGGAAAAAGTTCCATCCAGTTTCAGCAGGTAGAAAGTGTTGGCACCGTTAGCCTTAACGAGATTGTCGAGTTCCGCCGTCAGAGCAGCCATATCGCAAGTTTCGCTGATTTCCTTGGTAATGTCGGCGTCAAACGAGGTGGATATGCCGAAAGGAATAGTCGCATTGTTATCTGCAACCTCAATGGTACCGTTGGCAAGGGCCCTGTAACAAACCCCGTCGAGGATTATCATCTCCCCGTCAACCCCTTCGAAAGTACCCATACCGATGTCTCCGTGGCTGAGCATTGTGCCTGCGTCGGTAACGGGGTAATAATAACCCGCCACCAGCGCCTGCAGGGTGGAAATCTGATACAGACATTCCCTATCTATCTCTTGGGCTGCTTCGGAATTGGTGCAGCCGTTGACTGAAATCAGCCCGAGGGCTGCGACAATGGACAAAAATCGTTTCATACTATCTACTTTCTGTTGTTTTTCAAAGTTTTTTTTGGAAACAAGATTTTTAACTATATCTTTGCGTTCCAAAACTGAGATATGGTGTAATGGTAGCACTACAGATTCTGGCTCTGTCAGTGAGGGTTCGAATCCTTCTATCTCAACTTCTTTAAGTTTTCCGCCTTTGCTCCTGAAGCGAAGGCGGATTTTTTTTTACCCTATTCCCCTATTTCGGAAAGTTCCAGCCATCTCAGTTCCTTCAAATCAATTTCCGTAATAATATCCTTTATCTCAACGGATTTGGCAGTCAGTTGATCTATCGGAAGGGTGCCGGATGACAACGCCTCTTCTATCGCTGCCCGCCTCCGGGCCAACTCTGCAAGGTCGGCCTCCAACTGCTCCATCTCCTTCCGCTCCTTGTAGGTCAGTTTGCGCACCGCCGCCCCCTTTGCCGCACCTTCGTCCCCTCTCTGGCTGCTGCGCTGCGAAGCGGCATCCATCTCCCTCTGCTGCTGCAACTCCTTTTTCTTCAAATCTTTGACATACTCCCTGTATTCGCTGTAACTCCCCACAAAATCCTTGACCGCCCCACCGCCCGTAAATACGAACAGATGGTCGGCAAGTTTGTCGAGGAAGAACCGGTCGTGGGAAACAATTATCACACTCCCCTCATATTGCTTGAGATACTCTTCCAGCACATTCAGCGTCACTATGTCAAGGTCGTTGGTAGGCTCGTCCAGCACCAGCACGTTGGGCCGCCTCATCAGCACCGTAAGGAGGTAGAGCCGGCGCCTTTCTCCGCCGCTCAGCCGGTCGATGCGGGTGTTGAACATCTCATGGGGAAACAGAAACTGCTGCAGGAAGGTTGTCACGGGGATAATCTGTCCGTCGGCTGCCTTTGCCGTTTCGGCAATCTCCCGCACCGCCTCGAGCACTGTCAGATCATCCCTCAGCCCTATCCCCTCCTGTCTGTAATAGCCGAATCGGACCGTTTCGCCCCACTCTATCTCCCCTTCGGAACACCGCAGTTCTCCGGTCAGAATTTTCAGGAAAGTGGTTTTGCCCACTCCGTTGCCCCCCACGATACCCACCTTCTCGCCGGGGATGAAATTATATGAGAAATCCCTGAGCATAGGGGTAGAGCCGTAACTGAACGACGCCCCCCTGCAGTTGACAATCTTGCTTCCCAGACGCGACGCACCTATGTTTATGGCCAACTGGCTGCTCTGGCGGATGGGAGCCGCCTTCTCCTTCAGTTCATAGAAGGCATTCTCGCGGTATCTCGCCTTGCCCGTCCGCGCACAGGGGGTACTGCGCATCCATTCCAACTCCCTTCGGTAGAGATTGCGGTATTTGTCGTTCATTGCCGAGGCCAGAGCCAGCCGTTCTTCCCTTTTTTCGAGATAATAGGAGTAATTGCCCTTGTAGGTATAGAGTTTTCCCCCGTCAAGTTCAAGGATGGTGTTGCAAACCCTGTCGAGGAAATAGCGGTCGTGAGTCACCATAAACAAGGTGCGACGGCTCTTGGTAAGGTATT
>JABUTP010000177.1 GCA_021443625.1 Bacteroidales bacterium | reverse complement strand
CTGCTCGACCGTGAGGTTTATCTCGCCATCTGGATTGTGGTGTTCGCCCTTCTGGGACTCTACCTTCTCGGCAAGATCCGTTTTGCATACGACTCTCCGGTGGAACACCTCTCAGTGTTCAGACTCGTGCTGGTAATCACCGTTTTCACTTTCGTGGTCTATATGATTCCCGGAATGTGGGGTGCTCCGCTCAAGGCGTTGTCGGGCTACCTGCCGCCCATAACTACTCAGGATTTCAATCTTGACCGGACCGGGCAGGATGCCTCGACCTATGTCCTGGGGGTTCCCGCGGACCAGTGTCCCGCTACCGAGGAGGCGCCGCGCAAATACAGTGATTTCCTCGATATGCCTTTCGGCATCGAAGCCTTCTTTGACTACAATGAGGCAATGGAGTATGCCAGGAAAGTGGGGAAACCGGTGTTCGTGGATTTCACGGGACACGGATGTGTCAACTGCCGTGAGATGGAGCAGAGGGTATGGTCAGATCCCCGTGTGCTCAAGATGATGAAGAACGACTATGTCATCTGCGCCCTCTATGCCGATGACAAGAAGGTTGTGGATCAGGCTGATTGGGTGACAGTAGAAGGGGGCAAGGTGCTCAAGACCCTCGGCAAGATAAATTCCCACTTCGCGTTGGAACGCTTCAACGTGAACGCCCAGCCCTATTATGCGATTCTGGACCCTCAGACCGAGCAGCACAAGATGCCCTCACGCGGCTACAACCTCGATGTCGATGCGTTCATAGAGTTCCTGCAGGGCGGATTGAAATAATCTGACCGTCATATAGTGAAAAAGGGTTGGCCCATCGCGGGCCAACCCTTTTTATTGATGTATGTCGGAAAACTATTTGATGCGGCTGTAGCCGTATTTGCTGGCAGCTGCAAGTTCTTCCTCGATGCGGATGAGCTGGTTGTATTTGCACATACGGTCTGTACGCGAAAGCGAACCGGTCTTGATCTGACCCGAGTTGGTGGCAACTGCGATATCGGAGATGGTGCAGTCCTCTGTCTCACCCGAACGGTGGGAGGTAACGGTGGTGTAACCGTGACGGTGAGCCATTTCGATGGCGTCGAGAGTCTCGGTGAGCGAACCAATCTGGTTAACCTTGATGAGGATGGAGTTGGCGGCACCCATTGCGATACCTTTCTGGAGGAATTTGACGTTGGTTACAAAGAGGTCGTCACCTACGAGCTGGCAGCGGTCACCGATGCGGGCGGTAAGTTTAACCCAGTTCTCCCAGTCGTTCTCGTCGAGACCGTCCTCGATGGAGTCGATGGGGAAGTCGGTGATGAGTTTCTCAAGGAAGTCAATCTGCTGGTCGGCAGAGAGTTTCTTTCCGTTAGGGTCTTTCTTCTTGCCGTTCTTGAGCTCGGCGTAGTTGTACCACCAGTTGCCGTTTTCGTCCTGTGTGGCGAACTCGGAAGCGGCGCAGTCCATGGCAATCTTGACATCCTTGCCGGGAACATATCCTGCAGCCTTGATGGCGTCGCAGATAATCTGGAGGGCGTCCTC
>JABUTP010000176.1 GCA_021443625.1 Bacteroidales bacterium | reverse complement strand
ATTCAATGTTGAGGACCAACTGCCCCGCATAAGCCCCCGTGCTGTCTTTGTCGGCCATGGCTATTACAACGAGCTGCACCATCGGGTGGAGGCTGAGGAGGCCTATCGGCTGGCCGGGGAGCCCAAGCAGCTGTATTACGTCAACGGTAAGCACAACGAGTGGATGTTCGACGGAGATGCCGAGTTCAATGCACTCTGTGACGCCCTGTGCGACTTCTTTGCCAAGTATCTGAAGGCTACGAAGTTTGGCCTGCAGTAACTCTGTTCCCTGGCGGAAAAGGAAAGATCCGGCCCATCTCCCCCCGCCGGGGGGAGATGGGTGCAGGAAAAAGGAGGCAATCATACTGTGAAAAATCAGCATCCCGCCCCCTATAAGGTCGCTCTGGTCCAGATGGACTGTGCGTTTATGCAGAAAGATGCCAATGTTGTGAAGGCTGTGACCTATGTGCGCCAGGCAGCTGACCACGGAGCAAAGCTGGTGTGTCTGCCCGAGGGCTTTAATACAGGCTATCTGGGCAGTGATGTGCCGGGTATGATGAGTCTGGCGGAGCCTCTGGATGGTCCTACGATTACAAAGATGAGTCAGCTTGCCAAAGAACTGGGAGTATTTCTTCTTGCTCCCATCTTCTGCAAATTCCAAAATGGTGTGGAAAACACCGCAGTTCTGATTGACGATGAAGGTAAGATTGCTGGAACCTACTCGAAAACACATCCTGTGGGAGATGAGCGCACCTACCTTTCCCGGGGAAGAAGCTACCCTGTTTGGGAGACCAAGCTGGGAAAAATAGGCTGCGTAATCTGTTATGACGTGTGTTTTCCGGAAACTGTTCGGCTGTTGGCAATCCGAGGAGCGGAACTCGTCCTGGTTCCCGCCGCCTGGCGCGCCAGTTATTATTATAAGGATTGGTGGGACCTGAATCTGGCCTGCCGCGCACTGGACAATCTGGTCTATGTCGCAGCAGTAAACCGCACAGGCCCCTCCGGCAGCGAAATCTTTGCAGGGAAAAGCCAGCTGTGCAGTCCGATTGGTGAGGTGCTCAACTCTCTCGGCGTGACCGAAGAGGGGATTCTGTATGGGACAGTTGACATAGCCCGTGTGGAAAAAGAGAGAGAGTTCAATACGGTTCTCAGTGATCGCCATACGGAGGATTATCTGCCCCTGGCACAGCTCTGATACAATGTAACGATTCATCAATTCCCTGCCTCCGGCGGGGAATTGAACAGAAAAGAAGAAAATGAGGATAGTCTCCCGTTGAAGTCTGTTTCAGACTGGCTCTTCGAGATACCCATCCATCATAGAGAGGAGAGTTTTCCGTGAAAGAGACGAAAACAATGAAGGTCAGACCTATGACATTCTTTCCTCCGTTTATTGTTCTGGCGGCCTTTGTTGTGATCAGTATTATCAGCCCCGATGCTTTTCTGGGGCTGATTAATACCATTAACAACTGGATTATCAAGAATCTGGGCTGGGCAGCCAGCCTGCTGGCCCTTGCCATTGTCCTTGTCACTTTCGTTGCTATGTTTTCCAAGTTCGGTGATGTACGCATCGGCGGGGAAGATGCCAAGC
>JABUTP010000175.1 GCA_021443625.1 Bacteroidales bacterium | reverse complement strand
AGATAATGAAACGATTCACCCTGACACTCGCCGCCGTTGTTTCCGCGATAGCGCTCAGCGGCCAGCCCAAAACCTCCTACGTCAATCCGATGATCGGCACCGGCCGTATGGGACACGTCTTCCCGGGAGCATGCGTTCCCCACGGCATTGTTGCCCTGAGTCCGGACACCGACACAATCCCCCACAATATTGAGGGGAAATACCAGCCCCGCGCCTACGAATACTGCGCCGGATACCAATATGACGACCCCACCATAGTCGGCTTCAGCCACACCCACTTCAGCGGCACCGGACACTCCGACCTGGGGGACATCCTGATAATGCCGGCAACCGGCCCCGTCAAATTCAACCCCGGCACCACCGCGGACCCCGACAGCGGTTACCGCTCGCGCTACAGCCACGAAAGTGAGAAGGCCGTTCCGGGCTACTACGAGGTCACCCTGGACGACTACGGCGTCAAGGCGCAGCTGACCGCCACCAAGCGGTGCGGTGTCCACAGATATACGTTCCCCCAGGATGCCGACAACCCCCACATAATGCTCGACCTGAACCACGCCATCTACAACTACGACGGCAAGGTACTCTGGGCGAACGTCAGGGTGGAGAACGACCGGCTGGTTACCGGCTACCGCATCACCAACGGCTGGGCCCGCACCAACTACACCTACTTCGCCATCCGTTTTTCCAAACCAATCAGGAATTATGGCTATACCGACTTTGCGACCCCCTCATACCGCGGAGGTTTTGCGAAGTTTGACGTAAAGCACAATTTCCCCGAAATCGGTGGCAAACAGGTCGTCTGCCATTTCGACTTTGACCCCGCCGACGGCCAGCCCATTGAAATAAGGGTGGGCCTCAGCGCCGTAAGCTGCGAAGGTGCGCTCAAGAACCTCGACGCCGAGACTCAGGGCAAAGAGTTTGACTGTATTGTGGCCGAAGCCGACACCGCCTGGGAAGATGCCCTCGGGGTGATAGACGTGCAGGGCGACGCCGACCAGATGGCGATGTTCTACACTTCGCTCTACCACACCATGATCAACCCTTCGGTGTATATGGACGTGGACGGCAGCTACCGCGGACTTGACCACAACATCCACAAGGCCGACGGCTTCACCAACTACACGGTTTTCTCCTTATGGGACACCTACCGCGCACTGATGCCTCTCTACAACATAATTGACCGCAAAGGGAGCCGCGACATGGCGATGTCGATGCTGGCCCACTATGACCAGAGCGTGCACCACATTCTCCCCGTCTGGTCCCATTGTGCCAACGAAAACTGGTGCATGATAGGCTACCACGGCGTTTCGGTGCTTGCCGACGCCATTGCCAAAGGGATTGACATTGACAAGGAGAAGGCGATGGAGGCGATGGTTTCGAGTGCCACCCTCCCCTACTACGGCGGCACTGCGGAGTATATGAAATTGGGATATGTTCCCCTTGAGGCGACATCCACCGCCGCATCCAACACCTTTGAATATGCCTACGACGACTGGGCGATAGCCAACACTGCACGCATTTTGGGCAACGGCGAGGTCTATGCCCAATTCTATGCCCGCTCCGCCAACTGGAAAAACAGTTTTGACTGCGGATGCGGCCTGGCCCGCCCCAAATATGCAGACGGC
>JABUTP010000174.1 GCA_021443625.1 Bacteroidales bacterium | reverse complement strand
TGGATGAAAGATTTTGACCGATTCCAGATAGTTTGTTCTGAAATCAGACAAGAGATGGGGTGGCACTAATACCACTCATCCCCGGGACACGTCACAACCACCAGGAAAGAAAAAAATAGTCTCCTTTCATCAACATACAATACAAGATTGTAAATAAAAATTAAACCGCGAAGCCCTCGCGCTACTGCCCGAAGGAGAATTTGAACTTGACTGACACCATAAAAGTCTGCGCAAATCAGAATGCGTATTTTACCATCAGTTGCAGTCGGTTGTTGGTCACCCAGTGGAGATTCTGGTCGGCAAGGGCATTTTCAAAATTGAACTTGGTGCTGTCTCCGTAGAGGACGCTGGTGATTTCACATTCCAGCGCGAGGGTTACCTTCCCGAGATTGCGTATGACGGTGGGGGAGAGGCGCCACATCGCGTTCATGTTGGAGAAGCTGTTCTTGGAAAAATAAATCTTCGAGGCGTCTTCAAAGATGGGTTCGGCGGTTCCGAAATTCTTCACATACCCCCCGAACAGCACACCCTGCCACTTCTTTCCGTAGGAAAGCGATACCCAATTGGAACAGTTGCGGGTAGGCGTATAATGGTCGCCGCCCTTGGCAAGGGCATAACCGCCGTTGAGATTCACGTGTTCACCCGCCTGGGCATAGATGGATTTGAACTTGACGCTGAAAAGGTCTTTTTTGTATTGGGCATAGAGGAAGGGGGAGATGGTGGTCAGGAGTTTTCCGTCCTTGTCGGGACTGATGTTGAGCATGTCGAGGCCGAGACGAACGAGAGTGTTTTTGCCCTTGAGGTTTACACCCGTGTAGATTTCGGGTACCGGAGAGTATTTCTGGTAGTCGGCGGATGCTCCCGACGGGCCGGCAGAGGTATATTGCTGCTGCCATACGAATGCGGCGGTAATTCCGAAGCCGCCTTTTCCGCTATAGTCGAACTGGGCAAGGGGGGTGCGGCTGAACGGACCGAAGGGGGCACCCGTGTTGAGGGAAATCACATCGGGCAGATCGGCTGCCATAGGATGCCACGCCTGTCCCATCTTGAGAGTATAAGACGCATTGTCATTCTTTGTTCCAAGGGTCAGATATGCCTGACGGAGGCGTAAGACAGCCGTGCCGGTAACGCCGGTCAGGCCATTGTAGAAGTCGGTCTCAATCTTTGCAGAAGCGGAAAGATTCCCGAACTGATATCCGGTGACATCCACTCCGAGACGTGAAGTGATGGCCGAAAAACGGTATGTGGGAGTGTCGTTGTCATTGTCCTTGGGAACGTAATTGAACAGGTCGGCGGTGCCGGCAAGCGATTCGTGGGAATCGATGTTCGCATAATTGCGGATGAATCCGTACCACTTTATGTGACCGGCTGTTTCCTGGGCAGAAACTTCTGCCAATGAAAGGATTACGAGTACAACTGATGCGATAAGTGATTTTTTCATATTCGTCAGAAAGGTTATTGTTTCAGAAATTGAAACAAATTTATGCAAAATTTGCCAATTAGCCGTTCTGTCTGCAACTGTTCGTGACGTACCTGTCTTCTGCCGTTACGCTCAGATTTTTTTTAATTTTGCGGTACTAAGAAGCTGTTTAAAATTAATTACAAAAATTCTTTATGTTTGTTTTTTGCATCTTTGC
>JABUTP010000173.1 GCA_021443625.1 Bacteroidales bacterium | reverse complement strand
GTTGAGGACGGATTCGGTCTCCAATTCAACATTCTTGGTCTTGGAGGATGGTTTCAGCGCATTGGCGGCCTCCTGAGGCGTATAGCCGAGCGCCTTGAGCGCCAGCATGGCCTCGCCCACAGCATCCTGTGCAGGCGCGGAGGTGTCCGCCGCGAAGGCCACATCCTCCATGTCCGCACTGCCGCTCAACGCGTCCTGCGCCAGCTTGTCCTTCAGCTCCAGGCTGATGCGCTGCGCCGTCTTTTTGCCGATGCCCGGCGCACCGATCAGGAAGACGGGGCGCTGGCGCTGGGGGACATCGGCAAGTTCTTCCCCGATACCGATGCGGCCTACAAGGGAATAGACAGCAAGATTCTCCTCAAAGAAGTGATGCGTCTTGTGGAAGAGAGGGGATGGCAGGTGGTCAACGCCGACCTTACGATAGCCCTTCAGGCCCCCAAGTTGAGACCCCATATCGACGCTATGAGGGAGAGTCTTGCCGCTATACTCAAGGTTGACGTTTCAAGAGTGAGCGTGAAAGCCACCACCACCGAACGTCTCGGCTTTGTGGGACGGCAGGAGGGGTGCGAAGTGTGGGCCAGCGTTCTTTTGGGATGCTGATATGCTGCCGTGGCTGACTGTCCGGCCAACCGGATGCCTGCCATGCCAACCGCTTTCCGTATCGCCCCGTGAGTGGCCCCGGCTGAACGCTACCGCTTGGTCAGGGCAATCATGAATACGACCGCCACTATTGAGATGGAGATGCCTACGGCGCTGCTGACTGTAAGGACTTCTCCAAATACGAGAGTACCCACCAGAATGGCCGTGACAGGCTCAAATACCCCCAATACCGAAGCTTTCGTGGCGCCGATGTTGCGGGTTGCCACTGCCAGGGCGGCCATTGCTATCACCGTAGGGAAAATCGCAAGTCCGGTGAGGTTGAGCCAGGCAGAACTGCCGTCCAGCCCTATGGTGATGTCCGTTCCTGACAGAAATATCTTTGCAACGAAAACGCAGGTACCAACGCACAATGCGTAGAAAGTAAGGAGCGTGCTGGAAATGGGGGCAACCGTCTTGCTTTTGTTCAGAATCACCATGAATATGGCATAGGCCAATGCGGACCCGACCGCAAGTATTATTCCGGTTGGGTTCAGTGTCTGGTCGCCATCCCCCTTCGTCATAATGACTACTCCCAAGAATGATGCTGCTATCGCAATCCACACCGGCCACGATGGAACAACCCTCAGAAAAACCATTATCAGTGCCACGAGTACGGGGCATAGGAATACCAAAGTTGTGGCGAGTCCCGAAGAGATGAACTTGTATGACTCGAAGAGCAGCAAACTGCTTGAAGAGAACGAAATTCCCAGAACTGCCAGCAGAGCAGCCTGCTTGAGGGAAACCCTGAAGTTTTCTCTCTTGAAAAGAAGAAACAATCCCAACAGCATCACTGAGATGGCATAGCGGAACAGCAATATGGCCTCTACGCTTGCCCCTTTGCGCATCAGCGGCATTGCAAACAGGGGGTTAAGCCCATACGCAATGCCGGCAATAATCCCTGCGGGATAGCCTACCAAGGCACTTTTGCTGATTCCTTTTTTGGGAGTGTCCATCGGTTTCTATAAGAAGCTGTTTGAATTTGATTCAAAAACAAACATAAAGAATTTTTTAATTAAATTTAAAC
>JABUTP010000172.1 GCA_021443625.1 Bacteroidales bacterium | reverse complement strand
AGATATACCGCTCCGGGACGCTCGGTTCCGTTGAACCCCCACACTGCCTTGGGGTAGGTGGGATTCATATCCATTGTTTCAGAGCCGTAGCACCAGCAGGAGGTGACGGTGATGGAGGAACCCACACCCTCGCGCTCGAACTTCTCGGCACAGGCGGCGGTTTCAGCCACGCGGCCGATGGTGGTATCTGCTATCACACATTCCACAGGCGAGCCGTCTCCGTTGCGGAGATTTGACTCAATAAGGTTTTTCACCGCATTGGCGAGAAACATTGTCTTCTCTTCAAGACTTTCCCTGACTCCGCCCTGACGGCCGTCGATGGTGGGGCGGATACCAATTTTTGGATACTTTGACATTGTTATCTGATTTTAGAATTAATTATCTCAAGTTGCCGTTAGCAATTTTCAAAGGTAATTTTTTTTGAGTTACCCTCAAAACATTACCCGCTATTTTTGAAGCGGGTGCGGTGCTGCGGCTGCGAGAAAGGACACGAGGCGTGCAGTCTCTGCCGTCTGCGGGCAGAAACTTGTTAGAAGCTGTTTAATTGAACAGCTTCTTAAATCAGCCAAACCGGTGCTAAAGAATATCGAGAAGGGCGTTGTAATACCCTATGGCCTGAATCGAATCCCTTTGGGCGAGAGCCGCGAATTTTGCGTTTTCAAAATCTTCCATCTTCCCCGAAGGGATGGGGTCGGTATTGGGCGACTCCATTTTCAGGGGGTTGATGGGGGTGTTGTTCTTCCATACCCTGAAGTCGAGATGGGGACCGGTGCTGCGGCCGGTGCTGCCCACATATCCGATTACCTGCCCCTGCGAAACGTGCGCCCCGGCACGGATTCCCTTGCCGTATTTGGAGAGATGGAGATATGCGGTGCGGTAGGTCGAATTGTGCTTTATGCGTACCGTGTTGCCTCCCGCCCCCTCGTACTTTGCGGAGGTGACCACCCCGTCCCCGATGCTTACCACCGGCGTTCCCTTGGGAGCGGCATAGTCAACTCCGGTATGGGGCTGGACCCGCCGTGTCACCGGATGCCTGCGGGCGTATGAGAAGCCCGAACTTACGCGGGAAAACTTGAGCGGCGCCTTGAGGAACGCCTTGCGCAGACTCTCCCCCTTTTCGTTCCAATAGTGGGTGCCGCCCTCCTGCCCGTCATACCAGAACGACTTGTATTCCTTTCCCGAATGGACGAACGAGGCATATACCACCCTGCCCACATCGACCACCTTGCCGTCGCACTCGACAGATTCGTAGAGAACCTGGTACGAATCGCCCTTCTGCAATCCGAAGAAGTCTATGGTCCAGGCATATATGTCCGAGAGGCGGGCCGCCAGAAGTGCCGGACATCCCGCTTTCTGGGTATCGTACCACAGAGAATTTTCGATGGTCACCTCGGCATACTTCAACTCCGTTGCCACATCCTTCTCATCGATGTAGGCATAGAGCGAATCCCTGAGGGAGAAAACCACCGCCTCGCGCTGCGATTTGTCGTAAACCAGCCAGGCGGGATATCCGCCGCACGAATCATCGACATTGTAGAGATGGTAGTGCGCTCCGGCTCTGAGGTCGCGCACGTTGAACACCTTCTTTGCGTTCTCTATCAGTTCGTTTGCGATTGATTGCGGAACCCCCGCCTTGCCCAGCAGTCCGGAGAAGGTTTCCCCGTTTGC
>JABUTP010000171.1 GCA_021443625.1 Bacteroidales bacterium | reverse complement strand
GGCTGACCGGTGGAGCCGGAGGTGTAAATCATATACGCCCTGTTCTCCAAAGTTGTCAGATTTATAGGTTCGGACTCCGTCTGCGCTGAAATGTTCAGAGAGTCCATAAACTTCTCGTCGATGACCATCGACGCCCCCGAATCGGAGAGCATATAGTCGATGCGTTCCTGCGGATATTCCTTGTCGATGGGCACGTACGCCGCACCCGCCTTGTGCACTGCCAATGCCGCCAGCGGGAAGCGCACCGTGCGGTCGAGCATGATTGCCACGAAGTCGTTGGGTTTGACACCCTTGTTTATCAGAATCCGCGCCATCGCGTCCGACATCGAGTCAAGTTCGGCATAGGTCAGCCGCCTGTCCCTGTCCGCCACCGCCACGGAGCCGGAATGCTCTGCCGCAGCCCCCACAAACAGGTCAACCCACGTCTTTTCGGTATCGTAGGCATACTTCTCCCCTTCGCCCAAACGAACAATTTTCTCCCGGTCCGCCTCTGAAATCAGCGGTATGTCTTTTACCGGGGCTCCTTCGGATGCAGCTGCATTGAGTGCCGTCTGCCCAATCATTGAGAGCAGGGTGTCCACATCGGCACGGCAGTACATCGCAGTGTCATATTCCGCCACCAGTTCAAAGCCCTCTGAAGAAGGTTTTACATCCAACGACAGGGGGAGTTTCGCAGTGTCGAGTTCCAGAGAAATGCTCTCGGCACCGGCCAGCAATTCGCTGTCGCCTGCAGAGACATAATCCTGCAGACCTTGATATGCATAGAGAATATTCGGATGGATACCGTGACGCGACACAATGTGGGTGAAGGGATAAATGCTCCTGTCGGCACTCTCGGCCACCTGGCGCTGTATGGCCAGGGCACATTCGGTGAATGTGGCTTTGCAGTCATTGCCGGTCAAAGACACGGGAAGTGTCTTGACGAGCATACCGTAACTCTCCTGCATCCTTGCGTCGTCACGGCCGTTGTGGATGGTCGTTATGAGGACGCCGTCCTCGCGGGTGACACGCCGCAGCACCTGCAGCAACGTAGCGAGGAAGTGGTTTGCCGGGGTGATGCCGTTTCTCCGGCAGAAAGCCGTAATCACATCCGATGCCACCGTCAGGGTTGCAGTGTCAGTGTGCCTTACGGTGTTGTCAAGGCGGGTCGATGTGGGATACAGAGTGGCATCCATACCGCCTATGACGGCGTCAAAGTGCTTCTCCGCCTCTTGATAAGCCACGGTCCGCATCAAAGCCTGCTCCGTAAGGGAGTATTCGAAGGAAGTGAAGCGTTCTGCCTGAATTTCGTCCCCGGCATAGGCACGGGCAAGGTCACGCATAAAGAGACCCGACGATGCCCCGTCATAAACGATGTGGTGAATATCTACATAGAGCCACAACGCCTCCGGCGAACGATAGACTCCGATACGATACAGATTCTCATCGAAGAGGTCGAACGGGCGGGTCAGGCTCTGGAAGAACGCCTCTTCGGGTTCGCAGTCAAGTTCGTTGAAAGAAACGGTTGCCGCTGCATTGTCCCGACGCACCTGCATCACGTCCCCGTCAATCTGCACCAGCCGCGTCTTTATGTAGGGATGGGCGTTGATTACATTTTCAAGGGCCCGGACAAGCCTTTCGGCATTGATGCCGCTCCCCAATCGGGTGACTACCGGCAGATTGTACTGGGT
>JABUTP010000170.1 GCA_021443625.1 Bacteroidales bacterium | reverse complement strand
GTTCAACAATCCTCGACGGAAAACTCTTTATTCTCACCTGGCTCGAAGGGAAGGTTTTCGTGTGCAATCCCGACACCTTCGAGGAAGAGGCGCAGTTCGACATCAGGCGGCAGGGGTGGGGCCTGACAACCGATGGTACACAACTCATTATGAGCGACGGTTCCGCACAACTGTTTTTCATCAACCCCGCAAGATTCGACATCGTGCGCAGCATCACGGTGCGGCGCGACGGCAAGTCGGTGCGGTGGCTCAACGAATTGGAATACATCGACGGCAGGATATGGGCGAACGTCTATCTTACCGACGAAATTGTTATAATCAATCCCGAGAGCGGAGAAGTCGAGGGGGTGGTCGATTGCACCGGCCTCCTTCCTGAAGAACTCCGCAGCCCCGACACCGATGTCCTCAACGGCATTGCATACAATCCCGAGGACGGGGCAATCTACATTACAGGAAAATACTGGCCGAGGATGTACAGAATCGGTCCCTTGAAGAAATGACTATGAACTGGTTTGAAATTATAGCGGCGTTGCTCGCCTTTGCCTATGTGATTTTCCAGATTCTGCAGAAGAATCTGATGTGGTATCTCTCCATTATCGTTGCCATAATGTACACTGCGCTCTATCTGTTCAACAGGATGTATGCAATGGCGGCGGTGCAGTTCTATCTCATTTGTGTGGGGGTGTATGGCATCATCCGGTGGAGCCGCAGCCGCAGGGAGGCGGGAAGCAGCGGTGCCGGTGCGGGCATCCTTATCCGGCCGTTCGAGCGGCGGGTGGGTGTTATATCCATCGCTCTGGCAGTGGCGGCCTTCTTTCTGCTCCACACCATTCTGGCCAGAACCGGTGACGCTGCACCGTGGGAAGATGCCTTCCTGTCGTCGGTCACGATGCTCGCGATGTATTACACAGGGCGGCAGTACATCTGCTCGTGGCTCATTTTCTTTGTGAGCGATGCCCTGTCGGTGTGTGTTTATTATTATCTGGGGATGTATCCTACGACAATCCTTTTCGTATTGTATGTCGCGATGGCGCTGATAGGCTATTTCAACTGGAAAAGGAACGGAACATACATCGCTGCATAACCCACCTTCCGATGAAGCATCTTGTCATAGACAGCGGTGCCACCAAGGCCGATTGGAAACTGATTGACGGAGCGGAGTGCGCCGCCACGATACACACCTCCGGGATTAACCCTCTCTTTCAGGGCGGGGCCGAACTGCTGGAAATTCTTTCCAACGAAGTGCTGCCCAAGATTGGGAACGACGTTTCCAAAATCTCTTTCTATGCTGCGGGAATTGTGGGGGATGAGCAGAAACAATCCGTTGCAAGCGTTTTTGCAAAGGTTTTTCCGGATGCGGCGGTGGAGGCGGAGTCGGACCTTGTGGCGGCAGCCCGCGCCATTTGCGGCAATCAGCCGGGGATAGCTTGCATCGTGGGGACAGGTTCCAACACCTGCTGCTGGGACGGCTCCCGCATTGTGAAAAACGTCAGGGCCGGCGGTTTCATTCTGGGCGATGAGTTCAGCGGGGCCTATCTCGGCAAGCGGCTTCTGGGGGATTATATAAAAGGTCTGGTTCCCAGGGCACTCGAAAACGAATTGCAGAAAAGGTACGGCCTTTCCTACGAAACCATAGTCCGGAATGTCTATAAGAGTGTTGCCCCCGGGCGCTATCTCGCCTCCTTCGCCCCCTTCATAAAGGAGTTTGAAAACCATCCCTACTGCAAGAGCCT
>JABUTP010000016.1:26019-38111 GCA_021443625.1 Bacteroidales bacterium | reverse complement strand
GGTTTGAGACTCACTATGGTTTCGAAGTCGATGTTTGCGTCGTACCCCACGTCCTTTACTGTGGTACGGTCTATGGCCCCGCTGTTTATGAAGTCGAGTCCCGATACACCAACCACCCGGCCAGCCTCGGAGAACGTTTCAAGCATTGCGACATAGGTGGATGACATTGCAATGATGCGCCCCGCGTCGCCGTTGAGCGTGATTCCCGAAAAACCTTCAGGTGCCCGCTCTCCGCCGCGGGCTATGAAAAAGTCCATCGAAACCCCTTCTGCTCCCTGCCAGGGATTGAAAATGGTTATTGTGGAACTGCCCGAGCCGTGTTCGGCGGTAATGAGGAATCCTTTGGAGTGCATCGGGGAGTACAGCGTGTCCGTGGCGCATTGCGCCGCAACAGTCGGCTGCAACGGGGCGGTGTCATTTCCCCGCCTGCAGAATGTGGCGACAACTGCGGCCAAAGCCAGAATTGAAAACAATACAAGGAATATGGGTTTGCGCTGCATGGACACGGCGGTTACGTTGGGTAATCACTGCAAATCTATCCATCTTTTGTCAAATGGTGAAATTTGAGGGGGTGTTTTTGCTTCAATATACAGAAAAATCACTACTTTTACAAGTTAATATAGAAGAAACGAATATGTTACTCGACAACAAACTCTACGTGGCCCATTCGGAAGAAGGTCCCATTTACCTCAACGCCAAAATGGCAAACCGTCACGGACTTATAGCGGGCGCCACCGGCACCGGCAAAACCGTCACCCTCCAGGTTCTGGCAGAGACGTTCAGCCAGGCGGGAGTGCCGTGTTTCATGGCAGATATGAAGGGGGACCTCAGCGGGATAAGCCAGACCGGAAAACTCTCGTCGTTCATTGAGAAGCGCTGCGCGGAATTCGGCATCGAGAACCCGCAGTTCGAAGGGTGCCCGGTCCGTTTCTTCGACGTGTTCGGGGAGCAGGGTCACGCGATGCGCACCACCGTGTCGGCAATCGGGCCGATGCTTCTGGCGCGCCTTCTCGAACTCAACGAAGTTCAGAGCGGCGTTCTCAATGTGGTGTTCCGCATTGCCGACGAGAACAATCTCCTGCTCATTGACATAAAGGATCTGCGCATTATGCTGGACTTCGTGTCAAAGAATGCCGCCCAATATACCACCACTTACGGAAATATATCTTCCGCCTCGGTAGGCGCGATACAGCGGGCAATCCTCACCCTTGAGGCGCAGGGCGGCGACAAGTTCTTCGGCGAGCCTGCATTCGACGTGACGGATTTGCTGGCCGAGGAAGGGGGACGGGGCGTAATGAATGTCCTTGCCGCAGACAAGCTGATGCTGCAGCCGAAACTCTATTCCACTTTCCTGCTGTGGCTTATGACTGAACTTTATGCCCGCCTTCCCGAGGTGGGTGACCTGGACAAACCCAAACTCGTCTTCTTCTTTGATGAAGCCCATATGCTCTTTACCGACACGCCCAAGGCGCTGGCCGACAAGATAGAGCAGATAATCCGCCTCATCCGTTCCAAGGGAGTGGGCATCTATTTCATAACCCAGTCACCCACCGACATTCCCGAAGATATTCTGGGACAGTTGGGCAACCGCATCCAGCACGCTCTGAGGGCATTCACTCCCAAAGACCAGAAGGCGGTCAAGGCTGCCGCAGAGACTTTCAGGGCCAATCCCGCTTTCAAGACAGCCGATGCCATAATGGAACTCTCCACCGGAGAGGCCCTCGTGTCGCTTCTTGACGAAAAGGGGGCTCCTTCAGTGGTGCAGAGGGCGCGGATTATGTTCCCCTTGAGTTCCATCGGCGCCATAACCGAAGGGCAGCGGCTCGACATCAACCGCAGCGCCCCCCGCAACATTCTCGAATATGACAGTTATTTTGACCGCGAAAGCGCCTATGAAGTGCTGACGGCGCAATATGCACAGGCCGAAAAGGACGCGCAGGAGGCGGAGCGGAAAGAGCAGGAAGAGAGGGAGAAAGAAGCAAAGCAGCAGAGCGGCAAAAGTGCTTCTGCCGGCAAAGGCATCCGCCGCACCATCATCGGCACGATGATAGGGGCCGTGGCCACAAGTTTTGCCCGCAGCATCGGCACCCAGACGGCAAAAGCCATCACCCAGGGGGCAAAGAGCAAAAAGACCACCACTTCTTCCAAAAGTAAGTCCACAAAGTCAAGTACCATTGTGAAGAAAGCCGCCACCACCGCCACCAACACAGCGGTAAGAACCATCACCAACGAAGTGTTGAAAGGCTTGCTCAAATAATTATGAAAACGCGTAAACTACTGTAAACATCAATATGGAACATTATCTTAAACTATTTGAACGGACAATCCGTGAAAACTGGGATGCCAAGGCAATACAGGATTTCAAAGGGGACTCTTTCACTTTCGGACAACTTGCCGAAAGGGTGGAGCACTTCCACGTTTTATTTGAATCGTTGGGCATCAAGAAAGGGGATAGGATTGCCCTGTGCGCTAAGAACAGCTGCCGCTGGGGCATAAGCTTCCTCTCGGTCAACACATACGAGGCTGTTGTTGTTCCCATCCTCTACGATTTCAATCCCGCGGACATAAACCATCTGGTGGATCACTCCGAAGCTGTGATACTCATTACCGACAAGGATTTGTGGCCCAAGCTGGACCCTTCCAAGATGCCGATGCTGAAGGTCGCCATAGCTATCGACGATTTTTCCGCCATCTGGACGGCTGATGACGATATACGCAAGACCTGCGATACGGCAGACGGACTGTTCGCCCAGAGATATCCTCTCGGAATGGAACCCGCCAATGTGAATTTCCCCGTTGACAACGACAAGAATCTGGCCATCATCAACTATACTTCGGGCACGACCAGCAGCCCCAAAGGGGTTATGGTACGTTTTGAGTCCATCTCTTCGAACGTGGCCTTTGCCAAGGAATTCCTGCCGGCAAGGCCCGGGGATACCATTGTGTCGATGCTCCCCATGGCCCATATGTACGGTCTGATGTTCGAGTTCATATATCCGGTATGCTGCGGAGTCAAGGTTTCGTATCTCGGAAAGGCACCGACACCCGCGTTGCTCCTGCAGGCTTTTGCCGAGGAGAAGCCCTACCTCATCATCACCGTTCCTTTGGTGATGGAGAAAATTTTCAAGAGCAAGGTGCTGCCGACTCTCAAGAAGCCCGCAATGAAGGTTCTGACCAGGATTCCCGGCATCAACTCGATCCTTATGAAGATAATCCGCGACAAACTGCTCGACGCCTTCGGAGGCAAGATCCGCTCCATCGTAATGGGTGGTGCCGCCCTCAATCCCGAGGTGGAATACTGGTTCAAGAAACTCAAGCTTCCCTTCACTGTCGGTTATGGTATGACCGAAGGGGCCCCCTTGTTCGCATACGAGGACTGGACCCGCTTCGTGCCCAAGTCCTGCGGAAAGGCGGTGCACCGCATCGAGGCCAGGATAGATTCCAATGACCCCCAGAATGTCGTGGGAGAAATCCAGGTCAAGGGTATGAACGTCATGACCGGTTACTACAAGAATCCCGAAGCCACGGCGGCTGCCTTCACCGAAGACGGCTGGCTCCGCACCGGTGACCTCGGTCTGATAGACAAGGATGGCAACATCTTCATAAAGGGACGCAGCAAGAATATGCTGCTTGCATCCAACGGCCAGAATATCTACCCGGAAGAGGTGGAGGCGGTCATCAACAACCAGTTCGGCATCATCGAGTCGGTGCTGGTCGATCGCAAACCCGCTCTGGTGGCCCTGGTCTATGTCGATAAGAAGGCAATCGCCGATGCCGGCTTCGAACTCCAGGCCCATATGGAGGAATGCCGCAAGGCTATCAATGCCAATATGCCCTCATACAGCAAGATTGCAAAAATGGAGATTGTGGAGGAACCTTTCGCCAAAACTCCCAAGATGAGCATCAAGAGATTCCTTTACTCGTAGAGGCGGGAGAGAGTCTCCTTATAACAGATATTTATGAAAGTTCCAGTTTTCGGGGCATTGGTAAAGACTGCGGCGGAGATCAAGAATCTCCCCATAGAGATTAAGCAGAAACGGATAAACCCCGTAAAGGCCCAGCAGAAGGAGTTGCGCAAGCTCCTTTCGAAGGCGCAGAACACGGAGTTCGGCAAATTTTACCACTTCAATGAAATCCTTGCATCGGACAACACCGTGGAGGAGTTCCGCCGCCGTGTTCCCGTCTTTGACTACAACAAACTGCACAACGAGTGGTGGCATCGCAACCTCAAGGGGGAGAAGAACGTGACGTGGCCCGGCAGGGTGAAGTATTTTGCCGTGAGCAGCGGCACGTCCGAAGCCGCCAGCAAGTTCATTCCGATTACCAGGGAACTGAACAACAAGATTACCAAGGCGAGCATAAGGCAACTCGTGTCCTCCACCCGTTACGATTTCCCCGTTGATTTTTATGACAAGGGAGTATTGATGATAGGGGGCAGTACCGACCTTCAGCACAACGAGGAGTTCGGCTACTGGTATGGGGATCTTTCGGGAATCTCGGCCCAAAAGATACCCGCGTGGTTCGACTATTTCTACAAACCCGGACAGGCCATTTCCAAAATCAGGGATTGGGGTGAAAAGATGGATGTGATAGTGAAGGAGGCCCATAAATGGGACATAGGTATCATTGTGGGTGTTCCGTCGTGGGTGCAACTCCTGATAGAGCGGATTGTCAGGGAATATAACCTTCAGTCCATCCACGACCTGTGGCCCAACCTCAAGGTTTATGTCCACAGCGGGGTGGCGTTCGCTCCCTACGAAAAGAATTTCGAACGTCTCTTCGGCGGCAAGGTCACGTACGTGGAGAGTTATCTCGCATCCGAAGGATATATCGCCTATCAGGTCGATTTGAACCGGCGTGTAATGCAGCTGCTGGTGGATAACGGAATCTACTTCGAATTCGTCCCTTTCAACGATGACAATTTTGATTCCGACGGGAATCCGGCCCCAAATCCTCAGACTCTGTCTCTGAGCGAGGTGGAGGAAAACGTCGATTATGCGATACTTCTTTCGACCTGTGCCGGCACCTGGCGCTATCTCATAGGTGATACGATAAAGTTCCTGAACACCAAAGAGTGCGAAATCGTCATTACTGGACGAACCAAACAGTTCCTGAGTACCGTGGGTGAGCACCTCTCCCAGGACAATTTAACCCGTGCCGTGGAGATGATGGCTGATGACATGGGTATCAGCGTGCCGGAGTTCACCCTTGCAGGAGTGAACTCCGGCGGGGTTTACGGCCATTACTGGTATCTCGCCTCCAACGATGAGTTTGACAAGGAGTCGGCCCTCAGGAAAATCGACGAGAATCTCTGTGTTCTGAACGACGATTATGTGGTTGAGCGCCAGCACGCCATAGGCAGACTCAACATCGAGGTCTATCCCCCTTCGGTCTTTTACGAATTCATGGAGCAGAAGATCGGCAAATGGGGCGGCGCCACCAAGTTCCCCAGGGTAATGAAAGGGGCGCGTCTCGATATGTGGATGGAATACCTTGGAAATCAGAAATAAAAATATCAGGGTTTGAACGAAGCCAGCACTTTTCTCAACTATATGCCCGCTTTCAGTCAGGTGGGCTCGCTCGCGTTCGTCCTTGTGGCGGTGGGATTCGGTCTGTTCCTCTCCCTCTGCATCAATATGGGACCTTCGTTCATCAACCTTCTGCAGACCAGCATCCATCGCGGGTTCCGCCCCGCAGCGTGGTTCGCGTTTGGAGTGGTGGTAAACGATGCATCGGTCATTTGTCTTTGCATTCTGACCTCAATCCAGGTGGTAATGACCACCCACAACGAACTCCTGATGTTTATAATTGCAGCCGGCGTCCTGCTCTTTCTGTTCGGTCTCTCAACCTTCAAGAGGGAAGTCAAAGAGCCGGTACCCAATGAAAGCGTGGAGTTGGAGTCATCCTCAGAGAACGACATTCCCAGATGGTATGTGTTCTTTGCCAAAGGATTCGTGCTCAACCTGCTGAATCCCTTCGCCTGGCTTTTCTGGTTTTCGACGGTGGCCATCGTTTCCGGAAATATGGGCGGGAACAAACTTGCAACCCTGATTTTCTTTGCTATAGTGCTGGGATGCTGTCTCGCGATGGAGTGTCTCAAGGCTTACGGCGCCGCTTTCTTCAAGCGTTTTTTCAATCCCCGCAGAGTCAAAGTCCTGAACAGGGTGCTCGGCCTGCTCCTGATGGCTTTCGGCGTCTATTTCGTCTTTGTCAAAGGACTGATTCCTATGATTTGGTAGCAGTCTTAAACCGGATTTCCTTTCGGGCAGACGACAATGAAAAAGCCTGACTCACAGGAGGAGTCAGGCTTTTGCGTTATATGGAAGTTTGGGTTATGCGTTAACCTTTGCCATGTGGGCGATGAGCTCGAGCACTTTGTTGGAGTAGCCGATTTCATTGTCATACCAGGAGATAACCTTGACGAAGGTGTCGGTAAGAGCGATACCGGCCTTTGCGTCGAAGATGGAGGTGAGGGTGCATCCGAGGAAGTCGCTTGAAACAACTGCATCTTCGGTGTATCCGAGAACACCTTTGAGTTCGCCTTCAGAAGCCTCTTTCATTGCAGCGCAAATCTCAGCATAGGTAGCGGGTTTTGCAAGGTTGCAGGTGAGGTCAACAACTGATACGTCGAGGGTGGGAACGCGCATTGACATACCGGTGAGTTTGCCGTTGAGTTCGGGAATAACCTTACCTACAGCTTTGGCTGCACCAGTCGAAGAGGGGATGATGTTGCCGGAAGCGGCACGGCCACCGCGCCAGTCTTTGAGTGAAGGACCGTCAACGGTCTTCTGTGTGGCTGTGGTAGAGTGAACGGTGGTCATGAGACCGTCGGTGATGCCCCATTTGTCGTTGAGAACCTTGGCGATGGGAGCAAGGCAGTTTGTTGTGCAGGATGCGTTCGAAACGAACTGGGTACCCTTTACATATTTGTCAAAGTTTACACCGCATACGAACATCGGGGTGTCGTCCTTTGAAGGAGCCGACATTACGACATATTTGGCACCGGCGTTGATGTGGGCCTGAGCTTTTTCCTTTGTGAGGAAGAGACCTGTAGATTCAACTACGTACTCAGCTCCAACCTCGTTCCATGCAAGTTCGTTGGGGTCCTTGCAAGCGGTTACGCGGATAGCCTGACCGTTGACGATGAGTTTGCTTCCCTCAACGTCAGCCTCGATAGTACCGTCGAATGCACCATGCATTGTGTCATATTTGAGCATGTATGCAAGGTAGTCAACGGGGCAGAGGTCATTGATACCTACAATCTGGATGTCGTCCCTGGTCTGGGCGGCGCGGAAAACGAAACGACCGATGCGGCCGAAACCGTTAATACCAACTTTGATTTTAGTCATTTTATTAAAAACTGTTAGGATTGATAAATAAGAATTCTCTTGTAAATCTTTGGTGCCGTTTTGGCGGCGCAAATATATAAAATTGTGCCAAATGCTACAAATTGGGGTTCTCTTTCTTCCAATCTTCCACTGCGGGGATGATGCCGAGAGTGATAATCTCCTCGCGCATCTTGCAGAGGTGCTCGTAGGAAGCCTGGAGGGCGGCCATCTCTTCTGCGGTTCCTTCGGGTGCTGTGAAGTGGACACCGGTGGAGTCGATGGTGGTGGGCATTGCCATGAAGACATTCTTCAGACCGCATTTGTCGCAGTTGACATAGCAGCCGGCGGGCCAGGTGAAGGGTGCTCCACCCATTGCGGCCTCAATCATCTTGACAGACTGGTAAGCGGGGCTCTGGAAAGAGCTGCGGCCGCGGAGTTTTATGATCTTGGAGCCTCCCTGAACGGTGTCGTGCTTGATTTCGGCCCATTTCTCATCCGAAATGTTGAACTCTGCAAGGGGCTTGCCGTCAACGGTGATTTTCGACGCAAACACTGCCATTGCTTCGCCGTGTCCGCCGTAGGTGCGGGCGTTCTTCACTTTGCACTGCTGTACTCCGCAGGCGGCTGCGATGGCTTCCTGCAGACGGGTCGAGTCGAGCGCTGCAAGGGAGGTGAGCTGGTTGGGCTTGAGACCGGAGTGGATGAGGGCGGTGAGGGCGGTCACGTCAGCGGGGTTGAATATTACAACGACGTGCTTCACCTCGGGGCAGTATTTCTTGATGAGGTCACCGAATTCGGCGGCTATCTGGCAGTTGCCTTTGAGCAGATCTTCGCGGGTCATCCCCTCTTTGCGGGGGGCGCCGCCTGACGAAATGATATAGGATGCGCCGGAGAAAGCGACTTCGGGGTCGGTTGTCCAGGTTATGTTGGCTCCTTCAAAAGCGCAGTGGTACATCTCCTCTGCAACACCGTTGACACCGGGGCCGTAGATGTCGTAGAGACAAATGTTGGGGGTAAGGCCAAGCATGAGCGCGGTCTGTGCCATATTTGAGCCGATGGCTCCGCCGGCACCTACAATAAGAAGTTTTTCGTCAGTTAAAAATGCCATTTTTTAATGATTTTTGGGTGTTATATAAAAAGTTTCGCAAAGATTGCAATTATTATTCAAACTATGAAAATTGTTTTTGTATTATTGCAAAAAATCTTTTATTTTATAAATGTGCCTGCCGGCACTCCTCCAAAAAAGTTTGCGGTTTTTGGAATAATTCAATATATTTGCACCCGCATTACGGTTCCCACGGCAGGGCGTCAGCATCTGTCACGAGGGATTAATAGGGAAGTCAGGTGAAAATCCTGCACAGTACCCGCTGCTGTAAGTTCCAGGTGCCGCAATCGGCACAATCAGGTCCCGTCACTCTTGGCCACTGACCGTAGTAACGGTTGGGAAGGCGAACGGGGGAGGAACAAGTCAGAATACCTGCCAAAATGCGTTACGGTTAATTTTTGCCTGCGAGGACTACGGGCTTGAATGAACATTATGAACCAACAATTATAGAGATGAAGAAGTTATTGTTATGGGCTGTTGCGGCCTTGTGTCTCTTCGTGTCGTGTACCGTAGAGAAAGAACATGTATCAACGTATGTAGTAAATTTTGAAGGTGCCGGGTGGGATGCCCTCATCGACTCCCCGCAATATGGAGGGGATTTGCTATACGGCCCGATGGCAGAAGACTATACATACTACGTGAATTATTCCTGGATGGATCCTTGCGGATTGGGATTCAAGGGATTCCGTGAATATTACGGCTCGGTGTGCTTTATGTCGGGCGGCGAGGCCATCTCCAACTATGTTATGGCGGATTATTCCGGTGCCGACTATACGAAACAACTGGCCGTGCCGGTTCTTTCCGCCGCCAACGGAAAGAATTTCGCCGTCCACAACGGGGATGGTGATGGTATAGGACTGGAATTCAACTCCATCGCAGAGCGGAAGATAATAAGTATGGACGTCTGCATGACATCCTATCTGGCAGCAGGTGCGATTAACGGTGATGATTTCTTTGCAGGACTTACTGCCGACGACAGTTACGTGGGGGTGGTTGCCACCGGCTTTGATTCTTCAGACAACATTATCGGTGAAGTGAAGTTCAATCTCATCACCGGGGCCGAGGCCAAGGCAATCAAGGCCGGAACCCGGAAAATTGAATGGAAAACCGTCGATATGACCCCTCTGGGCAACGCTTTCTACATAGACTTCAAGGTGATTGCAAGCAGCGACTGCTACGGCGAATACGGACTCAACGCTCCCAAATATTTCGCTTACGACAACATAGTTGTTGAAGAACGCCGATATGACGAATAGTACCTCCCGACGAGGCCTTTCTGTGATAATGCAACGGGCATTCCTGCCGCTCTGCCTGTGGGTGGCGGGGGTGCTGTTGTCTTCCTGCAATATGGGTGAGATAATCCGGGATGACGAAGAGGATGTGATGCCACGGATTGAGGTGTATGAATATCTGCCCGCCCCCGGGCAGTACATCGGGGAGGGGGGCTCCCCCCAAAGCGCGAAGGAGGCTGCAGAGTGGGCGCGGGAGCGTCTGGAAAAAGGGCAGTACGTCTCCCTCGGGGCTTTCGGCGGATACATTGTGATGGGGCTTGATACCCCAATCACGGCAACCGGCAGGGAGTACGATTTTGTGGTGAAAGGCAATGCCACGGCCACATCCAGCGAACCCGGGATAGTGTGGGTCATGCGCGACGACAACGGCAATGGGGCGCCGGATGACAGGTGGTTCGAACTTGCGGGGGAGGACGAAAAGGGTGGCACGGTTGACGCCGGCTCCATCGAAAGGGGGTACAGCATCACCTATTTCAAACCGTCTGCCCCGGGCCAGCCCGTTCGGTGGGTGGACAGCCACGGTACGGAAGGGGAGGTGGATTACCTGCCGTCCTACCACTTGCAACCATACTATTATCCCACTTGGGTGGCGGGCGAAAGTTTCACTCTTAGCGGCACCAGATTGAAATCCCGCGCTAAAGATGAGTCGGGCGCCGGCACAATGTGGGTAAGCCCCCCTTACGGCAAAGGATATGCCGACGATTTCAGTTTCGGAGGGCAGCGCAACTGTTTCAGGTTGTCTAATGCAATCGATGCCGACGGTAATCCTGTGCAGCTGAAGTCAATCGATTTCGTAAAGGTTCAGACGGGCGTGTGCGGCAAATGCGGCTGGACCGGAGAAATATCAACAGAGGTTTTGGGACTTGAATTTTTTTAGACTCCATACTCTCATTGTCTTGCTGGCGGCGGCATCTGTAATGCCGTCGTGCATGGATTACGGCCCGAGGGAATCGGAGGATTTCAATGCCGCTGCCCGCGGACTTTTCGTGGTGTGTGAGGGGAACTTCATGTACGGCAATGCATCTCTCTCTTATTACGACCCCGACAGGGATGAGGTGGAAAACGAGGTCTTTGCCCGCAGCAACGCCTTTCTGCTGGGCGATGTGGCCCATTCGATGACGATTTACGACAATGTCGGCTGGGTTGTGGTGAACAACTCCGGCGTGATATTCGGCATCGACACCGACACATTTGAGGAGGTCGCAAGGATTACCGGATTCACCTCGCCCCGCTATATCCATTTCATCTCCCCATTCAAGGCTTACGTCACGCAGCTGTGGGATAGCCGCATCTGCATAGTCAATCCCTTGTCATCGGAAATTACAGGTTATATCGAGACCGGTATGGCGGCCGCCACCGCCTCTACCGAACAGATGGTGCGGCAGGGAAGATATCTCTATGTCAACTGCTGGTCATACCAGAACAAGGTTTTGAAAATCGATGTAGAGACCGACGAAATAGTGTCATCGCTGGAAGTGGGATTCCAGCCCCAGTCGATGGTTCTCGATGCTGACGGCGCCTTGTGGGTGCTGACCGATGAGGGGACTTTGTGCAGGATCGACACCTCTACCTTTACTTTAGATAAGCGGTTTTACTTCAGTGGGGAAAGCGCCCCCCGATCACTATGTGTCTCACCCGACGGCACCACCCTTTTCTGGATAGACGGGGATGTGTGGAAAATGTCCTGCCGTGCGACGGACCTGCCGGCTGAACCCTTTATAAAACGCGGCGAAACATCTTTGTTTTACGGATTGACAATAAGTCCGTATGATGACTTTATTTATATTTCTGACGCAATAGACTACACTCAGCGTGGAATTGTGATGAAATACACCCCCGATGGGCATTTTTCATCGTCTTTCAGAGTCGGAATCAACCCCGGAAACTTTTGCTGGAAATAAGAAGCTGTTTAAACTTAATTACAAAAATTTGAATCAAATTTAAACAGCTTCTAAGAATGTTAAGGGGTGTTTTCATATCAGTTACGGGTGCGGTACTTTTGCTGCTGCCTTGTCTTGGCAATGCCCAAAGCGGAGAGTCATCGTGGTGGAACGGCAACCCGGAAGAGTCGGTGGCGATAGACCAATCCACCATCGTGGCGGGACGACCTTTGCGCGAAGCCGGCATCCACAAGAGCGAGATTGACACCTTTGCCCTCAGGGAGAACATTGCCCTTTCGATGGCGGATATCCTGACTTTCAACAGCGGGGTGTTTGTCAAGCAGTACGGAAGGGGTTCCCTTGCCACGGTATCGTTCCGCGGGACATCGGCCTCCCATACCCAGGTGATGTGGAACGGCATCAAAATCAACTCCCCGATGTTGGGGATGACCGATTTTTCAACGGTTCCATCCTGTTTCATCGACCG
>JABUTP010000016.1:19960-26008 GCA_021443625.1 Bacteroidales bacterium | reverse complement strand
CACGGGGCGTCGTCCACCGAGGTGGCGGGCGGCGGACTCGGGGGCGCGGTGCTGCTCACGACCGGCTCTGAAGTTCCGCAGGGATTCAATTTTCAGTATATCCAGGGAGTCGGTTCATTCGCAACATACGACGAATTCCTGCGTCTAACATACGGTGGGCGGAGGTGGGAATTCTCTACGAGATTGTCCTACGGATATAGTCATAACAATTTTACTTACAGAAATTATAACAAAAAAGTTTCGGGAGAATATCCAATAGATACAAACCGATGCGGCGCCCTCAGCGACTTTCATCTGCTGCAGGAGGCCCGCCGCGTCACGGGGGCCGGCGACCATCTCTACCTTGGGGCGTGGTATTTGGCAAGCCGGCGGGGCATCCCGATGCTGAGCGTCGATTACAAGTCCGGTGCGGGGTATGTCAACGAGCAGCGCGAGCATACCCTCCGCAGTGTTGCAAGATGGGAACGGCAGCGCGATGACTGCCGCATCACTGTTTCGGGGGGATATCTGACAACCCGGCAGAACTACGATTTTGCAAGGGAACGGGGCGACGGCGTTTCGCTCAGAATGGTTGAATCCATAAGCAACGTGCATACCCTTTTCGCAAAAGGCGACGGGCGGATTCTTGTGAACGACAAATTGCTCCTCACGGGAGAAATTGCCGGTTACCAGCATTTTGTGGAGAGCATCGACAGCAGCGCTTCAGGTGTGGCCCGGGTTGGCGGCGGTGCGGATTCTTCCCGTATATTGGGCTATCGTCAGGCAAGATTAGAGATGCTGTCCCACGTTTCGGCCAAATGGAGTCCCACGCCGAGGGTCGGTCTGTCGCTGTCGCTTAGGGAGGAACTCTACGGCAGCAGTTTCACTCCTTTGGTCCCCGCCCTTTTCGCCGACTGGCTCCTCAGCCGGAGGTGGAACATTACCGCAAAGGCATCGGCCACGCGAAACTGGCGTGTGCCGACTTTGAATGACTTGTATTTCATGCCAGGAGGGAATCCCGATTTGCGGCCGGAGAAGGGGATTTCTTATGACCTGGGGATCAATGCAGCCCCCACGATGACCGGAAAGGCGAAACTCAAGGGGGAGGTTTCGTGGTTTGACTCTTACATCGACGACTGGATAGTGTGGATTCCCACGTTCAAGGGATACTGGACCCCGAAAAACATCCGCAGAGTGCACGCTTACGGCATTGAGGCAAAAGGGGACGGGGCGGTTCAATTCAACCGTGACTTGGCATTGGCGTTCAACGGCAACTTCTCCTGGACACCCTCCATCAATCAGGGAGATCCGACTGATTGGGCCGATGAAGCCATAGGCAGGCAGCTTGTCTATGTACCGGAATTCGCATCTTCGTTCAACGGCCGCCTTATGTGGCGCTCGTGGGGCTTCACCTACAAATGGTGTTGGTACAGCGAACGCTTCACGACTTCCGACAACGACATGAACTACAAAATCGGGCGGATTGCACCCTACATAATGAACGACATTGTCATCGAGAAGAGATTCAACACCAAGTGTTGCGCCTTGTCCGTCAAGCTGGCCGTCAACAACATTTTCGACGAGGCCTACGAGTCGGTTCTCTCAAGGCCGATGCCCGGGCGCAACTGCGAACTCCTGCTGGAACTCCGCAAACGGTAATTTCCAAAAGTTTTTTTGATTTCGCCTGCAAAACCGTAACTTCGCAGTCAAAAATAACGAAGTTATTATGCGTCAGATTATAGAGCATTTTACCGACAACGATCTCTATACCTTCACCTGCCAGTATTACGTTATGGAAAACTATCCGAGGGCGGAGGTTGAATATTCATTCATAGACCGCAACAAGTCGGTTTATCCCGAAGGGTTCGCCGCCCTGCTTCAGGAGCAGGTCGATTATATGGCTTCGGTGGTCATCACCGATGAGGAGATTGATTATATGAAGAAAAAGTGCGTCTTCCTGCCCATCTGGTACTTCACTTTCCTCAAAGGTTACCGTTTCAACCCCTCCGAGGTGGATATCAGGCAGGATGAGGAGGGGCATCTTTCGATTACCGTGAAGGGCAAATGGTTCTCCACCATAATGTGGGAAATGCCGCTGCTGTCGTGCATATCGGAACTCGTCCATACCCTCAATGGTGATATCGACCGATATGACCCCGAACTGGAACAGGCCCGCGCAAGGGAGAAATCCGAGAGAATCTTCTCTGCGGGACTGGTGTTGGGTGATATGGGTACCCGCCGCCGCTTGAGTTTCGCCCACCAGGATATGGTGGTCAGAACAATGACCGAGGTTTATGCCGAACGCCAATGGCCCGGGAAGTTTACCGGAACCAGCAACGTCTGGCTCGCCAAGAAATACAACATTTCGTGCCTCGGCACAATGTCCCACCAGATCATCTCCTTCGAGGAGAACGTGAGCGGGGTGTTTGAATGCAACTTCAATGTGATGAAGAAGTTCTCGGACGTCTATGACGGTGACAACGGAATTTATCTCTACGACTGTTTCGGCGACAAAGTCTTCTTCGGAAACCTCTCCAAGCGGATGGCCATGATGTACAAGGGACTCAGGGTTGACAGCGGCCGCGAGGAGGAGCAATTGGATATGATTGTGGACAAATACCGCCAGCTGGGCATCGATCCCGCTTCCAAGCAGGTGGTCTTCAGCAACGGACTCAACATCGAAAGGGCGGTGGAAATCCACAAATACTGCGCCGGCAAGGTGCAGGACAGCTATGGCGTGGGGACATTCCTTACCTGCGACGTCACCGGCTGCAGTCCCCTGAACATTGTGGTCAAGCTCACCAAGTGCCGCATCACCGAGCTTCGCGAGTGGCATGATTGCGTGAAACTCTCCTGCGACAAGGGCAAAACCCTTGGCAATCCCGAGAAATGCCGTTTTATCCAAAGCCAGATAGGCGATTAGTCCATCCATAAACAACATCCTCCGATATGAAACACATCCTGCGCATCTTCAACTGGTCTTTGGTTGCCGCAATGGCGGCTGCCTGCCACGGCGGCATCAATGAAGAAATAGATGATCTGAAACTTCGTATGGAGGCCGTAGAGGCCCGTTGCAACACCTTCAATCAGGAGCTGACCTCATTGCGCGAAGCGGTTGCGGCTCTTGAAAACAACGACTTTGTGACAAACGTGGTGGCCACTACGGGCGAAGCCGGCCGCAAGGGTTACACCATCTACTTCTCCAAGACTTTCCCGATAACAATTTATGACGGACTTGACGGAGAGGACGGAATAGACGGCGAAGATGGGGATGACGGTGACGATGGCGCCCCCGGCAAGGACGGTACGAACGGTATCGACGGACATTCTCCACAGATATCCGTTTCCCGCGCCAATGACGGGCTCTGGTATTGGGTTCTGGACGGCAAGTGGATGGAAAACATAGACGGCGAAAAAATTGTTGCCAGCGCCCAGAATGGCGTTACGCCCAAACTGAAAATCCAGAACGACTGGTGGTATGTTTCTTACGACGAGGGGTTGACCTGGAGTATTATGGGCAAGGCCAAAGGAGAACAGGGACCGGCCGGAAGCGATGCCACCTCTCCCGTAAAGAAGGTTGACGTTTCCAATCCCTATTATGTCGATTTGATTCTGCAGGATGGCTCCATCCGCCTTCCCCGATACATTCCCATCAAGATTGGCACAGACAACAACAATGACAAGATGTTCATCAAGGGGGACACCACCATCGCCGTCCGCCTCCCCGAGGGGATTGCCAAGAGTGACTTCTCGGCCATCAGGGCCAGAGTGGAATATGAGGGGGGCTGCGCCCTGTCGGTGGTTACAAAATCCGGGTCGGAGCAGCCTGTGGAGGTGGTCGCCATCTCCCCGCAGTTTGACTCTGACGGGCAGATGACGTCGCCGGCATCTGTAACAATCAAGCCGTATCTGGAGACGAATACGGTCAATCTGCTTGAGGTGACCATCGTGAAGAGCGACGGGTCGCTGCTTCAGACTGCCCGTGCCTTCGAATATGTCTCCGTGCCGCAATATTACGATGACCTGGGGAATTGCAGAGGGGAGGGTATTCCCGTGACCGAGGTTGTGGCGGGAGAAACAAAGGTTATAATCTGGGCCCCCGAGAATCTGGGAACTTCCGAGTATTATCCATCCGGCCTCCTGTACCAGTGGGGCAGGAAACAGGGCCAGGGCTACGGCTCATCAGAAATCACCGCTTACCCCGCTTACGATCCGGATGACGGCGGAAACACGGTTGTTGTGGCTCCTACCGAGGCCGACGAAACTACCCCGATGACCAATCCGGGCGAATTCTATTTCTATACCAATGCCAAAAATCTCGGCGACTGGTTCACCAATGTGGAAGGAGATCAGTTCCAGGACGATTGGAACAACCTGAATATGGCAGGCGTTTCCGTGGGCAACCCCTGTCCCCAAGGGTGGCGCGTTCCTACTATTGACGAAATCAACGCCTTGCGTGCCAACCGCTCGTCGTGGACTTCGGCAGGTGACGCCAAAGGGTACTGGTTCAAGGGGGCCAACCCCGAGATGGCAAATGAAGAAGGGGTGTTCCTCCAGGCCTGCGGAATGCGTCATTACGGCACCGGCCAATCCACCAATCGGGGGACCCACGGCTTCTACTGGTCGGCAACCCCTTCGGGAACCAACGCCGCGCTGTTCTATTTCTCATCGAATTCCACTGCCAAATACAACTATCAGCGTGCCTACGGCGCTGCCATAAGGTGCGTTTATGATAAATTGTCAGTAAAAGAAGACGAGCCGGGGGGTAATGATGACAATGCTGACACCGGTGACGGGGAGGATGACGGAGAATAGGGGGTGGCTCATCTTTTGCAAGTGCGGTTTCTAAAACAGTTTGTTCAATGGTGTTCGTTTCAAAATGGCTATTTGCTTTGCTGGGGTTCCTTATCTGGGGCCCTGTGGGGGCGTTTATCGGTTTTGTCATAGGCGTCATAAGCGAGTGGCGCACCAAATCGGCAATCAGGGAGAGGGCACGCCAGTCCCGTCAGAACAATGCCGAATACCAGCGCAGGGCAGAGGAGGCTTGGAAAGAGTTTGAACGGCAGTTTCGCAGCACCGGCGGTTACGGACAGTGGCGGGGCGGAGGTTATTCCGGAGGGAACGGCGGAGGTTATTCCGGTGGTTACAGCGGCGGATACGGTGGAGGTTACGGCGGCTCTTATTCCGGAGGATACGGGGGGCAGACGTCATCCTCCAAACTCACCGAGGCGTATGCCACATTGGGAGTCTCCTCAACTGTCACCGACGACGAACTGAAGAAGACCTACCGCTCGCTGGCGGTCAAATACCATCCCGACAAATATGCCGGCGCATCCGCAGCCGAACAGGCCCGGGCCGAAGAAACCTTCAAAAAGATAAGCGAGGCTTACGAACTGATTAAGAAATCGAGAGGGATTTCATAGAAGCCGTTACAACGTGATTGCAAAATTCAAATCAAAAAATCTAAAACAGTTAACAGAACAATGGCAAACTTTACATTAGAGGGGAAACTCACTGCCAAGATGGATGTCAGCCGCGGAAATTCCGCTCGCGGCGCATGGGCCAAACAGGAGTTTATTGTGGAACTGGCAGACGGAAAATTTCCGACAAATGTCTGCCTCAGCGTATGGGGGGAAGACAAGGTAAACGATTTGGCCAGATACAATGCCGGGGATTTTGTTTCGGTGTCGTTTGACATATCTTCACGCGAATTCAACGGTCGTTGGTACACCGACCTCAGGGCCTGGCGCATAATGCCCGCCCAGGGACAGAACGGGGCCTCCGGCGCTGCTGGCGCTCCGGGTGTTGCCGGTTCCGCCGGTGGCTATGGCGCTTCAGGTGCACCCCAACCTGCACCTTTCCCGCCCGCAACAGCCGAACCCAATCCGTTTGACATTAACAGCGATGACGCTGCTGACGATCTGCCGTTTTAAGGGCCGCAGATAAGGAGGGAGAAATATTTTTTCAAAAAAACCTCAAAAAAATTTGGTTGAAAAGAATAAAGTTCTACCTTTGCAGTCCCTTTCGGAAACGGGGGGAGAGTTCATTGAAATGATGGAAGACAGAAGT
>JABUTP010000016.1:14453-15746 GCA_021443625.1 Bacteroidales bacterium | reverse complement strand
CAGTCTGCCTTCGCGTACCGGCGCATGGGAGCCGGAGAGAATGCCTTCTGACATAATGGGTATGGCCGCTTACGGACAGTAGGCGCGACCGCCCTTCAAGAATGGCGGCCAAAGTGTCGGTTCCGGAAATTTCATAAAAGGGGATATGGGTGGCAAAAACCGTAACGGCCCGCCGGGGAGTGTTCCGCAGAGTGCGGGCCAGCCACACTTTCTGCCGTTCTGTGAGCCCCCCTTCATAACCCGAACGCCCTTCCAGCCGGACATCATTCATCAGGATGAAATGAACACCCTTGCGCACGAATGCCGTGTCGGCACAGCCGAAAATCGCCGAATAATGCACCACATCCCGGACCTGGGTCTTGTCCGCGGGAATATCCCTGTCGTGGTTGCCGGGGACGCAGAAGTATGGGGTACCGAGCGAATCGAGAAGGACCTTCGAAGGGGCAAGCAACGTCGGCTTGTCGTTCACAAGGTCTCCAAGAAAAACAATAAAGTCAAGGTCGCTGCGTTCGCGCAACTCACGGTATATCGAATTTCGTGCGAAGTCCAGCTCATTGTAGCTGTTAACCTGGGGGTCTCCCACAAACGCAACTCTGAACCCTCGTGCCGAAACTGTCCCGCCGAAGGAGCACAAGGCCCAGCAGACTGCCGCAAAAAGAATGAGTGACCGTTTCATGGCCGAAAATTACAAACAATTTGTAAGAAGCTGCTTAAAAATAATTACAAAAATTCTTTATGTTTGTTACTTGCAATCAATTTTCAACATCATCTAATCATACACGGATAACTCAATAACTTATGAATGTCAGATTAGCAGATTACGCGGATATTCCGCAGATACTTAAGCTTCTGGAACAAGTCAATCTGGTGCACCACGAGGGGCGCCCGGACATCTTCAAAAGGGGCGTGAAATACGATGAGGCGGAGTTGAAGGGGATAATCGACGACCCCTCGCAACTTCTTCTTGTGGCCGAAGACGGTCAGAAAGAGTTGTGCGGTCACGCTTTCTGCAGTTTCCAGAGCCATCCGGGCAGCCGGCTTTTCACCGATATAGAGACGCTTTATGTGGATGACATCTGTGTTGACCGCAACCATCGCCGTCAGAACGTCGGGACTCTTCTCTATGAGAGGGTAAAGGCAGTGGCCAGGGAGCGGGGGTGTTACAACATCACTCTGAACGTGTGGGAGCTCAACCCCGGAGCCAACGCATTCTACCGGAAGATGGGTCTCGTCCCCTTGAAAACTACATTGGAGGAGAAGTTGTAAACCTTTCCGGCGGCAGGCTCAGTCCGA
>JABUTP010000016.1:13218-14422 GCA_021443625.1 Bacteroidales bacterium | reverse complement strand
AAAAAACCATCACCGCCAACCCACCAACAATCCGCAATACCCTAAATATCAGGCAGCCTTGCTAAAAGAACATCTCCCAAGATGCGTGCTTCGCAGTCAAGGTAAGCCATATACCGAACATCCCGTTATAAATTTGAATCAAATTCCAACAGATTCTCAGCATCACCGCTCCAATGAACGACCATACCATACTCCTGATGCGGCAATGGGCCGAAACCTACAACAACCCCGTCTATTTTGAAACCGACCCCATAGCCTTCCCACGTCACTTTATGACCGAATACAAGGCGGGAAGGGCGGGCGCAAAGGATGTGGAAGTGGCGGCGCTGCTGGCCGCGCATCTGGCCTGGGGCCGGCGGGCGATGATAGTGCGGGACTGTACCCGGTTGTTTGACGAAATGGCCTGGCGGCCATACGACTATGTGATGAGGGGCAGCTGGCGGAGTGACGCAGCCAGTCTTCACCGGACAGTCAGGTGGAGCGAGATGGCGGCTATATTCTGCCGGATAAGGGAGCATTATCTGCGGATGGATACTCTGGAAGACCTTTCCGTAGAGGATTTCCGGTGCGCCATCTATGGGAGCAAGCCCGACAAATCCGCCCCCAACAAGAAGATAAATATGATGCGCAGGTGGCTGGTGCGTACCGACGGCAAGGTGGATCTGGGACTGTGGCGGAATACCAGCCCGGCGGACCTGCTCATTCCTCTCGACGTCCACGTGCATACGGTAGCCCGGCAGGTGGGCATAACCGGGCGGAAGCAGACCGATATCCGCACGGTAGGGGAGATAACCGGATTCTTCAGGGAAATTTTTCCGGATGACCCGTGTCTGGGCGATTTCGCCCTTTTCGGCTATGGCGTCACGGGACAAACAGAGATTAACGAAATACAATAACAGTTATGAAATCAATAATAGGCATAGGGAACGCCTTGACGGACATCCTGGCCATACTGCCGGATGACGCGATTCTGCAGAAATACAAACTGCCGGTGGGCAGCATGCAGCACGTGGATGCCGAAACCGGCAACAAAATCTGGGACGACCTGCGGGACAAGGGGATAAAGTATGTGGCGGGCGGTTCCGCGGCCAACACCATTTCCGCAACTTCCATTCTGGGTATGAAATCGGCTTTTGTTGGGAAGGTGGGAAAGGATGAGATAGGCTCGCTATACAAGTCCGATATGGAGCAGGAAGGCATCCGG
>JABUTP010000016.1:8541-12384 GCA_021443625.1 Bacteroidales bacterium | reverse complement strand
CAAAAACAATGTAAACCTGCTTAAAAACATTCCATAAATAAAAATTTGAATCAAATTTATACAGCTTCTTATTGAATTTGCGTTCCGCAAAAGCTTGAGTTTATGAAATTCCAGCTCCATAAGACAGACTCCCAATCAGCTGCGCGCGCCGGTGAGATATTCACCGACCACGGCACGATACTTACCCCGATATTCATGCCGGTAGGTACCGTGGGCTCAGTCAAGGGGGTTTATCACAGGGATTTGAAAGACGATATCGGGGCGCAGATAATTTTGGGGAACACCTATCATCTCTACCTCCGTCCCGGGCTGGATATTCTCAAGGCGGCCGGCGGACTCCACCACTTCACTTCGTGGGACCGTCCCATTCTCACCGACAGCGGGGGATACCAAGTGTTTTCGCTGAGTCCCATCCGCAAGATTACCGAGGAAGGGTGCATCTTCCGAAGCCATATCGACGGCTCGAAACACACCTTCACCCCGGAGAACAACGTGGACGTGCAGCGCATCATCGGGGCCGACATCATCATGGCCCTTGACGAATGTTGTCCGGGGGATGCCGACTACAAATATGCCGAAAAGTCGCTCCGTCTGACGCAGCGCTGGCTTGAGCGGTGCGTGGCACGGTTCGACTCCACGGAGCCGTTATACGGTTACAGCCAGACCTTTTTCCCGATAATCCAGGGTTGCGTCTATCCCGACCTGCGCCGTCAGGCTGCCGAACACGCGGTTTCGCTTGGCAGGGAAGGGTATGCCATAGGAGGGCTGGCAGTGGGTGAACCCACCGAAAAAATGTATGAGATGCTGGAGGTGCTCGGGCCGATACTCCCTCCGGACAAACCGCGCTACCTTATGGGGGTCGGCACCCCTCAGAACATACTGGAGGCGATAGCCCGCGGAGTGGATATGTTCGACTGCGTGATGCCCACCCGCAACGGGCGAAACGGGATGCTGTTCACCTGGGAGGGAACCATCAACATCCGCAATGCGAAATGGGCGGATGACTTCTCCGAAATCGACCCGCAGGGCAAATCCTTTGTGGATCACGCCTATTCCAAAGCGTACCTGCGCCACCTTGCCATTGCGGGGGAGATGCTTGCCGCCGAAATAGCCAGCCAGCACAATCTCGCATTCTATCTCGACCTGGTGGCAAAAGCCCGCGAGCATATTATGGCGGGAGATTTTGCGCAGTGGAAAGAGGCCGCCGTAAAAAAACTTGAAACAAGATTATGAAACTGAATCCTTTTGGCATAAGGAAACTTGACTGGTACATCATCAAGAAGTTCATAGGGACCTATCTGCTCTCTATAGTGATTATCATTGCCATAGTCATCATATTCGACATAAGTGAGAAGATAGACAACTTCGTGGAGCACGAAGCCCCTCTGAAGGCGATAGTTTTCAACTATTACCTGAATTTCATCCCCTATATCCTGAATATGTTCAGCCCGATGTTCGTGTTCATTACGGTCATCTTCTTCACGTCGCGGCTGGCGGGAGGCAGCGAAATCATAGCGATGCTGTCGTGCGGAGAGAGTTTCCACAGGCTGATGCTCCCCTATATGATATCGGCCACGATAGTGGCGGCAATGTCGTTCTTTCTGGGGTTGTACGTCATTCCGCCCGCGAATTTCGGCAGGTTGGAGTTCGAGCAGAAATACGTCAAGTCGTCGAGGTATGTCAATTCTGACAGGAATATCCACTACCAGCTTGCTCCGGGAACATACGTCTATGTCGAGTCGTTCAGTTCGTGGAACAACACGGCGGCCAAACTGACGCTGGAGAGCATCGAAAACAACCGCATCCGCTCCAAATTCACTGCGGAGAGCGCCGAATGGAAAGAAGACCTGGGCGGTTGGAGCTGCAAGAACTGGTTTGTCCGCGACTATGACGAATACGGCAACGAGACAATGCGGCGCGGCGCGGCGATGGACACGGTGATAGCCCTTACGGTGGAGGATTTCTACCGTCGCAAGAACGTTGTGGAAACCTTGAAAATCAAGGAACTCAACGAACTGATAGATATGCAGAAGATGCGTGGCGACCATATGGTCAAATATGCCCTGATAGAGAAGCACACCCGCATCGCGACCCCTTTCTCGGCCTTCATCCTGACGTTAATCGGGGTTTCCCTTTCGTCCAAGAAACGCAGGGGAGGGCTGGGACTCAACATCGGCATCGGCATCGCCCTGAGTTTCTCCTACATCCTGTTTATGAGGTTCAGCCAGATGTTCGTCCACACCGGAACCCTGCCGCCTTGGATAGCAATCTGGCTCCCCAATATGATTTATGCGGTGGTCGCGATAGTGCTCTACCGCCTTGCCCCTAAGTAATCGGTCTGCCTTTATGATTTTAACATAATCCGACGAAACTATGAATACAACCAAGTTCAAACTTATCGTGATGAACTTCCTGGAACTGGCCGTCTGGGGAGCATATCTCACAAGCCAGGGACGCTACCTTGCAGAGATGAATTTCGGCTCGCAGATAGGGTGGTTCTTCTCGGTGCAGGGCCTGGTGTCCATATTTATGCCCGCACTGGTCGGCATCATTGCCGACAGGTGGATTCCCGCACAGAAAATGTTGTCGCTCTGCCATTTCCTGGCTGCTGCGGGGATGCTGGCAGCCGGCATCTATGGTCTGCAGGCGGGGGAGGCGGTCCGCTTTCCGGTACTGTTCGCCCTCTACACCTTCAGCGTCGCCTTCTATATGCCGACCATCTCACTGGTTAACTCCGTGGCCTACACCATGCTGGAAAGGGATGGGCAGGATACGGTGAAGGCATATCCTCCAATCCGCATTTGGGGTACGATCGGATTCATCGTGTTGATGTGGGTGGTTGATTTGTGCGGATTCCAGGCATCCTCCATGCAGTATGTCATTTCCGGCGGTCTGAGCATTATGCTTGCGGTCTATGCGCTGACGCTCCCCGCCTGCCCCGTGTCGGGCAGCAAAGGCGAAAGTTCTCTGCTGGAGAGTCTCGGACTCAAGGCCTTTACCTTGTTCAAGGACCCCAAGATGGCGATTTTCTTCATATTCTCGTTCCTGCTGGGAGCGGCCCTGCAGGTTTCCAACGGATTTGCAAACACCTATATGGGCGACTTCGGGGCAGTGGCAGAGTATGCCCACACGTTCGGGGTAAAGCATTCAAATATGCTGATATCCCTCTCCCAGATTTCAGAAACCTTCTGCATTCTGCTGATTCCGTTCTTCCTCAAGAAATTGGGAATCAAGAGGGTGATGCTCACGGCGATGCTGGCCTGGGGACTGCGGTTCGCATTCTTCGGATTGGGCAACCCCGGAGGAGGTGTATGGTTGTTTGTTCTCTCGATGGTGGTTTATGGAGTGGCATTCGATTTCTTCAACATCTCCGGCTCGCTGTTTGTTGACAAGAACACCGACACCGGCATCCGTTCCAGCGCTCAGGGACTGTTTATGCTTATGACCAATGGTTTCGGTGCATCTATCGGTTCCCTTGCGGCACAGGCGGTGGTGAACGCCTCTACCGGAGGTCTGGAGGGTATGGCAAAGATGGAGGGATGGAGCACCGCCTGGTACATCTTTGCGGCCTACGCCTTCACGATAGCCATTCTGTTCGCAATCCTGTTCAGATACAAACACAACGAAGAGGCTACGGCCTAACCGTCACACTGAAAGACATAAGAAAGGGCTGACCCGAACGGTCGGCCCTCTTTTATGGTGCTATATAAATCTGTACTTTTCGCTATCCCTGAATCCTTTGAGGAATTCGGCGATGTCAAGCCGCTTCTTGCCAGCCACCTGGAGGCTCAGGATGCGGAGCGAGCCGTGGCTGCACTCCACGGCGAGCCAGCTGCGTCCGTC
>JABUTP010000016.1:5183-8512 GCA_021443625.1 Bacteroidales bacterium | reverse complement strand
GTGCCGTAGTCGGTGTCATTGTCGGCGTATGCCTCATAAATCTTCACTATGGTTTCGGATGAGCCGTCGGTAAGAATGGAGAATGCGGCGGGGTAGGGAGAGAGACCGCGTACGAGGTCGGAGAGCACGGAGGCGTCGTAGTTCCAATCTATGTGGCAGAGTTCTTTGGTAATCTTGGGAGCGGGTTTGATTTCGCCATAAACCTCCTGCGGCTGCGGCTTGGCCTTGCGGCGCACCAGATCCCGGGCGGTCTTCACCACCAGGTCGGCTCCTATGGCCATAAGTTTGTCGTGCAGCGTGCCGGCGTTGTCGTAGGGTTCTATGGCGCAGGCCTGGCTGTGCAGGATGCTGCCGGTGTCAATCTGCTCATCTATCAGGAACGTTGTCACACCGGTCTGCCGTTCGCCCCTTATGATGGCCCAGTTGATGGGGGCAGCCCCGCGGTATTGGGGAAGGAGGGAGGCGTGAAGGTTGAAGGTTCCCAGACGGGGCATGCTCCACACTTCCCTGGGAAGCATTCTAAAAGCCACAACCACAAACAAATCAGCTCCTATGGCGCGCAGTTCGTCGAGGAATGCGGGATCTTTGAGGGAAACGGGTTGCAGCACTTTCAAACCTTTCTCCACGGCAAATTTCTTCACCGCGCTTTCGTTGACCTTGAGTCCGCGCCCGCTCTGCTTGTCAGGCACCGTCACCACGGCTGAAATCTCATATTCGGCGGCAATCAGGGCTTTCAGCGGCTCCACGGCAAATTCGGGGGTTCCCATATAGACCACCCTGGTGACGCCGTGGTTGCGCTTGAACCAGCGGAGTTTCCTGGCCACATAGCGTAGGGCGGCGTTGCAGTATTTTTTGAAATACTGCCAGTAGGCCGTCCAGTTGAAGATGGAACTGTCGGTGATGGCCCTGCGGGTGATGAAGATGCCGATGGGCAGCAGTATGGCCGACGAGATGAATGTCCCCTCAAACGGGGATATGGCTCCATCGCGGGCCAGTTTCTTTCCGCTCATATCGATAACCCAGTAGAACACGAAGAAAAGCATCGATATGATGACCGGGGTTCCCAGACCTCCCTTGCGGATGATTGAGCCGAGCGGGGCCCCTATGAAGAAGAACAGCAGGCACGCCAGCGACAAGGTGAACTTGCGGAACCGTTCAATCTGCATCTTGCGGATGGGGGAGACGTAACGGTAGGTGCTTCTTTCAAAATCTATCAGACCGTAATCCTGGGTTTCAAGACTCTTGAGCGCATTGGCGGTGATTTCCAAATCTCTCGCCTGGTCGGTGGTGAACACGGTGTCCTTGAGTTCCTTGAAATTCATGTTCTCGCTCAGGTTGCGGCCCAGACCGATGTTGGTGTCCAGCTGGTGCATATAGCGCAACGCATTGGAGAAGGTGTATCGGTGGGCGCATTGCGGCCGAGTTCCGGCAAGATATTCCTGCTGTATGGAGTCGCGGTCGTGTGTCAGCTGCGACAGGTTCTTGGACATTATTTCATCCCCGAAACGGGCATCGTCGGAACGTTCGAAAGAGTAGTTGTCCAGCGAAACCAGCAGCCGCTGGCTCTCGAAATTGATGATGTTCTGCTCGAGAGTGGTGTCGCGGTGCCGGATATTGTTGTTCTCCTCGTAGGTGCGTCCGTTGTAGAGGGTGAAAATGATGTTGGCCTTGTCTGGGGTCAACCTGATGGAACCCGAATCGGCCACCGTAAGACTTACGTTTCCCTTCCCCTGGGTATGGTCATAGACCATAATGTCGTGCATTATTCCGGTTTCGTCATCGTGGCTTTCGACCTTGAGGATATACCCTTCTATACCATCGTAGAAGATGCCCGTGGGTATCTTGATTTCCTCTTTCTTGCGGCCTATGTCATCCCTCAGCGCGTAGATTTTCTGGTAGGAAATGGGGATGAGGTTGTTGGAAACGAAGAACGCTCCGATGGAGATTCCTATCGCCACGAAAATCAGCGGCCTCAGCACCCTGCTGAGCGAAATGCCGGCAGCCTTCATCGCCAGCAGTTCGTTGTGCTCGCCCAGCCCTCCCAGAGTCATGATAGACGCCAAAAGGGTTGCGAGCGGCAGGGTTTGGGGGATGAGTGTGGCGGACCCCCACATCATGAACTCGAGAATCACCCCCAGCGAAAGCCCCTTGCCCACCAGTTCATCGATGTAGAGCCACAGGAACTGCATCATCAGGATGAACAGCACTATGGAGAACGTCATGACGAACGGTCCCAGGAAAGAGTTGAGAAGGTGTTTGTCGAGTTTCTTCATCAGAAATTATGCGGTGGCGAGTTCTACGAGTCTGGCAAGCGCCTCGGCGATATGCTCTGTGCTCTTGCCGCCGGCAGTGGCGATGGACTTCTGTCCGCCGCCGCCACCCTGGATGAGTCTGGCAGCCTCGCGGATATCCTTGCCGGCATCCTTGCCGCCGTCAACAAGGTCGTGCGAATACATCAGGGCAAGGTTGGGCTTGCCGTCTGCGGAGGCGAAGGCGGCGGCAAACACCGTGTTCTCCGTCTCTGCATAGAATGCGTGGGCAAGACTCTTGGCAATGTCCATCGAGGGGCAGCGGTCGAGCGTCATCACGTTTATTCCGTTGATGGTGCGGACCGATGACTTGAGCGACTGCTTGAGGTCGGCGACCTTCTCCTTGGCGATATCCTCTATTGTTTTCTTGAACTGCTCGTTCTCGCTTATAATCTTGTTGACTGCTGCTACGGGGTCGGGAACGTTGCCGAACAGCGACTTGACGGTGGACAGCACCTGTTCCATAATATCCACGGAAATCTCGGCGTTGATGCCGGTGGTGGCCTCGATGCGGCGCACGCCGGCAGCCACAGCACTCTCCGACAGAATCCTGAAATAACCGATGTTGCCGGTGGCGGGAGCGTGGCAACCGCCGCACAACTCAACGGAGTCGCCGAACTTTATAACCCTCACCTTGTCGCCGTACTTCTCACCGAAGAGGGCCATGGCCCCTTTGCTGCGGGCTTCTTCAATGGGAAGGTCGCGGAACTCCTCGAGCGGGGCGTTGGCACGGATAAGACTGTTGACCAGCCGCTCCACCTTGTTCAGTGTTTCGTGGGAAATTTTCTCGTAATGGGAGAAGTCGAAACGGAAGGAGTTGGCCCCTACATACGAACCTTTCTGCTCCACGTGGGTTCCCAGAATCTTGCGCAGGGCATAGTGGAGAAGGTGGGTTGCGGAGTGGTTGTTCTGGATGTTGGCCCTCCGCTCGGCATCCACCGAAGCCTTGAATGCTCCTCCCACAGATGCGGGAAGCTTGTCAACGATATGTATGGGGAGACCGTTCTCCTTGATGGTATC
>JABUTP010000016.1:2416-5145 GCA_021443625.1 Bacteroidales bacterium | reverse complement strand
GTCGCCGATTTCACCACCCATTTCCCCATAGAACGGGGTGACGTCGAACACGAGCTGGATCTGCTCCTTGCCCTTGGTCTTCACCGTGCGGTATTTGGAGATGCGGACATCGGCGGTGTCGGTGTCGTAACCCACAAAGCGGGTATGGGCGTGGGGGATGAGTTCCACCCAGTCGCCGGCCTCGATGGCTGCGGCCCCGCGGGCGCGTTCCTTCTGCTTTTCGAGTTCAACGGCAAATGCGTCCAAATCTATTGTGTAGCCCCTTTCGCGGGCAATGAGTTCGCTGAGGTCGATGGGAAAACCGTAGGTGTCATACAATGTAAAGGCATCCACACCGCTGATGCGGCGGCTCTCCCTGGATTTCTCCATAATGTTGTCCATAAGACGGATACCCTTGTCGAGAGTGCGGAGGAAAGCCTCTTCCTCCTCCTTCAGCACGCGGGTGATGAGCTGCTGCTGAGCCTTTAGTTCGGGATAGGCGTCCCCCATCTCAGCCACGAGGGTGGGCACCAGCAGGCAGAGGAATGGTTCCTTGAGGTCGAGGAACGTGTATCCGTAGCGGACTGCGCGGCGCAGGATTCGGCGAATCACATAACCCGCCTTGTTGTTGCTTGGAAGCTGGCCGTCGGCGATGGAGAAACTGATGGCGCGGATGTGGTCTGCGATAACCCTCATTGCCACCCCAATCTCCTCGGAGGCGGTGTATTCCTTGCCCGAAAGGGCTGCGATGGCGGCAATCATGCCGGTGAACACGTCGGTGTCGTAATTGCTCTTCTTTCCCTGCAGGGCCATGCAGAGACGCTCGAATCCCATACCGGTGTCGATGTGCCTTGCCGGCAGGTTTTCCAGGGTGCCGTTGGCCTTGCGGTTGTACTGCATGAACACGAGATTCCAGATTTCAATGACCAGGGGGTGTCCCTGGTTGACCATCTCCGCTCCCGATTTCCTGGCTATCTCTTCGGGGTCGCGAAGGTCTATGTGAATCTCGCTGCACGGGCCGCACGGACCGGTGTCACCCATCTCCCAGAAGTTGTCGTGCTTGTTGCCGAGCAGGATATGGTCTTCGGGAAGGTATTGCAGCCAGTATTCCTTTGCCTCCTTGTCCATCTCCAGTCCGTCGGGGGCATATCCCTCGAAAACAGTGGCGTAGAGTTTGCTCTTGTCGAGTTTATAGACTTCGGTAAGGAGTTCCCAGGCCCAGCCTATTGCCTCTTTCTTGAAATAGTCGCCGAAACTCCAGTTGCCCAGCATCTCGAACATCGTGTGGTGGTAGGTGTCGTGTCCCACCTCCTCCAGATCGTTGTGCTTGCCGCTCACGCGCAAACATTTCTGGGAGTCGGTGGCACGCTGGAACTTGGGCTCGGCATTGCCCAGGAACCAATCCTTGAACTGGTTCATACCGGCGTTGGTGAACATCAGGGTGGGGTCGTTCTTTACGACCATCGGAGCCGAAGGGACTATTGTGTGGCCTTTTGATGCGAAAAAATCGAGAAAGGTCTGTCTGATTTCCTTTGAAGTCATAGTTCAATCAAATATATATTATAACTTGCAAAAATAAGCAGTTTTGAATTTATATGAAAAATTGATGCATTTTTTGGAAGCTGTTTTATCTTTGCAAAGGTTCATTCTGTCGGATGGCACACGGAAAATACATATACAACGCCCAGACGCAGGCATACGAAATCCACAGGCTCTCTTTCGGCCGGTGGATGAAGAACCTGTGGATATACCTTTGCATAGGGGCGGTGCTTCTGGGGGGGTACGTCATCCTCAACCGGATGTTTTTCCATAACCAGACCCCAAAGGAGATTCTGCTTGCCGAGCGCAACCGCAGGCTGTTGCACCGAGTCGATTATATCAACGAAAAGCTTGACCGCCAGTCCCAATCCCTTGCCGAACTGGCAATGCGGGACAATCTCATATATCGTCCAATTTTCGGTATGGACCAGATTCCGGCCGACATCAGGGGGGCGGGGTACGACGACCCCGACCGTTACGAGTATTTCAACAACTTCAAGAACTCTTCGTTCCTGAAGAATGCCGTCCATACGCAGGACGTCACAATGCGCAAGGCCTATCTGCAGACATTGTCTTTCGACGACGTGGAGAAGGTGGCGGCCCACGCCGGAGATATGGCGAACTGCGTCCCGAGTCTATATCCTGTCTGCCCGGGAGGTAAAATCCAGATTTCTTCCCCGTTCGGGTACAGGGTTCACCCGCTGGCCCATTCGGTGGTGTTCCACCGCGGTACCGACATTTCCGGGCCCAAGGGAACCCCCGTCTATGCCTCTGCCGACGGCGTCGTTTCTTTGGAATACAAACACGCCGGATACGGCAATATGGTGATAATAGACCACGGCTTCGGCTATCAGAGCCGGTATGCCCACCTCTACACGACCTGTGTGGCGCCCGGGCAGAAAGTCAGGCGCGGCGACCAGATAGCCACTATGGGCTCCACCGGCCGCTCCACCGGCACCCATCTCCATTACGAAGTGTTGTATAAGGGCAAGAATGTCAATCCCTGGAACTACTTTGACAAGGACATCGATGCCAAGACCTATATGACGCTGGTGAAACCGGCCGACAAAACAAAATGACAGCGTTATGAAGATTTTTGTTTTCAACTGGAACACCAGGAAATTCGAGCCGCACCGCCTCTCTCCCGCGAGGATGGTGGCGCGTGCCGTAAGGTATCTCACCGGCGGCGTGATAGCCGCGCTGGCAATGTA
>JABUTP010000016.1:0-2386 GCA_021443625.1 Bacteroidales bacterium | reverse complement strand
ACCCGCAGCGAGAAGGCCCTCGCGGCGGAGAACGACTATCTGGCGCAGCATTGCGACAAGATGGTTGAGAACTGCCAGATAGTGGATGACGTGATAGAACTGCTTGAAGACCGCGACCGCCGCATCTACGAAAACATCTTCCAGACGGAGCCGCCGTCGGTCGATATCACCCGCAGGGATACCAGCGACAACATAGACAGGTTTTATACGATGACGGAGGAGGAACTCTCGTCAAGCGCCCACAAGACCTGCCTCGAACTTCTGGACGCGGCCGCGCAGATAAATCGTGAAATTAAAGTAATAAATGATAAATTTGCATCGTCCGATTTTGACGTGGAAAAGTTCCCGTCGTCGCTTCCGCTGAAGAACTTCACCCTTACCCAGACGGGGGCGGGGACAGGACCCAAACTTAACCCGTTCTACAAGACCGTCAGGACCCATACCGGCATCGACCTTATGGCTCCGTTCGGATCGGATGTGGTGGCCACGGCCAACGGTACGGTCGTGGAGGTAGTCAAGTCGGGCAAGGGCCTCGGCAACTGTGTGGTGTTGGACCACAACGGCATCCAGACCGTCTATGCACATCTCAACGAGGTTGAGGTAAGATACGGAGAGCGTGTAAGGAGGGGAGAGGTTATCGGAACGGTGGGCAATTCGGGCACGACATTCGCCTCTGCCCTCCATTACGAGGTCAGGGTGATGGGGCGGGGGATGAATCCCGTCGATTACTTTTTCGCCGAGCTGAGTCCCTATACCTTCAACGAAATGTCGGTCAGGGCGCTCACCGGAGGACAATCGCTTGATTAAACAGCATCTAAACTGCTTCTGCGAAGCAACTGAACAAAAGATATGGAAAAGATTTGTTACACTATAGGAGAGGTGGCTGAACTGCTCGGCGAAAGCACTTCGCTGGTCCGTTTCTGGTCGGACAGCTTCTCCGATTTCATCCATCCCAGACGCAATGCCAAGGGCAACCGCCAGTTTTCCCCGGCGGATGTGGAAGTTTTCAGGAAACTCCATTTCTACATCAAGGAAAAAGGGATGACCCTGGACGGGGCGGGCAGGATGCTCAAGGAAGCCGAGAAGAACAACAGCGCCGAAATCGCCGCCAAACTGAGCGCTTTGCGCGATATGATAAAAGAAGTGAGGGACAAACTATGAAAGCGAAGGACGTTGCAGCCGTAATAGAGCGGTTCGCCCCGTTATCCACCCAGGAAGGCTGGGACAATGCCGGCTTCATAATAGGCAGCCGTGAGGCCGAGGTTCACGCCGTGATAGTGGGCTTCGACTGCACCCCGGAACTCATTTCTGAGGCGGAAAGAAGGGGCGCCGATATGATAGTGACGCACCATCCCCTGATTTTCAAGGGGGTGAAGAACATCTATCCCGACAACTGGCTGGGGGCGACCATCGGGGCTGCCGTCTCCAAAGGCATTGTGGTTTATGCCGCGCACACCAATGCGGACAAGGCGGCGGGCGGGGTCAGTGACCTTATGGCGGCCCGTCTGGGGCTGACCGGATGCGAACCCCTCTCTCCCGAAGGACTGGGCGTGGTGGGAAATCTCCCCGCGGCAATGTCTGCAGAGGATTTCATCGCTATGGTCAAGGAGAGATTCTCCCTCAAGGTTATCCGTCATTCGCGCCCCGGCGGCCCCATCCGGAGGGTTGCGGTATGCGGCGGCTCCGGCGGCTCGCTGATTTCCTGTGCCGAGGCAAGCGGTGCCGACGCCTATGTCTCCGCCGATTTCAGTTACCACGAATTCTTTGCGAATCCCGGCTTTATGGTGATGGATATCGGGCATTATGAGAGCGAAATAGACATTGTTGAAAAATTATTGTCCATCTTACGGGAAAATTTAGATAACTTTGCCGTTTTCGGAACAGACAATAAAAATAATCCAGTATATTACTCATAGAAGTTATGGCAACAAAAAATGCTAAACAAACCATTGTTACCCCCATCGACGAGAGGGAAACGTTCGTATCTGTAGCCAAGGTCATCAGCGATGCCGACGGTGTTTCGATGGAAGAGAAACTCCGCACCATATTCAAGATACAGCAGGCGGATACACAGATTGACCACATCCACCTTCTGAGAGGCGAATTGCCCCTCGAAGTTCAGGATCTTGAAGATGAGGTGGAAGGTCTCAAGACCCGTATCTCCAATTTTCAGGAAGAGGTCAAGCAGATAGAGGCCAAGAGGGCCCACGACCGCGCCACAGTTGAGGCCAGCGTTGCTTTGGTCGAGAAATACAAGGCCCAGAGCGAAAACGTTCGCAACAACCGAGAATACGAATCCATCCAGAAAGAGATAGAGTATCAGGAACTCGACCAGCAGGCCTGCGCCAAACGCATTGCCGAGGGGGCTCTCCTCATAGAAGAGAAG
>JABUTP010000169.1 GCA_021443625.1 Bacteroidales bacterium | reverse complement strand
GCGGATGACAGCCGCATCGTTGCCAAGGGGCGTCAGATTTCGTTTTCTTTGGACCGTGCCACCGCCAACGTCGAGTCGCTTCAGATTGCGGGACGCGAAATGTTTGCCGGCGGCTTCGGCTTCCGCCCCATCTTCGTCAGGGCGTTTACCGACAACGACCACGGTTGCAAGGATGATGTGACGCTTGCCGGTTGGATTGACCCCGTGGCAGAAGTTTCAACTGATGCCCAACTGCTCGAGGGCAACACCCAAGCGGAGATTACGGCATCCTACACTCTGAAAATGGGGGCTACCCTCACTTTGACCTATACCATAGGTGCAGACGGCAGCTGTCACGTGGGTTACGCCTACCAAGGGTGCGAAGGCGCTCCCGATATCCCCCGTCTGGGCATCCGCTTCCGCACTCCGCTGAATTACGGCGATAGGTTCACCTGGTATGGCCGCGGCCCGCAGGAGAACTACTGCGACCGCAGTAAAGGCACTTTCATAGGGCTTTACACCGCCTCGGCATTGGACAAGATTTACCCGTATGTCCGCCCGCAGGAAACCGGCCACCACACCGACACCCGCTGGCTGGAGATTGCCGGCAGACGGATTGACGCAGACAATCTTATGGAGTTCAATGCGTTGAGGTGCAGCTTCGAGGATTTGAACCTCGGTCAGCAGAAACACATCAGCGACATTGTGACAAGGGATTATGTAGAAGTTACTCTCGACCTAAGACAGATGGGTTTGGGCGGCTTCAACAGCTGGGGCGCCCATCCGTCGGAGCAATATCTCATCCACTCCAATCAGGATTATAATTGGGGCTTCACCATAAGGTAATCACCTCGTTTCCGAATACAAAATCCCCCCTCATCCGAAAAATGAAGGGGGATTTTTATTGCTTGCGGTGTTACTTCGTAAGGACGATGGTGGGGTCCACGGGATATCGTCCCATCGAACTGCCGTAAATGGCCAGCCCGCCGTTGCACCACTCGGGAACAACCAGTTTGATCTTGGCGGGGGTGCCTTTGCGGAGGACTCCCGCAGGAATGGCGGCCTCGATGAGCTGTCCATAGGAGCCGGCCTCGCAAAGCTGCCTGTTCCGGGGCTGTGCAATCCAGGAGAGAATGCCCCTGTGGTCGGCGGAGTCGTCGTCCAGTTTGAAAACTCCGCAACGGACGTCGTTGACATAAATCTCGAGATAACTCGGGAACTTGTCGTCGTCGGTCATCGCGTAGGAATTGGGGTTGGCGTGAAGGTCTTCGCGCCCGCCGCGCATATAGTCGCTGCCTCTTGCCCTGCGGGGGTCATCTTCTGGCAAATCCTTTGCAAACAACTCTTTGGCGGAGGCCTCGATTATGAGTTTGGCCGACGAGAATTCCGTGTCTGGAATCTCCACAACATATTCATACCAACCGTGTCCCGCAGCATTCACCTTGCCCAACTCCACGTTCCACTGCCGGTCGCTCCATTGCGAGGCGGAGAATGAATCGGCGGCAAACGGGACGGATACAAACCCCTGCTCGGCTTTGCCGGAACGCTCTTTTACCGAGAATGTCGTGAAATTGTGGTGAAGCACAGAACCGTTTGCATCGCGCAGGCGCATCTGGAGTATGTACAAACCTTTTTCCTCGGGAACATTCACAGTCACAGTTCCTATCTCCCTGTTCATGTATGGCTCAAAATCAAAGGCGAGCGAGCCGGTTTCGTAAGACCGGTATGCCCCCAGATAGTCGTAACCCACAAGGG
>JABUTP010000168.1 GCA_021443625.1 Bacteroidales bacterium | reverse complement strand
TTCAGTTTGGATATTTTGTCCAATACGATACGGCGGTCGGTCTCGAGCTGGCTTTCACCGGGACCTCTCATATTGATGCCTCCCCGCTGCCTCTCAAGATGGGTCCACATACCTGTCAGGCGGGGCAGGAGGTATTGGTATTGTGCAAGTTCAACCTGCGTTTTGGCGTATGCCGTCTGAGCTCTCTGGGCAAAAATGTCAAGAATCAGACTCGTGCGGTCCATCACGCTGCAGTCGCATTCGTGTTCGATGTTGCGCATCTGGGTAGGGGAGAGTTCGTCATCGAAAATGACGTAATCTATGCAGTTCTCCTTTACATAATCCTTGATTTCGGATAGTTTGCCACTGCCGAAATATGTTCCCGCAAGAGGGTGTTCGAGACGTTGTGTGAACCGTTTTTTTACCTCTATGTCGGCCGTTTCAGCCAGAAAGGCGAGTTCGTCAAGGTATTCTTCCGCTTCGCGAACTTTGTTCTTGTCTCTTATGACGGTTGCAATTACTGCTGTTTCCAAATTATCTGCTTATAAAAAAAGGTGGCCACTGCCAGCAGCCACCTTTGTATTTAACCGATTCTGATTATTTCAACTGGAATATCACAGGGAAGGTGTAGGTAACTTTTACCGGCCTGTCACGCTGCTTGCCTGGAGTCCATTTGGGGCTCTGGGAAACAACTCGAACGGCCTCTTTGTCGAGTGCGGGATCTACTCCACGGAGAACTTTCACACCGCTTACCGAACCGTCAGTGTTAACGGTAAACTGCAGTGTAACACGACCTTGAATACCATTTTCCTTAGCAATCTCGGGGTAGGTGAGGTTCTTGTTGACCCACTTGGAGAAGTTGTTGGCATCACCGCCCTGGAAACTCGGTTTCTGCTCCACCAAAGCGAAGGGGATAGCCTCTTCCTCCACCGACTCTTCACCGACCTCGTAGCCGTAATCGTTCATATCCACACCCAGGTCTTCGGAGTCCTCGAAAGAGAACAACTCTTCGTCAACCTTGATGTCATCATCCACAATGTCGATGGCATCCGAAAGGATGGGCATTGTAGGCATCTTGGGTTTGATTACGTTTTCCTCCTCCGTGATAGGTACGATTTCTTCCTCTGCAGCTATGACTTCCTGCTCTGTAAGGTCAGTCCTCTTGATTTCCTTGGTCTTCCATTCAAAAGCGACAAGCACTACTGCAAGGGTAACTACTATACCTACCTCTCTGAAGAGAGTGACGGTCTTGGTAAGATCGGCTTTAGGAGATTTCTTAAGTTCCATAGTTCTGTGATATACTTAGGTCAACAGACAAAGTTATAAACAATCTTCAATTTGTCAAAAAAATGTTGATAAATCACCCCCAATTAACTTAAATTTGCGTCCTACACAGATTTAGTCATGATTTCCTTTTTCTCAGAAGAAACCCCGTTCTGTTTGAAGCAGCGCAATCTGCGCAAAGCGTGGCTCAAACAGATTGCGCATAATCACGATTACGAAATTCAAAATCTCACGTACATTTTCTGCAGTGACGACTATTTGTTGAATATAAACCGACAATACCTCGGTCACGACTATTATACCGACATCATCACTTTCAACAATGGCGAATCTGCAATGATGGTTGATGGCGATGCGTTCATCAGTATAGATACAGTTACTGCAAACGGCAAAGATTATGGAGAAGGTTTTGAACAGGAACTGACCAGAGTGATGGCGCACGGCCTGCTTCACCTTGTAGGCTTCAATGACCT
>JABUTP010000167.1 GCA_021443625.1 Bacteroidales bacterium | reverse complement strand
GTCTGCCATAGCAAAACAAAGATACAAAAATCTTTGTCTCAACTCTGAATTAATTTGTATATCTTTGTTCAGTCGGGGGTATTTCTCGATTGGCTTGAGACTATGATTGAAAAGTATTTTAATACGGAAGGGGCAAACATTGCGGGTGAGTCGTATGTGCTCGACCCTCTCAAGCGAATTGATATCAGTGAGATAGCCACTCTTATCCGGCGCAAGAAGTATTTCGTAATGCACGCGCCGCGCCAGTCCGGCAAAACCACTTGTCTTTTGGCTTTGCGTGACTACCTCAACGAGAAGGGTGAGGTATATGCTGTATATGCAAATATCGAAGCGGGGCAGGCATTGCGTAATGACGTTGACTCTGTAATCAAGGGGGTTGTGCAGGCGATAGCAAGTCGTGCGACACTTGTCTTGAAAAATAATATTGCCGAAGTGCTGTGCAGACAATTGGTAAACACCATTGAATCTTCGCATCTTCTGACGGAGTTTCTGTCTCAGCTTTGCAGGCAGGCCGACCTACCCCTTGTGCTTATCATCGATGAAATAGATGCCCTTGTCGGAGATTCCATTGTAAGTGTGCTGCGCCAGATTCGAGCCGGCTACGATATGCGACCGGAGGCATATCCGGTGAGTGTCATTCTTTGCGGAGTGCGAGACGTGCGCGATTATCGTATCCATACGGGCAATGGTGAAATCATCACGGGAGGCTCTGCTTTCAACATCAAGGCTGAGTCGCTCCGATTGGGCAACTTCACCCGGGAAGATATTCGCACTCTGTATGAACAACATACGGCGGAAACAGGTCAAGTATTTGCCGAGGATGTGTATCCGGTAGTTTGGCGGGCCACCGAAGGGCAGCCCTGGCTTGTCAATGCAATGGCCCGTACAGCCACCTGGGATATGAGGGAGAATCGGGACCGCACCGTGCAGATTACTGCCGATATGATGCATCACGCCATGGAAATGATAATCTACAAGCGTGAGACTCATATCGACAGCCTTGCAGACAAGTTGAAAGAAGAACGGGTGCGTCGTGTGATTGCCCCTATCATAGCAGGTGAAGATGCAGATACTCTCAGCGCCATAAATGATGATGACGTACAGTATTGCGAGGATCTCGGTTTGATTGTGGCCAAGCCGGAATTACGCATTGCCAATGATATCTATCTGGAAGTTATTCCACGTCAACTCACTTATGTCCGGCAAATTACGATGCTTGAACAGCCAAATTGGTACACCCGTCCGGACAATACTATCGATATGTGCAGGCTGCTTGAAAATTTCCAGCAATTCTATCGACAAAATATTGAAAGCTGGAATAAAGTCAATGCATACAAAGAGGCAGGGCCTCAACTCTTGCTTCAGGCATTCTTGCAGCGGATTGTGAATGGCGGCGGATATATATCCAGGGAATATGGTCTTGGCCGTCAACGCACCGATATTCTTGTCACGAAGCCTTTGTTGGAGGGATATGCCGGTATCGGTGGCCCGAAGCAGTATATTGTCCTTGAACTGAAAATAAAATATGGTTCTATGGAGAAAGTTATTGAAGACGGGCTGAAGCAGACGGCTGCATATATGGACAAATGCACCCGCCCGGAGCTTCGTGAAGGGCATTTAATCATATTCAACACAGACAAGATCATCATCTCCAACGGCATTCGTCGAAGCATCACCTGGGACGATAAGGTCTTCCACCGAGAGCGGGACTTCGGTGCATACCACATCCACATCTGGGGGCTGTAAGAAAACCAATAAACACGATACTATTATGATAATAACGTTTGGTGACAAGTATGTATTGTCCGGAAAAAGAG
>JABUTP010000166.1 GCA_021443625.1 Bacteroidales bacterium | reverse complement strand
ATACCGGCACCTTCGGCCATAACGAAACCGTCCCTGGTCTTGTCAAACGGACGGGATGCGGTCTGATACTCTTCGTTGTTCACGGAAATGGCACGCATTGCGCCGAACCCGCCCACGCCCGAATGCTCGATGGGCGCCTCAGAGCCGCCGGCCACAACCATATCGGCCCTTCCGGTCTGGATAATCATTGCCGCAGAGCAGATTGCGCTTGCCGAAGTGGAGCAGGCGGAAGTCACCGCGAAATTAGGCCCCCGGAATCCATAGTGGATGGAGATGTGCCCCGAGGCCATGTTGGTGAGAATTTTGGGAATAATGAAAGGGCTGTACCGAGGGGTTTCACCCACGATACAGCCTCTTGTCTCATTTGCGAAAGACTCCAATCCACCAACTCCGGAACCTACTATGACACCCACGCGGTCCTTGTCGATTCTGCTCCAGTCGTCAATGGCATCTGCCACTGCCTCCCGGGCTGCCGCAAGGGCAAATTGTGAATAACGGTCTATCTTGGCGCCTTCCTTACGGTTGAAACCGTATGACTGAAGGTCAAAATCGGATATTTCGCAAGCAAATCTTGTCTTAAAAAGGGAAGCGTCGAATCTGGTTATCAGCTTTGCCCCAGAAACGCCCTTGTCCAGGGATTCGAGGAATTCGGGGACATTGCGGCCTATCGGATTGACAGTGCCAACTCCAGTGACAACAACCCTTCTCGACTGCATGTCTTATTTTTCCTGTGCAGCAATGTAATCTACGATGTCGCCAACTGTAGAAATCTTCTCTGAAGCGTCATCGGGGATAGTGATTCCGAACACTTTCTCGAACTCCATAATGAGCTCAACAGTGTCGAGTGAATCGGCACCAAGGTCGTTTGTGAGGCTTGCGGTGAGAGTAACTTCACTTTCATCTACGCCGAGTTTATCGACGATAATGCCTTTGACTTTTGCTTGAATCTCTTCCATGTTAAATGTAATTTATAATTAATTAGTGTTTTAGTTCCTTCTGTCTGTCTGCGAATCGGCACGGCTGCAACGTCGCGCAAATTCTTTGCAAAATTAGTATTTATTTTCATACTGCCAAATCTTACGTTTTACTATCTTTGTCCCATTATGATTAATATTGTCGTATTTGCATCCGGAAGCGGCAGCAATGCCGAAAACATTATCCGCTATTTCAATTATGGCCCGAGTGCATCCGTTGACAACCCCATCAGGGTTGCCGCCGTTTTCTGCAACCGCAGTGATGCACCGGTCATAGAGAGAAGCCGGCGGCTGGAAGTGCCTGTGGAGATTTTCAACAAAAGCGATCTGGAGTCGGGTCGGGTTGCCCAGATGGCCGCCTCATACGGGGCGCAGGCGCTCATTCTCGCAGGATTTCTGATGAAGATTCCCGCCTCGCTCATCGAGGCATATCCGCAGGCCATCATCAACATCCACCCCGCCCTTCTGCCCAAATACGGCGGAAAGGGGATGTACGGTCATCACGTGCACGAGGCGGTGGTTGCCGCCGGAGAGAAGGAGAGCGGCATCACCATTCATCTCGCCGACAATCTCTACGACCACGGCAGGATTCTCTTCCAGGCCCGTTGCGAAGTCCTTCCCTGCGACACACCCCTTGACGTGGCAGCCAAAATCCACATCCTCGAAATGGAAAATTTTCCCGAGGTGATAGACGGCTACCTGTCAAAACTTTTGGGTTAGCGACGCCAAAAATGTTTTGGCGGTTCTCCTTATATATTGTAGATTTGCCACCCGTAACAATGCCTTGGTGGTGGAATAGGTAGACACGCAGGACTTAAAATCCTGTGGGCAGCAATGTCCGTACGG
>JABUTP010000165.1 GCA_021443625.1 Bacteroidales bacterium | reverse complement strand
ATATGTTCCGCCGGTTCGCTGGCGCAGTAGCCGCTGAATCCGTCGCTTGCGGTAAGCCCCCACGCATCCTCTCCGTACCCCTCGAATCCCTTGGGATTCTCAACGCAGTAACGGTAGTTGATGGTGGCAATCGCCTTGTTGTTTTCAAAATAGTTCACATACCTGTCGGTAAGGTCGTGGGGGTTGAGTCCCATAAAAGAATAGTGGGTGAAGAAGAGAGGTCCGCCGGTCGATTCCCCGACTCCCAACTTCTGTCCGTAATAGGAATTGCCGTTCACATAGCGGTTTCCATCCCTGCTCACCGCCCAAGTCCGGTAGGCGGCTGCCACGTCTGACTGGCTTGCCCATCCGGTGTAGTACATCTCTGCCGGAACTGGGTGGGTGGGGGATGCGATGGCGAGAAAATATGTTATGAGCGTTTCGTTCCATCCGATGAGTTTGTGGTTGATGACCCAATCCTGGTCGGGCGACCAATGCCAGTAGAGGTAGTCGCTGTCGGGAGACCGCCTGTACCAGTCCCACTCGGTTTCCTCCCAAATACGGGTGATGCGGCTGCGTATGGTTGCCTCATCCTTTGATGGGGCATCGAAAAATTCGAGAGCGGCTATGAGACCTTCATACATAAATGCCGTCTCAACAAGGTCTCCGCCGTTGTCCCTGTTGCCGAACCACGCCACCGTTTCGCCCGTTTCCCCATCCATAAAATGGGGATATACGCCGTGATGACGCTTTGCCTTGCTGAGGAACCCGGTAATCTGCAGAAAACGTTCCACACCCTGTTCCCGGGTTATGAATCCGCGGTGGATGCCCGTCAGGATGGCCATCATCCCGAAGCCGGAGGCTCCGGCCGCAATCATATTGGGATGGCCCGGAATATCTTCAAGCGAGAGGCCGCTGCAGGGGTCGCAACCTTCCCAGTAGTAACGAAAATTGGCCTTCTGGAGCATATCCAGCAGTTCGTCGTCACTCATCTCCCTTGTGGAGGCTCTGACGGGCTTGGAGAGGGCTGTCTCGGCGCCGTCGTAACCCACAGCCGACACCTTGTACCATGCCTGAGCGCCCACGGTTCCAATGAAATCGGCATAGCGGTCTGCCCAAAAGTCCCTTATGCCTACAGCCGAATAGTTTTCACCATCAAGCGAGCGGTAAATCTTATAATATTTGACCGCGTTGCCGGCAGGCCTTTCCCATCTGATGTCGATGTGTCTTTCGAAACCTTCCGCCTCAATAATCCGGGGCGCGGATTTCTTTAGTTTGAGCCCCTCTTTTCCGCCAATAATTTCAATGTCGTCGATATATGCCGTGCGGATGATGTTGTCGGCACGGTCGCCCTGCGCAAACTTTAGCGAAACTATTCTGGAAAGGTCGGATGCCTTCAGACTTTCTTTGCCGAAATCGGAAAGGGGAATATGCACCTGCCTCCAGCCATCGCTGAGTTCTTTCCATTTATAATCGGACAGATTCACGCCTGCAGATGGGCGCCGGCCGCTTTCGACAAGCGAAATTCTGGCGTCAAGGTTTCCTTTTATGTTAAGGGAGAGATACTCGGGGTCGGGGAAGTTTTCCACCCCCCTGATTTCGGGGTAATTTATCTCCACCGACCAGTTTCCGCCTTCAGCGGACTTGTAGGTGAGTTCAAGGGCATTGCCGGGGGTGTGATACTCTTCCCCCCTGGCAAAAAGGTGCTTCTGCGAGTTATATACCCACGAATATCCCCAGTATTCGACCTTGGAGTAGGGGTACATACCGGTTTTTCCGGCGTTGCGGAAAAATACGTAGTCGTAAAGGCGCTCTCCGGCGTGGCTGCTGAGGCCGGCAAGGAGCATAAGGAGAGAAAGCAATATCCTTTTCAT
>JABUTP010000164.1 GCA_021443625.1 Bacteroidales bacterium | reverse complement strand
TTCAGGTTGTACCGGAGATTGAGGGTTCCGAGGATGAGGGCGGGGCGTTTGTTGGCGGAAACGCTGGCTTTGACTACATCACGGAGGGCGATAAGTTGATTGGCAGCCACGGTTGCATCAGTGTTGAGCAAAGCAACAAATACATCGACTTTAGCCAAGTGTTGAACCGACCTTGGGTCCAAATTCCAAACATAGTGGCGGTAACTGACGGTCTGACTGTTATAAGTCGCAGTCAGGATTGTGCCATCGACGGGGATGTCAAGGTCGTTCTTAGCGAAGAAGTTGACATTATCGGTAGGGGTGGCGGTGGCAGCAGGGGTGGCAGGGTTGTATTCGGAAACTGCACCGGCAAAGGTATCATTGTTGCTGCCCATATTGGTGATGGCGAAGAAGTCCCACTTGTTACTAAGGTGCTCAACTTTATCGGCGAATGTGGCGGTATTGTTGCCTATCCCTTCGAAGTTCATAATTGCGCAAGTGAAAGATTTAGTAACATCGTCCATAACAACCGGGTCTCCTTCAGGATCTATATAGGTAGGTTTCTAGGTATTGACCGTGACGGGGAACGTATAGACCGTCTCTCCTACAAAGGCAGTCTTGCTGACAGCAGTGATTTGTGCAGAGTAGTTGTTTGCGGTCTTTACTGTGATAGTGAAAGTGTCATTCTGAAGAATAACGGGGAAAAGGGTGAAATAGCAGACAACCTGAACACCAGAGTTCAAAACAGGGCCTTCGCCTGCAGTCCAATTGATGGTAACGCTGTTACTGAGATTGTTCGTAGGATTGTATGCTCCGGTGGTAGCATTGAAGGTGAAGTCACCTGCTATATTCACGTCTTCTGATCCACGCTTAGCTGAAACTGTAATGCTGGTAAGCCTTTCATTAAGAAGGGGCGTGTTCTCAACATCAGTAATTACAACGCGTGCCAGCGAGAAGATGTTCTTGAAGTTGAATCTTTCTTTGCTCTCGGAGAGGCGGTTGGTGCCGACTTTGTAGTCACCGTGGAGGCCGGTCCACGCGCCGTTGACCAATACGGCATCCTGGGTGGCGGGGAGGTTGCCGACAAGGGCTGTCGGGGCCTTTCCGTCATTGGCGGCGCTGTACGGGTAGTATGCGTATGCAGGCTCGTCAAGGGCAGCGGAGGAGCCGAAAGTTGCGATGGCTGCAGGCTCGCCGCTGTATGAATATTGTGCCTGAGTGGTGCTGGCGGACGACTCATAGACACCGAGGGCGTCTCCGTCGGTCCATACGACACCGGCGAAGTGGCCTTTGCCGTGGTCGTCAATTGCCGATTTGGTTTCGGGAGTGGCCAGACTTGCCACGATGGAGCCCTGAACGGGTTCTGCGGAATTGTCGTTTCCCTTGTTGTCGTAGCCGTACTCCTGCTGGCAACCGGCAAAGGTTAAACTGAGGATGGCTGTAAGGGCTATGTTTATATATCTTTTCATTACTTGTAACAGTCTGTTTTGTTTGCTTTTATTTCATTCTGTCGCTGCCGGCTAAATAGCATCGGCGCCGTTGTCGCTGTATCCTGAGTCGTAACCCGGGGCGGATGAAGGGAAGGTCGGCCGCACGCCTGCATTATAATCGGGGTTGGACTTCATCTTGTATCGCTGGTTGAGGCGGAGAATCTGCTTCATAACATCGGGACCGACATTGTAAGAGTAAGAGGCATTCACCTTGTCGGTGCTTGCAACCTGATTGAGCAGCACAATACCCATAGGATAGTAGAACTTTTCGCTGCGCATAGTTGCAACCTTGTTATAGACCCAAGGGTTGAAAGTATTGACTATGGCGCTAATGGACCAGGGGTCAAGGAAACCGCCCAAACCGAGATAAATCCAGTTGTCAGAAGAAGAAGAAGAAGAAGA
>JABUTP010000163.1 GCA_021443625.1 Bacteroidales bacterium | reverse complement strand
TCAGCGGTCTTGCTCCACTTCCAGCCGCCGACGCACTTCTCAAGGACTGCACTCTCCTCGCCCGGCGCTTTTCTGTTGACTGCGAAGTCGAATCCTTCCCAGGAAGTTTCCCTGTCACCCTTGACGGCGAGGAAAAGCTGCATCCACATCTTGCCGGTGTATGAGGTGATGTCTTTTGCGCACTCCGCATAGAAGTAGATGTTCTCGCCGTCATTGGCCACCTTGCTCAGGACAATGTCGTTGCGGCCGGTCTTGTTGGTGTAGGTCCCGACTCTGCCCCAGCCGTAGTGGTTGCGGTGGGTGACGTCACCCTTGTAGTCTGCGTAGAGGGCCTTGACGTCTTTCCAGTCATCAAATGTGCCGTCAACGGAGATGTTGTCCGTTTCCGTGAATGTGGGAAGTTTCTGAGTTCCCTTGAACTTGCGGACGTAATCGACGAGCATATAGTAGTAGTTGTCACCGAAGTCACCATTGAGCGGTTCGAGGTCGCGGCTGAATTCGTGGTTGTATTGATCCACAAAGTACCAGTCTCCGGGTTTGCATATTTTGCCGAGGAAGCCCTCGCCACCATTGGCGGAGTACTGCTTCTGGGCGGTCCATTCGTTCCATCCGGTGAAAAAGAGCATCTGCGGGTCGATGGTCATTGCCCTGTCCATCATCTGTTTGAAGAAGATACCCTTCCCCGGGTCCGGTACAGCCGGCTCTCCGCCACCCAAAGCATCGTAACTTCTTCCGATGTTGGTGTTTGCGTGTGTGGCGGGAAGAACATAGGTCATTTCGGCCTTGCCGCCGTGCATTCCCACCTGCTGGGGGTAGTGTCCGCCCCAGGGCCACTTGTCCTCGCCGTTGCCGAACCAGGTGTCGGCGGAAGGGATATTCCAGAGGAACCACGAATGGCGGAAGGTGAATTTGTCCTTGTACGATGCCTGGATGCTGTTCGGGTTGGCGAGCACAAGGGGCTTTCCGAGCCATTCATACCAGAGATCCTTCCACTTTCCCGTTTTGTAGATTTCGTTATAGACTGCGTTCATCACGTCAGCTGTACTGCCATTCATCAGGAAGGCGAACTGGGGAGTCTTGGAACCTTCCGCGCGCATCTGGGTATATACCTCGCAGAGTTTCTTGACAACGGTGAGATAATGGAACCCGTTGGTCACATCGAAGAAGATGGCATCTACGCCGGCATCTGTCAGCATCTGGGCGTGCTTGCGGATGACCCACTCGTCGTCCATCACATAATAACCGAGGTAAGGCTCGCCCCAATGGAGCATTACGCCGCCGCCGGGAAAATTCGGATTGTCCGGGTTCGCGTCGAGAATTTCCTGCATGTTGTAAGGACTCGTTCTGTCCGCCGCTGTCGGAGGTGTCACGAAGTTGTTGTTGGTTCCTATGTCGTAGCCGTGGCATCCGTGCCAGAGGAAGTAGAATATTCCGACCTGCTTGTCTTTTCTCCCGTCGGCATCCCTGTATCCCGACTTGTCGGGGTCAATCACATTGCCCTGGCCGTCAATGGCTATCCAGGTCATCGGATCGACTTCGACGCTGTTCTCTGATGTGGACTCGTTGTCGGTGGGGATTTCCTCGTTGTCGTCTTTATCGAGAGGGTCCTCGTTGTCTTTGCACGAAGCAGCAAGGCTTACCGAAAGAGCCAACGCTGCAAAGAGAAGAAATTTGTTTTTCATATTCTTGTTTCTATTTGTCTGATTGTAACATAACGCACCTGCCATAGCAGCGATTACCCCTATGGAAACGATTTTCAAGCCGTCAGGGGAGGCAGAACCCCTCAAAAGTACTCAATTTTAACAAAACAGTTAGCAGAGAACAATATTTTTTATAACTTCGCCGCACAATTTAGGTGTGCCTTTTTAGCTCAGTCGGTAGAGCAGCTCATTCGTAATGAGCAGGTCGCGGGTTCGAG
>JABUTP010000162.1 GCA_021443625.1 Bacteroidales bacterium | reverse complement strand
AAAGGGCTGAAGGACAAATATGCCGACTATTGGACTCTCGTGACCAATCACGCCAAGATACACTACAACTATTGCGTGCAGAATCCCCTCGGCCACTATGGCTACGGAAAGGAGTGCTGGGGTCTCACCGCAAGCTATTCCGTGGACGGCTATGCGGCCCACGCCCCTTTTGGAAACGATCTCGGGGTGATTACCCCTACCGCCGCGCTGAGTTCCTTCCCATACACACCAGACGAGTCGATGGCTGCGATGCGTCACTTCTATTATGATCTCGGAGACCTCATTCTTGGAGATTACGGCTTCTTCGACGCATTCTGTCAGGACAAGGACTGGATCAGCCACGGCTATCTCGCCATTGACCAGTGCACCATCACCCCTATGATAGAGAATTACAGGTCCGGTCTTCTCTGGCGGCTCTTTATGAGTTGCCCAGAAGTGCAGGAAGGCCTTGCCAAACTCGGTTTTACAATTACCCAATAGCCAGATAACCAATATGAAAAGAGTGCTTGCCTTTGCCGTATCGGCATTGTTTATCATTTCCTGCGGTACGAACTCCCCATCGGCGGGAAACAAAGTTATGGACAAGTTCATCGACGGACTTATGGGCCGGATGACACTTGAAGAGAAGATAGGACAACTCAATCTCTCCGGCGGTGATGTTCCCGGTGTTCTTTCGGGAGCTCAGGGCATAGACGACCTCATCCGTATGGGGTATCTTACCGCTACCGGTTGGACCGAACTCGGAGAACTCAGACGGTTGCAGAAAATTGCCGTGGAAGAGTCTCGAATGGGCATCCCGATGCTTTGCGGAGTGGATGTGATTCACGGTTTCTACACCATATTCCCCATCCCCCTCGCTCTGTCCTGCACGTGGGATCCCGCTCTCGTCGAGAGAACCGCCCGTATTGCAGCCATTGAGTCTGCTTCCAACGGTGTCAGCTGGACCTACAGTCCTATGGTGGATATTGCCAGGGATGCCAGATGGGGCAGGATTGCCGAAGGAAGCGGCGAGGACCCATACCTCGGTTCGCTTATGGCGGCCGCAATGGTCAGGGGATATCAGGGAGACGACCTTTCGAGCGACGAAACCATTATGGCCTGCGTCAAGCATTTTGCCCTCTATGGCGCTTCGGAAGCCGGCAGGGACTACAACACCGTGGATATGAGCCGGCTGCAGATGTACAACAGTTATCTTGAGCCATACAAGGCGGCTTTTCAGGCGGGCGCCGGTTCGGGAATGTCCTCATTCAATCTGATTGAAGGGATACCCGCTTCGGGCAACCGTTGGCTTATGACTGAACTTCTTCGTGACGAATGGGGATTCAACGGCTTTGTAGTGTCGGACTACGATGCCATCGGAGAGATGACAGCCCACGGGCTCGGTGACACCAAGAGCGTGTCGGCACAGGCGCTGAAAGCGGGTCTCGATATGGATATGATGACACTCGGTTTTCTCAAAACCCTGAAGGAGTCGGTAGAAGACGGCACCGTTTCGGAAAAGGATATCGACAAGGCGTGCCGCAGGGTGCTCGAAGCAAAATACCGTCTCGGACTTTTTGACGATCCATACAAATATGTGAACGAGGAACGGTCGTGCCAAAATACCCTTACCCCGGAAGGGCTTGCCCTTGCCAGGGAGGCCGCCGCAAAGTCGGTAGTTCTGCTTAAAAACGGTCTCAACGTCCTTCCCCTTGAAAAGAAAGGGACCATTGCGGTGGTGGGACCGCTTGCGCAGAACACCCAGGATCTGCTCGGAATGTGGTCCGGTTCGTGCGACCAGAAGTCCGCAACGGTTGTGGATGCCGTCAGAGAGGCGGTCGGTGCAGATGGCAGAGTGGTTTACGCCCAAGGGTGCAACTTCTCCAATGACACCATGCTTGCCAAAGCCAGCGGTACGGTCTGCGACCCTGCCCAGAACAGCCG
>JABUTP010000161.1 GCA_021443625.1 Bacteroidales bacterium | reverse complement strand
AACAATGTAAACCTGCTTAAAAACATTCCATAAATAAAAATTTGAATCAAATTTAAACAACTTCTAAAGCCGGTCGAAAATCCATTCGGCCGGCTTTGTCATAAAATCAGGTTAAGCCCGTTACTTGAAAAGTTCGGCGAGTTTGGAGGCGAGTTCTTCTCCGCGGATGTTTTCGGCAATGACTTTGCCCGTTGAGGCATCCACGATGTACATCAGCGGAATGAAGCGGATGTTGTAGGCCTTGTTGACGGTTTCACCGTTGTCCAGCACCACGCCGGCGGCAATGGTGTTGGGCCAGGGAAGCTGTTCATCGGCAAGAGCTTTGCGCCATTTTGCGTCATCAGTGTCGGTGGAGATGCTTATGACGTCAAATCCTTTGGCCTTATAGAGTTCATACTGCTTCTTGACGTTGGGTATCTCCTTGCGGCAGGGGTTGCACCACGAGGCCCAGAAATCGACGAGAACATACTTCTTCCCATTGCAAAGGGTAGCGAATGAGCTCTGAGAACCATCGGCAAGTGTGCAGTTGAATGTGGGGAATGACTCTCCCACAAGTCCTTTGGGGGCAACTTTCGACTTGACGTACTTGCCGTACATCGAGTTTTGTGCATCGGGACCCATCTGGTCGTAGAGATATTTCATATCTTCGGTGAGATAGCCGGTCTGGAGGAGCATCAGGAGTGGTGCCCAGAAAGTCTCACGGTTCTCTATCACGGCATTCTCAAGGATGTTGGGAGCCTGCTCGAATAGATATTTTTCGGATTGGAGAATCTCCTTCCAACCCTCACTTTCCTCGATTTCCTTTATTTTGGCGGCATCCTGGGCTTTGCGGGCTTCTCCCATCTCTGCGTAGAGATGGCCGTACTTGACGTGCATTTCACTATAAATGCTGTCGAGGACATACCGCTGTGCCATTTTTTCGTCGAGAAGGGCTTTGAGGGTTGCCCCTTCAACCGATGCGCCGCTCCAGTCGTAATGACCGTCTGCGAACGTCACGGGCCCGCTGATTGAAACATTGTCGGTGGTATCGACCATCAGCAACACGCGGTCGTAGGTTCCCTTGACCCGGAGATTGAGGTATGCCGGTTCGGCAAGTTTCGGCTCAAGCACGAACCGGCCTCCCTGTACTTCGGTTTGGGCGATGACATCGTTGACCATACAGTAGAGTTCGACCACCGTGCCGTCGGGCAATCCTTCCACATCTCCTTTCACTGCAAACGACTTGCTCTGAGAAGTGCAGGCCGCAAGCATCGCAGCAGACAGGAAAATTACCGATAACAATTTTGTTATTTTCATTGCTGTAAAATGTGTTATTGTGTAATTATTCGGAATCTATCCACATAAACTGCTTAACCTTTCCGGTTCCTTCGAACACAATGGGATTCTCTCCGGAGCCTCCGAACATCGGACCCCACATTGAGTTGGGAACACCGTAGGAGTGGTCAACCTCATATTCGAGAACCTTTCCGCTGCCAGCGGCCTCGTTCCAGACGGCGACATACATTATCACGCTGTTGGTAGGCCATCCGCCTCCTTCACCTTTTTCGTAGGTGGCATAAATAGCGGTGATGGTTTCTCCCGCACCACACTCATAGAATTTGGTGGAGGCGTCCGTTCCGGTCGAAGGCGAGAAGGAGTATAGTGTCTTGTCGGTTGCATAGTAGAATGCCGAGCCACCAGCGCAGGAGGTGTAATACTTCGCGTTGGCGAGTTCGGCAGCATTTGCCAGCGAAATGCGGGAGCGGCTTCCGTCGGCAGAGAGGTCGCCGTTATCGACACGGTTGTAGAAGTTGAAGCGGTAGAGATACAATCCGCCGGACTCGGGCACGATGCAGTAGGTCTGGTTGCCGCCGGCATCCATTATGGCCACGGGGTCGGCGGGGAGCTTGTTGGCATCAATCGGAGCCGACGGGGATGTGGAGTTGAAGTTGCTGATGGAAGTGGCATTGAGGAAGTAGGGCC
>JABUTP010000160.1 GCA_021443625.1 Bacteroidales bacterium | reverse complement strand
GCGTATTTCGGTGATACCGCCAGTGAGTCCGCCACCTGAAACTCCGAGGCAGGAGACACGACCGTGGTATTTTTCCTGTTCGAACACGCCGCCAGGCACAGGACAAGCATCGCCAGCACAATTATTCTCTTTTTCATATCGGTCACAAAGTTACATCTATATCACAAAAAATATCTAATCGGGAATATATATTATCTCACCATTTTCCAGTTCGTAGGCGGTCCCAACCCTTTTCCCTCGTTTATTCCCCTCTTGCTGGTTTTCAGATGGGGTATAATGCTTTATCTCTGTCCCCTGCTTGGTTATTATCTCCATATCCTCTTTCCCCGGATTCTTAATCATTGTGAAATCTTCTTTTGAAAAGATTTCTGTCATATTAAAATGAGATACGATAGCCACCATAAGAGCTACGGCAAAAACCATTGCCACGTCAAATAGATTGGTCAGAAGTGACATCGGATTTTCGTCTTCATCCGAATGAAGAATACTATTTTTCCGTCTCATTTTTTTGCAGAATTTCTGAAATAAACTGAAGATCGTTCAATGTGTGGGCATAAAATCTTTTGTCTGCCGAAAGGGAGATAAGCCCTATAGCCGCTATCAGCATTCCGACGACGGTTGTGGAGAATGCAACCTGCATATTGATTGCCATTGAAGATATATCACCTGCGGCAAGTCCCACGAGAGCGGGGCCCATAGGGATAAGCGTCCCCATCAGACCGAGCATAGGGCCAAGCTTCAAAAGCAACCTACTCTTGGCCAATTTCTTGTCAACAACGATTTCATAGGAAGCCACAATCATATCACAAGCAGCTTTATCTCCCTTTGTATCAATTAGTTTATCAAAACAAGAAGTAAATTCAGGACAACCTTTGCTCGGCACTTTTGCAAGCATCCCCGCTATGTCTCCTTTGACATATTCACTATAAGAGTGTTCCATTTCCTTCAACCATTTGATGTGAGCGGAATAATCTGCGAAGAAATTGAAAAGAGTGATAATGGCAATAACTATAAGCGCCAGAAGAAGGATGACCACAGGAATCATCAATCCGTTTGAAATGGTAAATAGTATTTCATTTATTGTTTTCATTGTCGTCCTGATATTAGTATAGATATAATTACGATAGTCAGTTCTATAGCGTAAGAAATATTTTCCAATCCACCCCGCAACAATTTTTTAATTGTAATTGGAATAACGAGCATAAGTAAAATTATACAAAGAGCAAAAGTTGTTTTGACCCAGAAGAAATCCCAACCTGTCGCGCTCCTTATGAATGCCACCGACAAAAAGTAGATGGCAAACAAGAAAGAAACGGATGGATATAATGAAGAAAACTTTCTCAACTTGTCTGAGCAAACCGATTTGTATTCCAACCAGACAAGGAACAATGTCTCTGTAATTGAAAATGCAACTATCTGATATTCAGAAATATCTGTGATCCCATTCTTTATGATTACGGCAGACATCGCCCAAGCCGAAAAACCGGCCAATAATGAAATGGCGATTATCCGGGCTATTGGCATTCGAGCTATTCTCAACAGGGCAGATACCAACAGCAAAGCAAGCAATATGGACAAAAGCTGCGTCATTTTTTTCGGCCTATTATCCTTTGTCCCAACAGAAAAATCAAAACTATCGCCAACAGGGATACGACGGCAATGGTGATGCTCCTACTTTCTTTCATCAGGTTGTCTGTAAATGATTTATCCGACAGTATCACTTTCTTGCCTTCTGAATCGACTTTATCAAGGCTACGCTGCATATTCTCCTGATATTGGCTACGGACAGCGGCATTCAAGTGCTCTGAGATATATTGTTGGAGATTTTTGTTGGCACAGGTGAATTCAGTGCAAGGGGCTCCGAATTTCGCCGCAAAAGCAGCCTGCAGGTTCGCCAATTTCCCCACTTGGGCAGGATCCGCTTTCCAATACCCTTTGCGGGAAGCTTCAAGCATTGTAGAGGAC
>JABUTP010000015.1:29616-32695 GCA_021443625.1 Bacteroidales bacterium | reverse complement strand
TTCCTTCCCGAATACGAGGACGAGTCATCGGCGTCGGATTCAGATGCCACCAACCTTTCCCGCAGGGACGGTATGTTCGACGAGGCGGCCAAGATGGTGGTTCAGACCCAGCAGGGTTCAACCTCCCTGATTCAGCGCAAACTTGGGCTCGGATACAACAGGGCGGGCAGGATTATGGATCAGCTCGAGGCGGCTGGCATCGTGGGACCCTCGGTGGGGAGCAAGGCCCGCGAGGTGCTGGTCAAGGATTTTGACACCCTTGACAGGATATTGGATGCATTGGACAGACAGTAGGGCTCAGTGGTACACGATTTGCTGAAGTCCAACCGTTAACCCATAAAAAAAGCGTTATGTTAAGAAAGTTGGTTATAGCCCTGGCGGCACTGAGTCTTTGGTCTGTTGTATCTTTTGCCCAGACGGGGGCCACCCTGCTGGACGACATTAAGGCAATGGGTACGGTTTCGCTCAATTATTCCGTCAAAGGGTTGGACAAGACCGGCAAGTGCGTTGCGACGCAGAAGGGTGTGGCGTACGTCCAGGGGGACTGTTACCGCATAGAGAGCGATGAACTTAAGGTCTATTGCAACGGCGAGTCAATGTGGATGTACACTCCCGACACCGAAGAACTTGTAATCAGCGCCAACGAAACGTTGCCTCTGCTCGGTGCAACCGACGCAAGACGGCGTCAGGACGGCACCATTACGGCCTCCTATGCCGCCAATGATATGACTTTTAAGGTTGAAATTTCGGGGATTAAGAGTTTGAAGGAGAAGTTCCCCGCCGACTATTTCGTCTTCGACGAAAGCGCTGTATCCGAGAATGTCATCGTGACCGATCTCCGTTAGAAAAATTTAACACATTTGTTATCATTTATTTAGATAATAGAATTATCTTTGAGGAAATTAAGAGGCTGATATGAATAACATAGAACAAAAAGTGGCCGACTGCCTGCTTCAGATAAAGGCAGTACAACTCCGTCCCAACGACCCTTTCACCTGGGCTTCGGGATGGAAATCCCCTATCTACTGCGATAACCGCAAAACTTTGTCCTACCCTTCGATACGCTCCGCCATCGCCGATTATATGGTGGAGGAGATAAATGAGTATTTCAAGAACGTGGATGTGATAGCGGGAGTCGCCACTGGCGCCATCGCCATCGGAATGCTGGTGGCCGACCGTCTTGGCAAACCTTTCATCTATATCCGACCCAAGCCGAAGGATCACGGTACGGGTTCCCAGATTGAGGGGGAATTCAAGCGCGGCGACAATGTGGTCATAGTCGAAGACCTCATCTCCACCGGAATGAGTTCGCTGGCAGCCGCTGCAGCCGTGTCTGCGGCCGGTTGCATCGTGTCGGGAATGGTGGCGATCTTCTCCTATAATTTCCCTCAGGCGCGCAGGGCATTCGAAAATGCCAATCTGGAACTGCACACCCTTTCCAATTACGACGCTCTCCTCGAAGAGGCCCTAAGCCAGAACTACATCAGGCAGGAAGACCTTGAGGTGCTCAAGGAATGGCGTTACCGCCCCTCAACCTGGGGACAGACACAGTAGCGGCATGAAGACCGAAGTCAAGGGAAAGAGTGTCGTAATCGACCGCCAGCCGGCGGTCCTTTACAGTTCGCTGTCCGATTTGCGGACGCTGGTAAGCGGCCTTCCCGACGATAAGAAGCAGATGATAACCGCCACCGAGGATACCATCTCGGCCAATGTCCAGGGGATAAGCCTCGGGCTCAAGGTTGCCGAGAGGGTTCCGTTCAGCAGGGTTGTGATGCAGCAGGACGGGCAGTCACCGTTTGAGTTCGCGATGAAACTCTGTTTTGACACGGTGGACGGTGTGGCACAGGATGCCGATTGCAGGACATCCTTCCACATAGAACTCTCGGCCGAACTCAATATGATGCTCAAGATGATGCTGGGAGGCAAATTACAGGGATTGGTGGACAGTTTTACCGATATGGTTGCCGATGCTGCCTCGGGAAAAGCCGTCAACCTGCAGGATTTTCAGAATCTTGTTTGATTTACCCCAAACTTTTATAGACAATACCCGCTCCACCATCGGTACTGTGGCGGCGGGAAAGGTTTTTGATGCCATAAAGGAGGGTTCGCCGACCGTCAGTGTCAGGGCGAACCTTTCCAAAATAACAGCTGCCGGACTGGCAGCCCATTTCTCGCCCATATCCACCGAAACGGTACCGTGGTGTTCCGAGGGGCTGTATCTTGACACCCGGCCGTCGTTCGCCGAAGACCCTCTGATGCATCAGGGGGCTTATTATGTTCAGGATGCCTCCTCTATGATAGTCCAGCCCGTTCTGAAATCCATGAGAAGGGAGATGGCGGGGACGCTCAGGGTTCTGGATCTGTGCGCAGCCCCGGGAGGCAAGAGCACCGCCGCATTGTCCGCTCTCGGCAGCGGAGACCTCCTTGTGACCAATGAGGTCATAAAGTCCCGTGCCACCGTTCTTGCCGAAAATATAGTGAAGTGGGGGATGGCCAATGCCGTGGTCACCTCGTGCGACCCTTCCCAATTCCAGAAGTTGAAGGGGTATTTCGACGTGATTATGGCAGATGTTCCCTGCTCCGGGGAAGGGATGTTCCGCAAGGCTCCGGAGAGCATTCTCCAGTGGTCGGCGGACAATGTGAACCTTTGTGCGGCTCGGCAACGCCGGATTGTGAGCGATGCATGGTCTTCGCTGAAGGGGGGAGGTTATCTGATATATTCCACCTGTACCCTCAACAAATTTGAAAACGACGACAACGTGCAGTGGATCTGCAGCGAACTCGGGGCCGAAGTTGTGCCGCTGGAGAATGTGACCGATGTCGGCTGCACGGCGGCCATCTCCACCCGTTGCGGACTGCAGTTCGCCCCCGGCATAACCCGCGGCGAAGGACTCTACGTGGCCCTGCTGCGCAAGACTGAACCCGTATCCCGCCTTGCCCTGACGGCGAAAGGGGTTAAGAAATATCAGTCCTTCCAAGGTTGCGATTGGACTAAGGACGATATCGTACCTCTTAAATGGGAGCGAAACGGAGAGACTCTGATAAAAGGGTATCCCGTGCAGATTATGGATGAAATCCT
>JABUTP010000015.1:27917-29484 GCA_021443625.1 Bacteroidales bacterium | reverse complement strand
ATTCGGACTTGCAGAGGCACTGGATTATTTGAGAATGAACAAATTGCCGCATTTGGACGCCCCCAACGGCTACATTCTTACAAAATATAAAGGAATCCCGCTCGGCTTTGTGAAAAATATGGACAACAGGGTGAACTCACTCTATCCGCAGGCCTGGCGGCTGAGAATCTGATTGACATAAAACTGACTGAAAATGAATAACAGAGAACAACAACTCAAGGCCTTCGGCCGTCTTCTCGACGTGATGGACACTTTGAGGGAAAAATGCCCCTGGGACCGGAAACAGACAATGGAGTCGCTCCGTCCCAACACCATCGAGGAAGTGTACGAACTCAGCGAGGCTATCGTCAACAAAGACCTCAAGAATGTCTGCAAGGAGCTCGGAGATGTCCTGCTCCACATAGTGTTCTATTCCAAAATCGGCAGCGAAACCGAAGAATTTGACATAGCGGATGTTTGCAACCAGTTGTGCGACAAACTTATTTACCGCCATCCGCACGTCTATCCTCCGCAGGAAAACGGATCGCAGCTTGCCAAGGATTCGTCTGCAGCCACCGATTCGGAGCAGGTCGTCAAGAACTGGGAACAGCTCAAGCAGCAGGAAAAGGACGGGAACAAAACCGTGCTCAGCGGCGTTCCTTCCACAATGCCATCCCTTATCAAGGCCTACCGCATGCAGGACAAGGTGAGGGCGGTCGGTTTCGACTGGGAGAAGCGGGAAGATGTCTGGGACAAGGTTGAGGAGGAGATAGGGGAGTTCCGCGACGAGCTGCTGGCAATGGATGCCGACAGCGAGACAAGTAAGGAAAAGGCCCAGAAGGAGCTGGGTGACCTTTTCTTCGCCATGATAAACGCCTCCCGTCTCTACCATCTCAATCCCGACACCGCCCTTGAGGAGACCTGTCGGAAGTTCCGCGAACGGTTTACCTATGTGGAACTGACCGCCAGGGCGCAGGGGCGCAATCTCAAGGATATGACCCTTGCCGAAATGGACGAGTTGTGGGATGAGGCCAAACGGAAGGAGACCGGGTCTGCCCAATAGGTTTTTTGCCCAAAAGTTTTTATCTTCGCCCCTTGACTATGCCCAAACTGACCATAATACTATGAAATATACCGTTACAGAGGTTAAAGGGAGTTCGGATTTCAAGACTTTCTACCAGTTTCAGAACAAACTGTACAAAGATTGCGAGACCTACGTCCCCTCCCTCGATTTTGACCAGAAAAAGACATTGAGCAGCGCCCCCCCGCTTGCCTACTGCAAACAGAAACTGATGCTTGCAAGGGACGAAAGCGGCCGTGTCGTAGGACGCATCAACGCCATCATAAATCCCCGTTACAACGAATTGTACCAAACCAAGCGGATGCGTTTCGGCTGGTTTGACTTTGAGAAAGACATAGAAATCGCCCGCGCCCTTCTGGATGCTGCTATAGAGTGGGGAAAAAGCGAAGGGATGGAGGAGATTCACGGCCCCCTTGGCTACAACACTATGTACAAGCAGGGAATGGTGGTGGAAGGTTTCGACAGCATGCCCCCCGTAAACTGCCTCTACAACTACCCCTACTACCC
>JABUTP010000015.1:25143-27020 GCA_021443625.1 Bacteroidales bacterium | reverse complement strand
ATGGCCAAGGAAGAGGCCTCTGACATCGAGGCCCGCATTCCGGCTATGGAGGAGGAGATAAAACTTCTGCTCATCCCCGCCGACCCCACAGACGACAAGAATGCGATGATAGAAATTCGCGGCGGCACCGGCGGTGACGAGGCGGCCATCTTTGCGGGAGACCTTTTCAGGATGTACTCCAAATATTGCGAAAAGAGGGGCTGGAAAATGGAGGTCAACAGCAGTACCGAAGGCACGATGGGCGGCTACAAGGAAATCGTGTGCAAGATTACCGGCGAGAAGGTATATGGCACCATGAAATACGAAAGCGGCGTGCACCGCGTGCAGCGCGTTCCCCAGACCGAAACCCAGGGAAGGGTGCATACTTCGGCCGCATCTGTGGTGGTGCTCCCCGAAGCCGAAGAATTCGATGTCGAACTCAATATGAGCGATATCCGCAAAGACACTTTCTGCGCATCGGGCCCGGGCGGACAGTGTGTGAACACGACCTATTCGGCGGTGCGACTGACACATATCCCCACAGGTCTCGTGGTGCAGAGCCAGGACGAGCGTTCGCAGCTCAAGAACTTTGACCGCGCCCTGGCCGAACTCCGTACCCGTCTCTACAATCTCGAGTATGAGAAATATCTTGCCGAACTTTCCTCAAAACGCAAGACAATGGTCTCCACGGGCGACCGTTCGGCAAAAATCCGCACCTACAACTATCCCCAGTCGCGTATGACCGACCACCGCATCGGCTACACAATGTACAACCTGCCGGTGTTTATGGACGGGGAAATCCAGGAGGTGCTGGATCAGCTGCAGATTGCGGAAAACGCAGAGAGACTCAAAGCCGCAGGCGAAGAAAACAATTAAATTGACAGATATGGACCAGAAACTCCTTGACATTGCCTCCCGATTTGCACTGGAGGGGGAGATTGAAGCCATAGAGACCCTCGGGGCGGGCTTCATCAACGACACTCTCACCATAACCTGCAAAGGGAGCGCCCATCCCGACTATATTCTTCAGCGTAAGAACCACATCGTTTTTCCAGACGTTCCGGCAATGATGGACAACATTCAGAGGGTGACGGTCCACATCAGGGCCAAAGCCGTGGCCGAAGGGAGAGATCCCAAGAAGGCTACCCTTACGGTGGTTCCCACCAAAGACGGAGCCTTGTATTACAAGGATTCTGACGGCAATTTCTGGGCAGTGTGCGAGTATATCACCGGCTCCGTGACACATGACAGGGCGGATACTCTCAAACTTGCATTCAAGGGTGGCGAGGGTATCGGCAGGTTCCAGGCCCAGCTGGCAGATTTCAAGGAGCCGTTGGCCGACACGATACCCGGATTCCACAACATACGCAGTCGTTTTGAGCAATGGGACGCCGCTTTGAAAGAAGACAAGGCGGGAAGGGTTGCCTCTCTTTCCGAGGAAATTTCGTGGATAGAGAGCCGCCGCGAGAAGATGCTCGGTTTCTGGAAACTCGTGGAGACGGGGGAACTTCCGATGCGAGTCACCCACAATGACACCAAACTCAGCAACGTGCTGTTTGACCGTGAAGACAACGTGCTTTGCATGATAGATTTGGATACCTGTATGAGCAGCACCGCCCTCAATGACGTGGGGGATGCCCTACGCTCCTACACCAATACCGGTGCGGAGGATGAGAAGGATTTGTCCAAGGTTTCGATGGACTTCAATATTTACAAGGCGTACGTGGAGGGCTATCTCTCGCAGATGCGCGACCATCTCACTCCCAAGGAGATAGAGATGCTCCCTTTCTCGGGGCTTTACATCACTTACGAGCAGGTGCTCCGCTTCCTTATGGATTATATCAATGGGGATACCTATTACAAGATTGCCTATCCGGAGCATAATCTGGTGCGTACCC
>JABUTP010000015.1:23547-25135 GCA_021443625.1 Bacteroidales bacterium | reverse complement strand
CAGAGCATGGAGGCGCAATACGACCGCATGAAAGAAATTTAAACAGCGGCTTAATCGGTTAAATTTTGCATCTTATTTTGCCAAAAGGTTTGGAATGTTGCGAATAATACCATAAATTCGTATGGTATTTTAATCGGTTAAGTAAAAATGAGTTCCCCCAAGCGCGTCTCGCTTGCCTATATTGCGGAAACGTTAGGCCTTTCAAAGACAACGGTTTCCTGGGTCTTGTCGGGCCAGGGAGATTGCAGGGGCATCAATGCAAATACCCAGAAAAGGGTTCTTGAATTTGCTGCGAAGTGCGAATACCGCCCGAGTTACCTTGCCCAGAGTCTCAGCACGGGGCGCACCCGGACATTCGGTCTTATCGTCTCTTCTCTTGCCGACCCCTTCTATTCCCATCTCTCAATGGAGATGGTGGCAAGTGCCGAGGCGCAGGGATACACGGTTTACATTACCACCTCCGAAACCAACGAAAAGATGGAGGACCAACTCATCGGCCAGTTTGTGGACAGAGGCGTCGAGGGGGTAATCATCACTCCTGCTGGTGTCGAAAGCGCCGGTATCGAGAGGGTGTTGGGCAAGACCAGCATAGTACTGGCAGACCGCAAGGTGCCCGGGCTGGCTGCATCGAGCGTGGTGGCCGACAATGAAGACAGTGCCTATCGCCTCGTGAGCCACCTTATCGGCAAGGGAAACCGCAAGATAGCCCTTATGACAACCCTGCACCGGATTGACAACCTCAGCGACCGATGCAACGGCTACAGGCGGGCAATGGCCGAGGCGGGTTACGATGTGCCGGATTCGCTTATATGCAAGATTGACAAGACGGCGAGCCGCGAAGAAATTTTTGAAAGACTGGGGTTGCTGTTTGAGCAGCATCCCGATGTCGATGGCATTTTCTTTACTACCCACGTGTTCGTGGTGCCGACCTATGCCTTCTACAGAAAAATGGGCAAAAAAATCAATGGGGGAGCCAACTGGGCGTGCATCCATTCCCTTCCCGAGTTTGAATTCATAGTGCCGCAGATGAGCATCGCCCAGCTTCCGACCGCTGCCATAGCCAAAGCATCCATAGACCTGCTCATCGCCGCCGGAGAAGGGGAAACCGATCCTCAAGAGAAGGTTTTCGAATGTGAAATGAAATTAAACTAACCTGCAATATGCGAATAATATCCCATCTGCTGACACTCGGCGCGGCCATTCTGATGGTCTCGTGCAGTAGCGGTGTCGTGATTGAAAATCCGAGGTGCGAATGGCTCTCCTCGCCGATAAACATCGGAACGCCACAGCCCCGTTTCAGCTGGGAATACAGTGCCACGGAAGGTCATCAAAAGAGTTATCGCCTCATTGTGGCCGCCGACGAAAAATTTGAGAACATATTATGGGACAGCGGGAAGGTGGCATCCGACCGGACAATGGTGAAATATGCCGCCGAACCTCTGGAATCTTTCGGCAGATACTGGTGGATGGTGGAAACCGTAATGGACGGCGGCAACAAAGTAAAGTGCGCACCACAGTGCTTCGAAACCGCTGCATTGGAAGACTATGAGTGGCAGGCCCGATGGATTACCGACGGTTACGACAAGGA
>JABUTP010000015.1:21173-23063 GCA_021443625.1 Bacteroidales bacterium | reverse complement strand
GTGGCAGAATGCGCAGACGGTCGCAGGCCCTTCGGCAAACCTGGTCTCGCAGCAGACGCCTCCCGTCAGGGTTTGTGAGGTAGTGCATGCGGTGGAGATGAAAAACTTCGGCGATACCCTCTATGTGTTCGACTTCGGCAAGAACATAGCCGGCGTTTGTAACCTGATAGCTATCGGTCCGGCTGGGACCAGGGTTACAATGAAGCACGGCGAGTTCACCTACGCAGACGGCCGGGTAAATATGTCCAACGTTGACATATATTACAACCCGATGCCCGAAAGGGAGATGCAGACCGACACCTATTATATGAAAGGAGGGTGTGTGGAGACATATACCCCTTCGTTCACATATCACGGATTCCGTTATGTCGAGGTGGCTTTCAGCAAGCCCGTGAAACTCACCAGAGAGAGCGTGAGGGCGCATTTTACACATACCGATCTTGAGCGGGTGGGCTCTTTCGAATGTTCCAACGAACTGCTCAACCGAATCTATTCGGCAACCTGTCTCACCTATCTGGACAACCTGGTGAGCATCCCCACCGACTGCCCGCAGAGGGAGAAGAACGGCTGGACCGCCGATGCAAATCTTGCGATAGACGTGGCCCTGCTCAACTACGACGGCTTCGGCTTCTACGAAAAATGGGTGGGCGACATGATTGACAGTCAGGCTCCGGACGGCAATCTGCCGGGGATTGTCCCCACGGCGGGCTGGGGCTACGAAGATTGGATCGGGCCGGTGTGGGCTTCGGCCTTCTTTATGATACCCGATGCATTGGAGTGCTATTCGGGAGACATCACCGCCATTGAGCGCATCTATCCGGTGTGCGAGGCCTACCTTGCATACCTCGGCAGACGGCTCGACGAAGACGGCACTGTGACATACGGCATCGGCGACTGGGTTTATTACGACACCCCTACGCCAACCGATTACAGCACCACGCTGTTCTATTACCATCAGAATGTCCTGATGGCCCGTTTCAGCGAACTTCTCGGCAAAGAGAGTGCTCCGTACTCTGCAAAGGCGGCATATCTCAAAGATCTGGTGAACCGGAAATATTTCGATGAGGAAAACTGTATCTATGCCAACGGGTCGCAGGCGGCCGAGGCGATGGCTCTGATGCTCGGAGTGGTGCCGGAAGAATACTGTGCAAAAGTTGCGGCCAATCTCAACCAAAGTATCGTTGACAACAACTATTATCTCGATTTCGGTTCGGTGGGGAGCAAGTTCGTTCCCCGCGTCCTTGCCGACTACGGATATGCCGAAACAGTTTATACGATGATGACCAGGGAGGAGATTCCTTCGTGGGGCGCATGGCTCAACCAGGGGCTTACCACCCTTGCCGAAAGATGGGCGCTCGATATGGTGAAGTTCAGGGATTCCTCTGCCAACCACGTTTTCCTGGGGGATATCAGTGCCTGGATGACAAACTATCTGGCGGGTATCCGTTACGACGAAAACGACAGGGGTTTCAGGCACATCGTCATCAAACCCCACGTGGTGGGCGATCTGGAGTGGGTCAGCGCTACCTACCATTCGGTGAAAGGTGAGATTGCGGTGTCGTGGCATCGGGAAGGGGACAAGGTGCATCTCAAGGTTTCAATACCGGCCAACACCACAGCCACGGTTTGCTGCCCCGACGGGGATTACGAAGTGGGTGGCGGACAACACCAATACAGTTACTACTACAACAACATATTAAACTAACAAAAAACAATGAAAAAGATTCAAATTTCAATGTGTCTATTGTTGTTTGCCCTGCTCAATCTTGCGGGGGTAGGCAGCTTTTCAGCGTTTGCGGGAATGCCTCAAGGCAGGATTACCGTAAAAGGAGTTGTCCAGGATGCGGACGGTAATGCCGTTCCTGGCGCTTACGTAGTCGTGAAAGAGGA
>JABUTP010000015.1:9023-21148 GCA_021443625.1 Bacteroidales bacterium | reverse complement strand
GCCGACGGCAAATTCTCCATTAACGCCAACAAAGGCACGGTGCTGGAAATATCCTGTATCGGCTATGTTACACAACAGGTCAAGGCGGCGGAGTCACTGGCTGTCGTGCTCAACCCCGACAACGAGTTCCTTGACGAAGCGGTGGTTGTGGGTTACGGCACACAGCGTGTCGCCACATTGACGGGAAGCGTTTCTCAGGTAAACTCCGAGAAAATCAACGTCGCCCCCGTTCAGAACACCACCCACGCCTTGGCAGGCCAGCTCCCCGGTTTGATTTCAAAGCAGACTTCTGGTCTCCCCGGCCAGGACAATGCCGACCTGAACATCCGCGGTTTCGGTACCCCCCTCGTGATTGTGGATGGTATCGAAGGTTCCATCTCCAGTCTGGACGCCGGTCAGATTGAAAGCGTGACCATCCTCAAGGACGGTTCGGGCTCAATCTACGGAGCGCGTGCCGGTAACGGTGTCATTCTGGTTACCACCAAGAGGGGTTCCAACAACAAGGCCACCGTCACATTCAACTCCTCTGTAACAATGCAGAGCAACATCGTGACAACCCTTCCCGCCGATTCCCGTCAGAGGGCCCAGCTCTCCAACGACAGCTTTATCAACAGGGGAGGAAAGCCCAGCAGAAAGCCCTACACCGAAGAAGAACTCGAACTCTTCACTCTGGGAACCGACCCCAACTACCTCAACAGTGACTGGTATCACGAGGTTGTGCGCAAGTTCGCTCCCCAGCAGAACCACAACGTATCGGTTGCCGGCGGCAACGACCGCACCCGTTACTACGGATATGCCGGTTACAACCGTCAGGAACTCCAGTTCAAGCCCAACTCGGGATACTATGACAGGTATAACATCCAGGCCAACTTCAGCACCAAGGTTACAGACCAACTCACTGTTGGCATGAATATGCAGTACCTGAAAGACTGCAAGAACTATCCTTCGGGCGGTGACCTTTTCCAGGATGGCGAAAACTTCTGGCAGGACCTTATCTACAATGCCGACCCGAGGTATCCCCTCTACCTTCCCGATGCAAGCCGGCTCTCTTATGGCGGTATCTTCAACGGTTCCCCCATCTGGGCCGTCAACATAGACAACTCGGGTTACTACCGCGTCGATGGCAACAACTTCAAGTTGACCGGATTTGCCGAGTATGACTTCAAATATGTGGAAGGCCTTTCCGCAAAGGCAAATATCCTTTACACCTACAATACATCCAACCTCAAATGGATGCACAAGCGCGGCCAGTTCTATACCTACGATTATGACACCGCAAGCTATGCTGACGCCGGAGGTTCGGTGGAACCCACCTCCCTGCAGTACAGCACCGACATTTCGGACAACATCGTGCAACAGTATTCGTTGAACTACGACCGCTCGTTCGGCGATCATCAGATTTCCGCCCTGGCAATGTTCGAGAGCTCCCTCAACAAGGGTTACGGATATATGACAAGGCGTCACGATTTCAAGACCGCCATCATCGAGGAAATCATCGCCGGTGACGAGAAGACAGCCAAGAACAGCTCTTACAGCAGCAATTACGGCCGTCAGTCCGTAATCGGCCGTCTCAACTACAACTATGCAGAGAAATATATGGTGGAGGCCGCTTTCCGTGCAGATGCTTCCTCCCGCTTTGCAAAAGGTCACAGATGGGGTTTCTTCCCCTCTCTCTCCCTCGGTTGGAATATGGCCAAAGAGGACTTCCTTTCATCATCCGGCATAGTTGACATGCTCAAACTCCGCGCGAGTGCCGGTGCCTCGGGTTACGATGCAGTGGCTTCGTTCAACTACCTCACCGGTTATGCCAACGATATGACCTGGACTTTCAAGGACCAGTTAATTCAGGGTATCTCTTCTACGGGTATGGCCAACGAAAACCTCACCTGGGAAACGATGAAGATTTACAACTTCGGTACCGACTTCTCCTTCCTGAGCCGCAAGGTTTATGGTGAGTTTGATGTGTTCCAGCGCGACCGCACCGGAATCCCCGGCTACCGTACCCAGTCCCTGCCCAGCACCTTCGGCGAGAAACTCCCTCAGGAGAACCTGAACGCGATTCGTTCGCGCGGTTTCGAGTTCAAGCTCGGAACTATGGGCAGCGCGGGTGACTTCACCTTCGACGTAAGTGCCAACATCTCCTACAGCCGCAGCAAATGGACTGTTTACGATCAGGCCGAAGAGACCGACGAAGACCGTATCAGACTCTTTGTGGGCAAAGGAAACTATATCGACCGTCAGATAGGTTATGTTACCGATGGTCTGTTCGCCACCCAGGAAGAAATAGACACCTGGGGCGTAAGTTTCGATGACCTCAACAACGACAACTCGACTCTGGCCCCCGGTGACATCAAATATGTGGATATCAACGGAGACCACGTCATCAACTGGCGCGACCAGGTTGAAATAGGCAAAGGCAGCATGCCCCACTGGATGGCAGGTCTCAACCTCGCTTTCGGCTGGAAGGGATTCGATCTCTCCGCCCTCATCCAGGGTGCATGGGGTTATACCATCGCAATGTCATACGACGGCAACACCGCCACCTATTGCGACCTTTACTATGACATTTTCAGAAATGCCAACCCGGATGCTTTGGTATGCCGTCCCTCGGGTGCCGAAACCAACTCGTGGTACGTCAATGACTTCTCATACAAGAATGCCGCCTATGCCCGTCTGAAGAACGCCGCCATAGGTTATACGATTCCAGAGAGAATCAGCCGCAAGGCAGGCATCGCCCGTTTCAGGGTTTATGCTGCCGGAATGAACCTGTTCACTCTCAGCAACGTAAGCAAATACGGCGTCGATCCCGAAGTTACCGGTATTGTGGGACACACCTATCCCCAGCAATATACTTTAAGCCTTGGTTGCAACATCACATTATAACATTTTATCGATATGAAAAAGATATTAAGCATATTGTCAATCGCAGCCTTGTTCGGGGCTGTGTCGTGCAACGATATTCTCAATCAGTCGCCCACAGACAGATATACCGATGCGCAGGTTTGGAAGGATGCTTCTTTGATTGAGAGCAATCTGGCAGACCTCTACTCCATAAGTTGCCATATGATAAACGACGCTCTGTGTGTCTATTCCGCAGAGACCTCAAGTCCGATCAATATTGATTTCAGCGCCAGCAGCAACTGGAGCGCCAATATGGGATTCTCGGCTCAGGGAGAGGGCCCCGTTCACGCCACCACCTGGGCTGACGAGGCCAAATACAGTGAGCGCGGCGCTCAGGCCAACTTCCTTTCAATGAAACGTTACGGTATTCAGAGCAACGACAATACCCTCCGCTGGTGGTCGAATGCATACTACCTCAACAGGCAGTTGAACCATTTCATCGACCAGATTGCCCAGTCGGAACTCACCGACGCCAAGGTTTATGCGGCTGAGGCCAGATTCCTCCGTGCATTCAACTACTTTGCACTGGTCAAGCGTTACGGCGGTGTCCCCATCATCACCAAAGAGCAAGGGCTCGATGCACCTGAGGAGGAACTCTATCCCGCAAGAAACACCGAACAGGAAGTTTATGATTTCATCATAAAAGAATGTGAGGAGGCTGCAGAGGATATGGTTGTGACGCCCATCGCCGGCCGCGCCAGCAAATGGGCTGCGCTGGCTCTCGGCGGAAAGGCTGCCCTCTATGCCGGCAGTATCGCCAAATACGGCACAGTCCAGATGAACGGCATCGTGGGAATCCCCGCCGAAAAGGCAAAATCGTACTACGAGAAAGCCAGGGATTTGAACTACATCATCAAGACCACCAGCCCCCACTCGCTCTATACCGGAAGCGGCAAGGACAAGGTTCAGGACCTCAAGGACATATTCCTCGTAAAGGACAACCCCGAAGCCATCATGGTTAAGCGCCATCAGGGTGTAGGCGGAGGCAAGAACCTCTGGTCTTGGGATATGTGCGTTTGCCCCAAGCCCAATGCATGGAGTGTAGGCTGGTATTCGCAGCCTTACTATGACTTCGTGGAGCAGTTTGACTTCATCGACGGCACATCCGGCAAGATTGACCGCAACTACCTTACGTCCAAGACCTGGACAATGGATGAATTCTTCGGACAGCGCGACCCGAGACTTCGCGCTTGGTTGTGGACCAATGGTACTCCCTGGCCGGGTGCAGTGGGTAAGCCCGCATTCGATGACAATACCGTATCCATCTATCGCGGTCTCCGTTTCAAGGACGGCTCGGAATACTTCAACCTCACCGCCGAAACTTATCAGGGCGTGTTGTGCTATGGTGACCAAGTAAGGGAGTTGGCAGGGGGGTATGACACCGGTTTCGGTGTGGCCAAATATCTTGACCCTGCGGCTGACGTTATGACCTGGTTCGTTTATTCTACCGGAGACTATCTGATCTTCCGTTACGCAGAGGTGGTCCTCAACTATGCTGAGGCTTGCCTGGAACTCGGAGAGAACGGCAATGCCCTGAGCGCTGTCAACGAGATTCGTTCCCGCGCCGGTGTCGCCAACCTGACGAGCATTACCACCGAGTCCTACCGCAAGGAGCGTATGGTTGAGCTTTGCTTCGAGAATCACCGCTATTGGGATCTTCGTCGCTGGAGACAGGCAGTAGAGGAGCTCAACGGCCCTCACGACGGACTGGTCTATGTTCTTGACTGGGAATCATTGCAGGCCGGAAGCCCCCGTTTCTGGCTCAAGATTGAGGACCACGTGGACAGCAAGGTTCAGGACCCCACATTCCCCGAGAAGAACTACTATCTCCCCATAGGAGACGCCACCATCGCGGCCAATCCCAACCTCAAGGAGAACCCCGGATACTAATTTTAGTATATACTAACTTTAATTTATATAGATATGAAAAAGATTTTTGCAATTGCAATCGCCGCTGTGTGCATCTTCGCCACATCGTGCGAAAAGAACGTTCCCACCGAGCTTATGTCCCGGGTGTCAACCACCATCGAAGCAACTGATGAAGGTGGTTCTTTCAATGTGATTTTCTTCAGCAACAAAGACTGGACAATAACATCGGAGGATGCCTGGATAAGCGTTTCTCCCGCTTCTGGTGTTGCTTCGGAGCAGGATGTGACATGCTCAGTCACCGTGGCCGCATCCACCTCAAATGACGCCAGAACAGGTAAGGTTATTGTTACAGCCGATGACAAGACCATCACCTACAACGTAAAGCAGGAAGGTATGCCCAATTATACCGAACTTGCAGGACCCGCAAACTGCTACATCATCAAGAATGGCGGTTATTACTGCTTCGATGCCACAGTTATGGGTAACGGCTCCGCCGGTCTCCACTCTACATTCGCCGTGAAATCAGCATCCATCTCTCCCGCATCCGCAGCCCTTCTCTGGGAAGAAGTTGACGGTTGCATCACAAAGGTGAAACTTGATGGCGGCAAGATTAAATTCAAAGCCGAAGAAAAGGATTTCAATGCAGTGATTGCCGCCAGCGACAACTCCGGAAAGATTCTCTGGAGCTGGCACATCTGGAGCTTGGGCGAGGTCAATGACGTTACCTGTGACAGTTATGTGCTTATGGACCGCAACCTCGGTGCATTCGAAACCGGTACGGGTGAAGACGCCCGCGGTCTCTATTTCCAGTGGGGCCGCAAAGACCCGTTCTCAACTGTTCTCGCATTTGACAGCGGTTCCGGCGAAGGCAAGTATCATCCCGTAGTGGGCAATGAGGCAGACGCCACAAGCACTACAATCCATACCGTTGAGTATTCGGTGGCACATCCCATGGAGTATATCGGTGCATCCAACCGCAACAACGACTGGCTCATCGAGCCCAACCAGCGCTACCTCTGGGGCCTCAACTGGGAAGTTGACGGCAATCCCCAGTATCCTGTTCTCAAGACCATCTACGACCCCTGCCCCAAAGGTTACTGCGTGGTTTCTCCGACCTGTCTCGCCGACGGTCTGGCAGCAGGCAATGAGCTTACATCCAACAACTCCGTGAAACTGTTCGGAGGCAAAATCGTGGTTCCCGCCTGCGGCTTCATCTATATGACCGGTTACGGCTGGTGGGACAACGATGGCAAGGGGTATGGTACCCTTTGGACCTGCTCGACCGCTTGGGGTAACACGGAGAACGCTTTCCGTCTCAAGATGAACGAGGATGCACGCGACAACTACGACCGTGCAACGGGTGCCCCCGTACGTTGTATGAAGATGAAATAGTCAATATCCCAATAAGGAAGGTGGGGCCGCATCGGATGCCCCCCTTCCTTTTGTTTTTAACGAAAGATTCCCATGAAAAGAATATCCATACTTGCTTTTTCGATTATAGCCGGCATTATTGTTTCGGCCTGTGACAAGATTACCCCCCCCTCTCCCGAAAAAGATACCCGAAGCGCCATGGAACGCTACTGGGCCGAAGATTATTCGGGACCGTTGGGTATCCAGACAGGCGAGATAGTGAGCGGTTCAACCAAACTGCCGCGTATGTATCTCGGAGAGAAACTCCTTTATGTGACAGGTGTCAACTGCTATAATCTGTTTGTCCAGTCATTCGAGTCCGACGGGGATCTCGGATTGACAAGCATTCGCAAGACCGTGGATGTTCTGGTGGAGGAGAAGGTTCCCATCGTCAGATTCAGCTGCAGCCCCTATTCTTCGGGACAGTTCCATTTCTATCACGACAACGAGTCAAAATACCTTGCCACTCTCGACTCGCTCGCCGCGATATGCGACAGGAACCATATCGCCATCATCCCTTCGATATTCTGGAACACCGATGCTGTTCCGGAGTATTGCAAGGAAGAGTTCGGCAAATGGGGCGACAAATCGAGCGAAACCTATAAATATATGCTCGACTACACCGAGGCAGTGGTGAATACCCTAAAAGGACACAAATCGGTTGTGGCGTGGGAGTTCGGAAATGAGTTCAACCTTCAGGCCGACATTCCCCACAATTACCGTATTTCCGCAAACGATGTAAGCGTCGCCTACCAGGGGTTTGCCGACAAAGTTGCCGAACTTGACCCCGAGCACCGTCTCATTGCCAGCGGCAACAGCGTTATGAGAGATGCCCAGTACAATCTGCTGCATAACGGAAGCTGGACTGCAGATACCTTCCAGCAGTACATCGACATCACCTCCATCTTCACCCCCGGCAAGATGAACGGAATGTCGGAACACAATTACGAAGAGGCCCGCACGTTCAGCGACCTTGGTAAGCTGGGCCGCTCTGAGCAGGTAATCAAGGCCAAGAGTGCCGCCGCCGCGCTCGGCAAAGTTTATTATGTGGGAGAATTCACCGGTCCCAAGACCGCCCAGGGCGATTCGCTCGTGGTGCGCCGCCATTACATCACCTATTATGCCCAGAAAGTCCAGATTTCGCTTATCTGGAATTATGCCTTGAAAGGCAATATCGAATGGAGCTTCAAGGCCGATACTCCTTACGGCAACATGGCGTTCAATCTGATGCGGGAGTACAACGAACTGTTCAGCACCCTTTCGGAGTAGTTTTTTTGATTCTTGTCCATCCAAGCATATAAACGTATATGAGAAAAACGGTTATCGCGCTTTTCGCGGCTTTGATGACTGCGACGCTGCCTCTCGGGGCGTTCGTCAGCGAACAATCCCTGAACGGCAGGTGGACGCTGAAATTCTTTCCCCAGCCGGCAGTCCCCGTAATGACCATTGAAGGGGCGGAAGCTGCAAACGGCATTGTTGTCGATGCGGTCGTGCCGGGAAATGTGGAGATTGATATGGAGGCTGCAGGTCTTGTCGAAGATCCTATGGTTGGCAACAACATATACAAACTGCGTCCTTACGAAGGGTACCAGTGGTACTACAGCCGCACTTTCGCGGCTCCCGTTGTTACAGAAGGGCAGAGGCTGGTGCTGCATTTCGGAGGGATAGACACTTTTGCGGAGGTTTACGTCAACGGCATAAAGGTCGGCTCGGCCGACAATATGCTCATCGAGCACGATTATGACATTACATCGGTAGTAAAAGAGGGGGAGAACAGACTGGATGTGATAATCCGGTCGTCGGTGATGGAGGCGCAGAACCATTTTCTGGGCACTCTGAGCATCGGCAATTTTTCTAATGAAGAGTCGGCACCGGTGCGCCGCGCGCCGAGTACCTACGGCTGGGACATTATGCCCCGCCTCGTCAGCGCCGGTCTGTGGCGCGACGTTACCTTGAGGGTTGAGAATCCCGTCACAATAGTTGATGCCAACTGGGTGACGCTTTCGGTCAATCCCAAGGCTCGGGAGGCGAGCGAGTCGCTCTATCTGCAGACCCGCCTTCCCTTTGAAATGCACGACAAGGTCAAGGCTGTGATAACCATCAGCCGAGACGGTCGTCAGATATTGCGCAAGGAGGCCCTGATGCGCAAGTTCGCCAACCTGTTCACTCTGAATCTCAGCGGGGTGGATGCGTGGTGGCCCCGCGGCTACGGCGAGCCGGCCTTATACACCGCCGAGGTGAGTCTTGTGGATGTCACCAGCGGAAAGATATACGATACGAAAACCAGTAAAATCGGTTTCCGTACGGTAAAACTTGAACTTGACGAAGTGAATCTGCCCGGGCAGCCCGGTCAATTCCAATTTATCATAAACGGCGAACCTGTTTTTGCCAAAGGAACCAACTGGGTGCCGCTGGACGCACTCCACAGTCGTGATGCCTCCCACGTGGAGGAGGCGGTGCAGCTTATGGTTGAGATGAACTGCAACATTGTGCGCTGCTGGGGCGGCAACGTTTATGAGGATACCCATTTCTTTGAACTCTGCGACAAATATGGTATAATGGTATGGCAGGATTTCGCGATGGGGTGCGGCAACTATTCCCAGCGGGACAATTTTGCCGCGGCATTGGAAAAGGAGGCCATAAGCGTTGTGGTCAAACTGCGCAACCATCCATCCCTCATACTCTGGAGCGGCAACAATGAGGACGACCAGTCACTCGTGTTCGGACGGCTGGCTCCGTTCAAGGCAAATCCCAACAATGACCGGGTTTCCCGTCAGGTGCTGTCCCGCGTCATCTATGAATTCGACCCCACCCGTCCGTACCTTCCGAGTTCGCCCTATTACGGCCCGAAGGTGTGTGAGGTCGGGGTGAGGGACGAGGTGCTGCCCGAAAATCATCTCTGGGGCCCCCGAGGATATTACAAAGATCCCTTCTACACCGAGAATCCGAGCCAGTTCGTGAGCGAGATAGGCTATCACGGCTGTCCCAACAGGGAAACTCTCGAGCGGATGTTCAGCCCCGACAGCGTGAATCCCTGGCAGAACGGCGTCGTGGGGATGTGGAACGACGAGTGGCAGACCAAGGCCAACCGCATTTACGACGATAAATTCCAGGGGGGCAGGAACGACCTTATGACCAATCAGGTCCGGATTATTTTCGGGGAGGTTCCCGCCGACCTCGATGACTTCATATTCGCTTCGCAGAGCGTACAGGCGGAGGCGATGAAATTTTTCGTGGAACTCTGGAGGGGACGCCGCCCGTACCGCACCGGCATCATCTGGTGGAATATCCGTGACGGATGGCCCCTTCTGTCGGATGCGATAAGCGACTACTGGGGAGGCAAAAAGCAGGCGTTTTACTATATGCAGAATGTCCACCACGACGTCTGCTGCCTTATCAACCCTGCAGCGAACGGTTATATGCTGAAGGTTGACAACAACACTCTGAAGGATTTCGAAGGGGTAGTGGAAGTGAAGGATGTCGCCTCCGGCAAACAGGTGTTCAAAGGAAAGTTCGTTTCCAAGGCAAACCAGATGAGCGAAATCGCCACCCTGCCGATGCAGAAAGGACAGGGGATGTTAGTGATTTCCTACCGTATAGAAGGTAATGAATACTTCAACCACTATCTCTACGGCGAACCGCCCTACAAACTTGACCAATACCGCAAATGGGTCAAAAAGTGCGGAATCTACGAACTTGAATAAAACCTTCGGCCATGAAATGCAATAAACTCTTTGTCGGAGCTGCAGCGCTCCTGCTCACTCTCGGCTCCTGCAGCCATAGCAACGGGGAGTGGCTGACCTTAATTCCCGGAGAACCCAATCCCCACGCCATCGAGTGCATCGGGGCGGAGTTTGATCCCCATTTCTACTCCCAGAACGTTGTCGGACGCAAGGACAACGGAGTGGAAGCGGAAGATTTTGAGATAATCCGCGACAGGGTTACCCGGATGGGGCTGCATAAATTCAGGATAATGATTCAGCCCCATTGGTTTGAGCCGTACAACGACAACGATGACCCCAATGAGACCGATATGTCGGCGTTCCGATGGAACACGGTGGAGATGCAGTCGCTGTATCAGATACTTGACCTCGCACAAGAGTTGTCGATGAAGGTCAATCTCACGGTCTGGGGATGCGTCCGCCACCCTTCGCTGATAGAGGAGGAATACAGTGACGTCACCTCGTGCTTCATGACCGACTATGATGCCAACCGGAACTGGGTTTGCCCGCCCAATGACGTGGAGGAGTTCGGAGAGAATTTCGCCGCCCTGGTGAAATATCTCATCGAGGATAAAGGTTACACCTGCGTCAGTGAAATCACGCCGTTCAACGAGCCGGGCGGCGATATCATCGCCCCCGATGGATATATGAAGGTGTGCCGTGCCCTCGACCGCCAGTTCAGGCGGCTGGGAGTGCGGGACAAAGTCAGGTTCAACCTGTCGGACAATATCGACACCCACCAGTACTACCTTGAGGCGTGTGCCGCCGAGTTGGTAGATATCGCCGACATATTCAACAGCCACACCTACATCTTCGGTTACGAAACCCCCAACGATACCATTCTCGCGTGGGAACGCAACAACGTGAACATTTCGCTGAGGGCCGGACTCAAACATATCGTGGGTGAATTCGGCTCCAACCAGTGCGTGGGGGCAAGCCGTCAGCGTGACATCAACACCTACCTCAGAGGGGTGCTGATAACCCGCGAGGTGCTCAACTTCTTCAATGCCGGAGCGGTCGGAGTGAGTTACTGGGGCCTCATTGACCAGTATTATGGCTGGGACGCCCCCTATGAGGCGATGCAGCAGCTCGGCCTGTGGCGTTCGGCAAAATGCGAATATGCCACCGACACCACCTATTCGCGCATAGCGTGCGATTTCGAGTGCCGTCCGCAGTTCTATGCCTACTCGCTGCTCTCGGCAAATGTCCGTCCCGGGGCAAAAGTCTGTCCCATAGACCTTAACCGCCAGTTTGCCGCAGCCACGGCATTTGTCAATCCCGATGGAGGGAAGGTGTTTGTCGTAGCAAACCAGTCTTCGGAAGAGATGCAGCTGGCATTCGCGTGTGAAGGAGGCAAATTCGACATTATCCGTTACGAAGAGGGGTCACTCCCCTCGGACGGTTCGCTTGTCACACCTTCCGCCACCCTTTCTGCAAAGAAAGGCGCTCTCAAAGTGCGTGTGGCGCCCTGTTCAGTGGTCGTCTGCGCCCAAAAACAATAAGAACATAAACACACCGGAATATGAAAAGAACACTCCTGCTTTTTCTGTCAATCGTTGCCCTTTCCCTTTCTGCGGCAGCATCAGACGTCATTGAACTTGGGGGAACCTGGACTCTCGAACAGATGACCGGAGACCATATCTCGCTTCCGGCCCAAATCCCCGGCGATGTCCATTCGGCATTGTTTGCGGCGGGTCTGATTGAGGACCCTTACTATTCGCAGGGCGAACTCAGGAACCTTTGGGTCGGAAGGCAGGACTGGAAGTTTTCCAGAAGTTTCACTTTGACAGAGGCCGACCTCAAACACAAAGCCGTATATCTCAGGGCAGAGGATGTGGACACTTTCTGCGACATCGAGATCAACGGGCAGAAGGTGGGCAGCACCACCAACCGGTTCCGCCGTTGGGAATGGGACGTCAGGCCGCTTCTGAAGGTGGGCGAGAATACCATATCGGGCTATTTCCACAGCGCCGAGATAATGACCGAAATAAGGTCTGCGCAATATGCCGAACCTTATCCGATGTCCGAAGTGGGGCTCGTACCAGACATCAACCTGATACGCAAGCCCGCCTGCCACGGCGGTTGGGACTGGGGGCCGTGCCAGATGGTGACCGGTTTTGCGGGCACTCTCTGTCTCATACCCACTGACGTTGCCCGGATAGACTACGTAATGTGCGACCAGATGCACCGCAGTGCCAAAAGATGTGACGTGACGGTAAATAT
>JABUTP010000015.1:6524-8963 GCA_021443625.1 Bacteroidales bacterium | reverse complement strand
GGAAAGTCACTCTGAAGAAGGGCTTCAACCGCATTTCCATCCCGCTGGTCATACGCAACCCCAAGTTGTGGTGGCCCAACGGAATGGGTGAACAGTACCGCTATGATCTCAAAGTAGCAGTGGGGGAGAGCTCATTTGCCGAAAAGCTGGGCCTCAGGACCGTTGAGGTTATCAATGAAAAAGATACAGTATATGGCAAGGACGGCATCAGTATGAAGTTCCGTGTGAACGGCAGGGATTTCTTTGCCAAGGGTGCCGACTGGGTGCCTTGCGAACTGTTTGAAGACAGGATGACCTACGACCGTTATGCCGACATCCTTACGTCTGCCAAGGAGGCGAATATGAATATGTTGCGCCACTGGGGCGGAGGCCTGTTCGAACACGATGCCTACTACAATATCTGCGATTCGCTGGGACTTATGATATGGCACGACTTTATGTTCTCGTGTGCGGTATATCCGTCGGACCAGCCCTTCCTCGACGAGATTGAGGCCGAACTTAACCACCAGATAAGGCGCCTGAGGGACCACGCCGCCATTGCTATGTGGTGTGGCGACAACGAATGTGTAGGTGCCCTGGGCTGGTGGGAAGTGACGCGCAACAACCGTGAATTCTATACCCGGTCCCTCGACAAGATAGTGAAACTGAGAGGGAAAATCTGTGCAGAGGTGGATCCCGCCCGTGTCTATTGGCCCAGTTCGCCCTGTGCCGGCCCCGGGGACTACCAGACCGACAACTGGAAGGAAGATTCCAAGGGAGATATGCACCTGTGGTCCATATCCAAGTTCGCCGGCCCCCTTTCTGACTACTATAAAGTCCGTCCCAGATTCTGTTCCGAGTACGGACATTCGTCCCTGACGAGTTATGCTTCTGCCAAGCGCTATTGCGCCCCCTGGCAGGCCGATGCGTGGTCGGAGGATATGGATGTCCACACCAAGGAGGTGACCGACGGGAAGCGGGGCAACCGAATCATTGCTGACAGACTGCAACTTCATTTCAGGGAGCCCTCCAAAGTTTCCGACTTCTTCTATCTCTCGCAGTGCGAGCAGGCGATGGGACTGAAAGTTGCTTCGGAGTATTGGCGCACCCTCGAGCCGGCCTGTATGGGAACCATCTACTGGCAGCTCAACGACATCTGGCCCGGCACCTCGTGGTCGAGCATCGAATATGACGGCAAATGGAAACAGAGCCACTACCACGCAAGGCACTTCTTCGCTCCCGAACTGGTGACCGTGACACCTTCTGAAACGGAGGGATTCATAGATATCTGGGCCTTGAACGACACCGGCGCAAAGTGCGACTATACCGTCATCGTAAAGGTATGGAGCTTTGACGGCAAGGTGGAGCGGGAGTATTCGTTCGGCGCATCGCCCGAGTGCAGTGTGGCGCAGAAAGTCGCAACCCTCGGCAAGAAGGAACTGCTTGATGGGGCCGGCCCCGACAGCCGCTTCCTGGAAATCAGGATGTTCGCCCACGATGGGCGCGAGGCCGCTTCCAACAGCTGGCTTTTCACCGAATACAAGGACGCCTCTCTGGCGGATGCCACCGTCAAGGCAGAGGCGGTTGAGGAGGACGGACACTGGTACGTCAATCTCACGACTTCGGCTCCTGCATTCTTCGTATGGCTCTCGATGCCTGACATCAAAGGGGAGTTTTCGGACAATTCGCTCGTCCTTTATCCAGACAGACCCCTCAAGATTGAATTCTGCCCCGAGGGAAAGGCATCTTTCGGCGAGTTTGCCGCAAAACTTAAGGTGATGCACCTCGCCACGACCTACGCTAACTGAAAAATGGTTACTATGCATAAATTTAGAAATATCTCTTTATGAATAATAAACCCAACCTTCTCGGCATAGATATCGGTGGTACCAAATGCGCTGTGATTTACGGAGTTCGCACCGTGGACGGCATCACAATCGAGGACAAGATAAGATTCGAAACCACCGCGGTGGATGAAACCATCTCCCGGATATTGTCAAATACCGAACTGATGATGTCCCGCCACTCCTTGTCGGCAGAAAACACTGCTGCCATCGGCATCAGTTGCGGCGGTCCGCTCAGCAGCTCTACCGGCACGGTGATGTCCCCTCCCAATCTCCCCGGCTGGGACAACATCCCCATTGTGGAAATGGTGCAGTCCCGCACCGGCATTCCCGCCGCCCTGCAGAACGATGCCAACGCCTGCGCGCTGGCAGAGTGGAAATTCGGGGCCGGCAAGGGGACCCGAAATATGGTTTTCCTGACGTTCGGCACCGGACTTGGGGCGGGCCTCATTCTGGACGGCCATCTCTACAGCGGCACCAATGACAATGCGGGCGAGATAGGCCACATCCGTCTGGCCGATTTCGGACCGGTGGGCTACGGCAAGAAGGGCTCTATGGAAGGGTTTGCGAGCGGCGGCGGAATAGCCCAGATAGCCAGGACTTTCGTGATGGAGGC
>JABUTP010000015.1:3319-6479 GCA_021443625.1 Bacteroidales bacterium | reverse complement strand
ATCAATGACATAACCGCGCTCAAGGTGGCCGAGGCCGCCAATGCGGGGGACGAACTGGCCATAAGCATTTTCCACACCTCGGCACAGTATCTCGGCAAGGGGCTGGCCACGGTGATAGATATTCTCAATCCCGAACTGATAGTTATTGGCAGCGTGTATGCCCGCAACGAAAATTTGATGTACGGAGTGATGCAGAGTGCCATCGAAGCCGACGCGCTGCAGGGTGCGGTGAGTGTATGCAAAGTTGTGCCGGCAGCATTGGGGGAGGCGATAGGGGACTACGCTTCGCTGAGTATCGCCGCCGACCTGGCAGACAGAATGTAAAGAAATTATGATTGACGCAAAAGAAATAGCCTTGGAGAGCCTTGCAGAGGCCTCCCGCATATCCCAGAATTTTATAAACGATCCCGCTTCCGCACAGGCGATAGCCGAAGGAGGCAGACTCATCGCCGCCGCAATTTCGGCCGGAGGTAAAGTTATGACCTGCGGCAACGGCGGGTCGCTTTGTGACGCAACCCATTTCGCAGAGGAACTTACCGGACGGTTCCGCAACAGCCGCCGTCCGCTTCCCGCGCTGGCCATCAACGATGCCGCCCACATCACCTGTGTGGCCAACGACTTCAGTTACGCCGAGGTATATTCCAAATACGTTGAGGCGGTGGGCGGTGCCAATGACGTGCTGATAGGATTCTCCACCAGCGGAAATTCGGCCAATGTCGTAAAGGCGGCCGAAGCGGCAAAACGTCTGGGGATGAAAGTCATTGGTATGACACGGGCCGGCAGCAACCGTCTTGCGTCACTCGCCGATGTGGTCATTCCGGTGGAACACGACGGCTATTCCGACCGCATTCAGGAGATGCACATCCTCTCGGTCCACATAATGATAGAAATCGCCGAGCATCTGCTGGGCGTTGCAGAAGGGCGTTAGCGCCGTTTCCCTTTCGCTTTCCGCTTTTCAATCCGCTTGCGGTAGCGGCGGGTGAGGTCTCCGCTGAGGTCGAGGGCCTCGTCGCGCCAAATATACTTGATGGCGATCAGCAGCAGTATGATGCACACCATCGGGAATATCGTGGCTATCGAGAACGAATATGCCTTTTTCAGCTTGAAGAATTCCACAATGATCCACCCCTGATATCCAATCAGCAGCAGGGCCTCTATGATGCAGAGCCTTATCTGCAGGATTCGGGCCTTGCGGTAGGCGATGGTCACTATGCCGAGAACCATCGTGGTGAACGTGAAAATCAGGAATTGGGGGCTGTCGGTGAACTTGATGCTGTAACGGCTTCCGTCCGCCAGCGGGGCGTGGCAGAAGTCAGACCAAAGCATCGACAACAGCAGCGCACTGCATATCGCCAGCAGCACATTCTGTATTCTGGGCCATCTGATTATCATAACACAAGTTTCGCAAGTATTCACATTGTCTTAACTTCAATGGTTTATGATAGACTTGCGAAATATTACCCCACGCACAAACCATTTACGTTACCCCATCCCTAAATCCCTTCCCTCGGGGAAGGGACTTTTCCAACGACCTTACGGTCTCTAAATAGGCCGTTTCGCTTATGCGAAACATATAACGATGCCAAATTTAGGAAATAATTGTAACTTCGCGTTGCACAACCGGTGAATAATGGACAATCTCGATTACATAATAGACCTTTTTGCAGATGCGGACACGGTGGTCCGCAAGGCGGTGGATCAGTTTTTTGAAACGAACGGGGATGAGGCTCTGTCCCAACTCGCCGTGCGCTACAGGGGCGAGCTGGACACTGAAAGGCAGCACCTGCTGCAGCAGATGCTGACGCGCTATTGCCGTAAAAATGCGCTGGAGGGACTTCGTCAGATTGCCTTGAGAAGCGGTCAGGGACAGGAGTGCAATCTTCTTGAGGGGACTTGGCATATCGAGCAGCTGCTCGGCATAAACATCTCCAGGGAGGCCTATTGGGAGTTGGTGATGCCCATAGCCGTGCAGGTCATGGCAGAAACTTCCCCCCTTAAAACCGCTGTGGAGAATGTCCATATACTCAACCATATCTTCTACCAGCGGTGCGGCTTCAAACCCACTGAACCCTTTGACATCCAACTCACCACCACCCGGATATCCGATGTGGTGCGCAACCGCAAGGGCAATCCTTTCGTCCTGTCGATACTCTACTTCATGATAGCCCAGTCGGCGGGTCTGCCCATCTATCCCATGAGTTTCACGGGGGGATTTGTCCCGGTCTATGTAGAAGACGGGGAGGTGCTGTTCAACATCAACGTCTTCCACGAAGGGGAGATTTTCTTTGAGAAGAACATTACCTCCACTCTCAATTCGCAGATTCGTGCCATGGGCATCGAAATTGACCTTGAGGCAGGCGCCGTGGCCAAGGACCACACCATCCTGGTGATGTATCTCGAATATCTTGAAATGATGTTTATGGGGTCGGGCGACACCTCAATGCAGAGTCTTATGGAAGACGCCATCGCTGCTTTGGGCAAACAACGCCACCTCTCCGTGGAGCAGGACGACGACCAGGACTGGTAACCCCCTCTATTTCTCCTCTTCGGAGCAGTATTTCTTGATGACGCTGTAGGCGTCTGCGATGCCCAGTTCGCCGGCCTTGCTTATGTCGAGGCACCCCTTTTCCTTCTCCTTCAGGTAAATCTGGACCAGCCCGCGGTTGAAGTAGGCCTCACCTATGTAGGGGTAGAGTTCAAGGGCCCTGGTATATCCCGCCACCGATGCGGGAAGGTCTCCCGAAAGGCAGTAGAGATTGCCCAGATTGTAATAGACGTAGGGGAAGTCGGGCGCCCGCTTCTGCGCGTTCAGCATATCGTCGATGGCTGCGCTGTAGTCGTAAGATGCCACCGCGCGGTCCTGTACAACGGTGCGGGTGGTGTTGGTATTGTCCATTGTGAGCACCTGCACCGAACCCTCCATATTGGCTATGAAGTCTATCATCTCGGCCTGCAGGGCACCGCGGTTGAGGTAGAAGAACGGGTTGCTGCCGTCGAGGTCGATGGCGACGTTGTAGCAATCCATTGCCGAGTTATATTGGTTGGTGGCGGTCTCCAGAAGGGCTTTGCTGAACTGCAGCAGTGCGGAGTTGCGGCCGTTACGGATTTCCTGATTCACCGGCGCCAGACGGCTTCGGGCGTCAAGTCTTGAGACGGACTT
>JABUTP010000015.1:0-3293 GCA_021443625.1 Bacteroidales bacterium | reverse complement strand
GTTTCGCAGAATCTGTCAAACTCCTGATGAATGAAACGACGTCCTATCTGGGCAATGTCGCCGACCTGTTCCCCCCTGTCCGCAGGGACGAACTGGTAGAGGGGCTTCAGCCGGATGTCTATGTCGCGGTATTGCAGCAGTTCGTTGTCAAAATTCTTCTTGGCAAAGTCGGCGTCGAGGGCAAGCAGCGAACTGAACTGGCGGGTGGTGTCGGCAAAATGCTCGAAATCGTCCCCTTCGCTGTTCTTGGCGTGGTATTCCCTTATCTTCTCCTGCGCGGTCTGGTAATCTTGGCGCGACTGTTTCCAGTTGCCCAGCATCTGCTCGGCATAAGAGCGGTTTATGTAGGCCTTGGCAAAGTCGGGGTAGAGTTCAATCGCCTTGGTGTAGTCGTTTACCGCCTGGCGGTATTGACCTTTCTGCATAAAGACAGAAGCTCTGTTGAAGTAGGAGAGGACGTTGCCGGGGTTGATGTTTATCACCCTGTCGAAGTCGTCGATGGCCTTGTCGAACTCCTCTACCTGGGCGTAGATGAGTGCCCGGTTGTAAAGGGTAAGGGCATTCCCCGGGTCATCCTGCAGCACGCGGTCAAGGTCTTTTATGGCATTGTTCCACAAACTTTTCTCATAGTAGAGAATGGCCCTGTTGAAATATGCGAAAGAATTGGTGGTGTCGAGCCGCACCGCCTTGTCAAGGTCGGCTATGGCCTTGTCGGTGTCGCCCTGGAGGGCGTATATCCTCGACCTGCGGATATATCCTTCTGGGTCGAGACTGTTGATTTCAATGGCCTTGTTGTAGTCGTTGAATGCTTTCAGAGTGTCCCCCAGAAACAAGTGAGAGGCCCCTCGGTTGAGGTAGGCACTGCTCTCGTCGGGAACCTTGCGGATATAACTGTCAAAATCCTTGACCGCCTTTTCGAACTGCTGGGAAAGGAAGAAGGTCACTCCGCGGCTGAAATAAAGTCCCGTATATCCCGGCCTCAAATCCACTGCCTCCTGCAAATCCTCCAGGGCCTCCTCATAACGCCCGAGCCGGCTGCGGGTGATGGCCCGATAGTGGTAGGCGCTGGTGTATAGGGGATTGCGGTTGAGGCTGCGGTCAAAGTCCCGCTCGGCGCCGCTCAGGTCTCCGAGGTTGTATTTGGCTATGCCCCTGAAAAAGAACGCCTCAGGCCCCAGGGTGTCGATGCGGGAGAGGATGTTGAAGTTCTCAATGGCAAGGGAGTATTTGCCCTCGCTGAGGGCCTGCCTGCCGGCATAATAAAAGTGGGACGGGTCATATTGTGCCACCGCAGTCAACCTTATGACCGCCATAAGCGCAAGGATGGCAACAATACGTTTCATATTATGGCAATGATGCTAACGGACTCTCAGCCGCTCTCCGATGCGCAGGACTTTCTTGGAGGAGATGCCGTTGAGTTTGCAGATTTTGGTCACTGTGGTGCCGTATTTGCCGGCAATCTTGCCCAGGGTGTCGCCGCTGCGCACTTTGTGGTACAGGGCCTCCGAAGCTGCCTTTGACTCTGTTTCACTCTGACCGTAATGGGAGTAGATGCTGAAATAGTGCTTTTTCAGGGTAAACATCTCACTGCGCAACTGCCCCGTTTCAAAGTCCATAAGGCGCTGGGGGTCAAAAGTCTGCCCCATATAGCGCGTCTCGAAGTGGAGATGGGGGCCGGTGCTGCGTCCGGTGCTGCCGCCCAACCCGATGACGTCCCCCGCCTTCACCGGCTCTCCGGGAAGCACCATCTGCTTGGAAAGGTGGCCGTAGTAGGTTTCAAGCCCGTTTGAATGGCGTAGGACAATGAGTCTGCCGTAACCTCCGGTTTCGGTGCTTACACCGATATAGCGCACCACTCCGTCGAATGCGGCGCGGATGGTGTCGCCAATCTGGAGCGGAATGTCAACCCCCTGATGCTCCCGCCCTTTGCGGAACTTGTAGGTGGAATAGACCTTGTTGCGTATGGGGCAGCAGAATGCGTGGGTGCTGTCAATCAGCAGCAGATCGACTTCGTCGGGGATGCTGTCCTTGGGATAGCCCTTGTAGGCGTGAATCTGCTCGGTGTTCCACCATCTGTCAAAGATGGAGGTGCTGTCTATCCCCGGTCTGGGATAGAGGACATAGTCCCAGCTATGGTCGTCAAACAGGACAATATCAACATACTTGTCGCGGGTTTTGACGGTGTCGATGGCAACTTTTTCTATTATGGGGATTTCTTCTTCGTCTTCGCCCTCCTCGCCGGCTGTGGCGCGCGGTGTTGCGGGTGCGTGTATGTCTATTTGGGCAAATAACGAGAAGGAGGCCATTAGGGCCAATATGGTGGTAAAAATATGTTTCATAGGAAATGGAGCGGAAAACGGGGCTCGAACCCGCGACCTTCGGCTTGGGAAGCCAACGCTCTGCCAACTGAGCTATTTCCGCAAAATATTCCGCCTTTGGACTGCTTCCGTGCGGCTTTCTGATTGCAAAAATAGCATAAAATAATTAACTTTACCAAATCAACAGAAAAAACTTAATACCATGTTACAGCCCAAACAAGTCATCAAGAGTTTCGAAAAGAGTTTCGGAAAAAAGAAATTCTCATATTTCACATCCCCCGGCCGCATCAATCTGATAGGCGAGCATACCGACTATAACGGCGGCTTCGTGCTTCCCGCAGCGGTTGACAAGGGCATCAGCCTTGCCATCGCCCCCAACGGTACGTCGGTGGTCAATGCCTATTCGATGGATTACGCCGAGAAAGTTTCGTTTGACGTCAATGCTCCCCAAAAACCGGAGCAGCAGTGGGCGTGCTACATTTACGGCGTGCTGCAGGAGATGAAGAAGCGTGGCGCCGAGCCGCAGGGGTTTGACTGCGCCTTCGGCGGCGACGTTCCCCTCGGTGCCGGAATGTCCTCCTCGGCTGCCCTCGAAAGCGTGTTCGGCTATGCCGTCAACACCATCTTCCGCCTGGGGTTCAAACGCGAGGAACTCGCCAAGATAGGGCAGATGACAGAGCATAACTACATCGGGGTGCGCTGCGGCATCATGGACCAGTTCGCGTCGCTGATGGGCAAGGACGGCAAGGTTATCCGCCTCGACTGCCGCAGTCTCGCTTACAAGAGGGTTCCGTTCAATCCCAAAGGATACAAGATTGTCCTCATCGACACAATGGTAAAGCACTCCCTTGCATCCAGCGAATACAATGTCCGCCGCGAGCAGTGTGAAACCGGCGTGGCTGTCATCAGGAAGGACTATCCCGAAGTGGAACTGCTGAGGGACGTCACACCCGCGATGCTTGCCCAGTACAAGGA
>JABUTP010000159.1 GCA_021443625.1 Bacteroidales bacterium | reverse complement strand
GCGTTATGTTGGCTCTTTGGTTCGGGGTGCCATCGCATGTTTGGCTTGGCCCGCTTCTTTGGGCCTTCTACGGTGTTTGCATGGTCGCGCTGGTGCTCACATTCTTCATCGGCACATCCGTCAACGGCTTTTGGTGGGCAGGCGGCGGCAGCGTGCTGGCAGTGCTTTCCATTTTTCTCGTTGCCGGGCTGGGCGGCACCGCCTACTACCCTTCCCTGACCGATGCTGCAAGTTCGCTGACCATAGCCAACAGCTCCTCCAGCATCTTCACACTGAAGACAATGTTCTGGGTTTCGCTGGCCATACCTTTCGTGGCGGCATACATCGCCTATGCCTGGCACTCCCTTGACAAAAAGAAAATCACCTCCGAGGAAATCGAAGGTGACGGTATAAAGTATTAAAAGTCACTTTGCCGAATCAGACAATCCTCCGCAGCGCATTTGCCGCAAAGCGGGGGATTGTTCTTTTTGCAATTTTGTCCTGCCACCATCCGAGGTTGTGCAAATCGGTTCCGACAAGGGAATACGCATTCTCCTTCAAAAGCTGCAACGCCCTGCCTCTCGGCCCGGTGCCGTATGCGCCGGCCAGCGACAACATATTCAGTTGAAATCTCACACCCGTTTCCCGCAGGCGGGTATAGTCACTATCCCCCATATAGAAATAGCGTTCGGGATGTGCCAGAACGGGATAATACCCTTTGGCCTTGATCCGCTCCACTATTTCATACAAATCCATCGGGGGGTTGTAATAAGATGTCTCCACCAGCAGAGAGTCACCCAAAGGGAGCAAATCCCCCTCCTCAAGCCGTTGAAGAAACAGATTGTCCACCATATTTTCTGCAGCAAGGTGGAGAGTCACTTCCCCCGCTCCCGCTGCGGCCTCAGCGCCCCGTGCGGCGGAATACGCAGCGCACAACTCGTCGAACCGGGCCCGCAGGGCGGATGTGGTGTTGGGCACATCTTCCATAATGTGGGGCGTGAGCCAGACCTCCTTTATTCCATAGCCCTCATATTCGCGAAGCACTGCCAGCGCATCCTCCACAGACTTTACCCCGTCATCCACCCCCGGCAGGATATGGCTGTGCCAGTCGGTGAATCCGTTGAGGATTCCCGTGGCAGCCAAGGATTGCTTGCAGAAGATGCCCATACGGCAATTCTTAGAACTTATGTCGGATTTCAGGATTCGGACGTGGCGTAACCATAGCCGTAACCGTATCCATAACCGTAACCATAGCCGTAGCGGTGTCCGTAACCGCCTTTGCCTTCGGTTCCGTTCAATACGATGGACATATTCCTGAATACGCCACCGTTGTAGAACTTGTCGAGTTCGGGAATGAGGCTGCGGTCAAACAGGCCAGCCCTTACGACGAAGATGGTGCGGTCTGCATACTGTGCAAAAATCTGCGTATCTGCCACCACTTCCACGGGAGGACAATCTATGAAAATATAATCGTATTGCTGTCTGAATCTGGCGAAAAGGTCTTCCAGACCACCTGCAAGGAGAAGTTCGGATGGATTCGGAGGCACCACACCTATCGGAAGCACGTCGAGATTTGCGTGAAGTGAACCCTTGACAATGAGTTCGTCAATGTTGCTCTGCGAACCGTTGAGATAGTGGCTGAAGCCCGATTTGGGAGAGCCGACACTCTGCGAGGCGGTTCCCTTGCGCAGGTCGCCGTCCATCACCAAGACCTTGTTGCCCTTGATGGCCAGCGACATTGCTATGTTAAGCGAGACGAAACTCTTGCCGCTGCCGACATTGCACGATGTCACCAATATCACATTGGACCTGCCTGCGGAGGTATTCATAAACTCGAGATTGGTGCGCAGCACCCTGAAAGCCTCGTTTATGATGTTCCTGTTCCCCTCTTTGACCACAATATCCATTTTGCCACGTTTCTTGAGACTGCGCTGCAGTTCCCTTTTCCGCTTGGCGTTCTTGCCGCTGAAAGGGATTTCTCCGACAAAAGG
>JABUTP010000158.1 GCA_021443625.1 Bacteroidales bacterium | reverse complement strand
ATTCGCATCCCTATCTGGACTACGCCGGCCTTAACCACACTCCGGTGGTAAAACGTCACGGGGACGTCTATTCCCGCACGCAGGTGAGGATATATGAGGTGCTGCAATCTCTTGATTATGCGGGAGAGATTGCACGACGGCTGCAGGATTTGCCATGCGACACGGCTGATTGCGCTGCTGCCGTTCCCGCTCCGGACACCCTGGTGGTGTCACTCAGTGAAGGCTGGCGTGGGGAAATCTGTCACGTTGCGGCAACCGACGCCAAGGGCAACCTCCGGTTATACAAGATAAAGGACCCCTCATTCCACAACTGGATGGCCCTCGCCCTGGCCGTCAGGGGCAACGAAATATCCGATTTTCCCATCTGCAACAAGAGTTTCAATCTCTCTTATTGCGGACACGACCTATAAAATTTGTTTGAGATGTTGGAAAGACTTAAAATATTCCTGCACAACGGGAAGCAGTATATTCCCGACCCTACAGCCGTTGAAGTGCCGGGCAGATTCCGCGGCCGCCCCGTAATAGCCAAGGGAGGAGAAAAAGACAATGCCGTGCTGGTGGAACTCTGTCCCACCGGTGCCATCACCAACGAAGGCGGACTTGCCCTGGACCTCGGAAGATGCTGCTTCTGCGGGGAGTGCGAACGGCGGTGTCCGAACAAGATACGGTTCACCAAAGATTACAAGATGGCAACCAACGTGCGTGAACGACTGGTGGTAAGGGAGGGGGAGGAGTCCCCTATAACACTGGACAGCACTGCGGTAAGGGACGAACTGAAGGGGATGTTCCGCCATTCCCTGAAACTCAGGCAGGTATCCGCTGCTGGTGACAACAGTTGCGAATGGGAACTCGGCGCCACGTCGAACGTCAATTTCGATATGGGACGATATGGAATTGAATTTGTGGCTTCGCCCCGTCACGCCGACGGCATAGTCATCACCGGTCCCATCTCTAAGAATATGGCAAAGGCGTTGGAGATATGCGATGAGGCGGTACCCGACCCCAAAATTGTGGTGCTGGCCGGAACCGACGCCATCAGCGGGGGAATCTTCTCGGATTCGGAGGAATTGGACCGCACTTGGCTCGAAAGCCACAAGCCCGATTTGTACCTTCCCGGAAATCCCTGCCATCCTCTTACCGTCATCAACGGCCTGCTGGAACTTATGAAATCAAAATAATTTATATTGCATTATTCACATAATTGTTAAATTCGCCCCAATCAAATTTTTGACCTCTTTTTATGCCATTTTAAGTTCTTCATAGAGAGAAATGAACGATTCGAATTTCATCATCGGACTGGATCATATTTCCAAGTGGTTCGGTAGCAAACACGTACTTGACGATGTTAGTTTGAATATAAGGAAAGGTGAGTTCGTTACCTTCCTCGGCCCTTCGGGCTGTGGCAAAACCACACTTCTGCGCATAATAGCCGGATTCCAGATTCCGGAAGAGGGCTCCCTCACAATGGAAGGGAAGGATATGCTTCCCATTCCTCCCCACGAGCGTCCACTCAACACGGTGTTCCAGCGCTACGCCCTGTTTCCTCATCTCGACGTTTACGACAACATCGCTTTCGGCTTGAAACTCCGCAAACTTTCCACTGACGAGATTGACCGGCGGGTTCACAAGGTTCTCAAAATGGTCGGTATGACCGATTATGAAGACCGTGACGTGACGTCCCTCTCTGGCGGACAGCAGCAGAGGGTCGCCATTGCAAGGGCCATCGTTAACGAACCCAAGGTTCTTCTGCTTGACGAGCCCCTGGCGGCTCTCGATCTCAAGATGCGCAAGGATATGCAGATGGAACTCAAGCAGATGCACAAGGAGTTGGGCATAACTTTCGTCTATGTGACGCACGACCAGGAGGAGGCGCTTACCTTGAGCGACACCATAGTTGTGATGAATGACGGCGTGGTGCAGCAGATCGGTACTCCGATGGATATCTACAACGAACCTGTCAACTGCTTTGTGGCCGACTT
>JABUTP010000157.1:5513-7342 GCA_021443625.1 Bacteroidales bacterium | reverse complement strand
GCAAGATTATGAGAACAGGCAGACCGGCAAAGGCCGACACGATTTACAAGATTGGCATCCACACCAACGGAGGGCACAGATATGCGTCCACCCAACCATTCACCATTGACAAAGACGGCAAGAAACACTATACCCACAAGCACTGGGGCACGGTGGATGAGAACCTGCGATTCCATCCGGGGACAGCGTACTTCTATGCCTCGATTGAGGAGAGGCGGAAACTCATATTTCCGAAAGAGTGGGATCTGAGCGAATTGGAGACGCTGTCAGGAACCGGTCGTCGTGGTCGCATCGCATACGAGGCGGACGACGTGGACCGCCAATACGGGCCGACGTGGTTTCTGGGACAGGCTGCCGAGAGGACGGGGCTGCTCGATGACCTCAGGAGTGTATTCGGGGGTAATATGGAGATGGTGAACGACATTCTCACACTCGCGTATTTTCCCTTCATAGACAACATATCATATTCCCACCTTGCCCAATGGCAGCGCGAGGTGAAGGCCCCCTCCGAGCGGCAGCTTACCAGTACGGCCATAACCAGACTCACGCAGAGCATTACCGAAAAGCACAGGATGGATCTGTTCCGGCTGCGGGCCAAGAGACTGGAGAAAGGCGAACTCTGCGCCGTGGATTCAACGTCAATGTCAACGTACGGTTTCAACATTGCGGACATACGCTGGGGCAAGAACAAGGAACATCTTCCGCTCAGGCAGACCGTTGAGATTGTGGTCTATTCCCTTACCTCCCATATGCCCATCTACTACAGGGAGTTGGCGGGGAACATGCCGGACAGCAGGACCATGGAACTTATCCTCACCGAATTGGAACATGCCGGATTCAAGGACCTTGTGCTGATAACCGACCGCGGCTACGAATCGATGAAGAATCTTGAACTCTACATATCAAAGGGGCAGAAAGTCATCTCGGCGGTAAAGGTGTCTCAGGGAGATGTGTTGAAACTGATACGGGAGATCGATCTCAGCAGTGGTGTTCCCGAAGGGATGGAATATTCACCCGAAGAGCAGTTGTACTACCGGCAGTTCGACGGTGAGTACTCAGTTGGCGGCAACGGCAGCAATGTTATCAAGGCGGACAGACTGAAAATAAACCTTTTCTACAGCCCCAAGCTCAAGGCTGACGCCATCAACAGCATTCAGACAAGAATCGACGAACAGAAGCGGCCCCTGTCCGCCATCGTCTCAAACGCAGAGCCAGTAGCGGACCAGGATGCCATCCGACGGGCAAACAACATGTTTGTCATAGAGTTCGGTGACAATGGGGAAGTCAAATCATTTTCAGTCAATCAGCAGAAGCGGAACGATGCGCTTCTTACCGCCGGATTCTTTGCCAGCAAATCCATCGGCATGGACATCTCGGCTATGGCAGCCAACGGAACTTACGGGATGCGCGACGAGCAGGAGAAGACATTCAGTCTGCAGAAGGGACCTCTGGGCTTTGACCGCCTCCGCACCTGGTCGGAATCAAGCAGGCACGGACGGATGTTCGTCTATTTTGCCGCTCTTATTATCGCGTCCTACGTGCGTTCCGTATGGGAATCCGTTCCGGAACTGCGCAAGCGCTTCGGCTCAACGGAGTCCCTCCTGGCTGAGATGCGCACCATCCGTTGCATCGAGCACACGGGCAGAATGAAGTTCATCACGCCGTTTATCGGCGCACAGGTAGATATCTGCAAGGCATTCGGCTTCACCATCCCCGACGGCTGCGCCCCGATTTATGTCTCAAAAGCCAAGTCCGCCACCAAGAAGCGTGGCCGTCCGGCCAAGCCCAAAGTCGAAAAGCAGACTTATTAGTACAGAAAATTGAAAAAT
>JABUTP010000157.1:1922-3945 GCA_021443625.1 Bacteroidales bacterium | reverse complement strand
TCCCCTCCCTTGTAGCAAGAGTAGGTCTTGGAATAGTCTATGCCCAGCATCTTGCCACGTGCCGCTATCTCGCCCTTGCCGATACCTGTGTAGGGGGCGTAAATCTCAACGTTTTCGTAGGTTCCGGCTTTCATTGCCTCCCCCATTGCAGCCACGAATCCGCTGCGGCAGTCGGGATATATGGCATGGTCGCCCGAGTGGTTGGCTATCATCACCCGCTTCAGACCGCGGCTCTCGGCAAGCCCGCACGCAATGGCCAGCATTATGCCGTTGCGGAACGGAACCACCGTCGATTTCATATTGAGGTCTGTGTAATGCCCTTCCGGCACACTGTCCGCCCCTTCGAGAAGGGAAGAGTGGAAGTATCTTGCGATGAATTCAAGAGGAATGACCAGATGCTCTATCCCCAACATACTGCAGTTGTCGGACGCACATTTGATTTCGCGGGCGTTGTGGTTGCTGCCGTAGTCGAAACTCACCGCACACGCAATGCGCCCTTTCTCTTCGTGGAGCAGCGTCACGCTGTCCATTCCTCCCGAGAGAACAATAATCGAATCTTTCATTTCCTTTGGTTTTTTTGTTTTGCAAAAAGCGGGCAGAGGATATCGGACCCGAACTCTGCCTTGTAAGAGCAAAGGTACTGCTCTGCCATTGGAAAAACAAACTTACGACTCCGAAAACTTTCAGGAAAGAACCGACACATTTTCAGGTATCTAAAATAAAGTGTCTCAACTGGACAGAAAAAATTTGTGAAAGAAAATTTGGTTCGGACACATATTGGCGTATGTATTATATTTATTTGCACCCGGTTTAATCACAGAGAACGTTATGGAAGAAGCACAGGAATTTTTGGAAATGCTTGTCAGAGAGGGCTATTTCCCCGCCGAAATCGCCGAGAAACTTGACTTGGTCGGCATCAGTTACACCCTTGAGGGTGACACGTTCACCATCGTAAGCAACGAGGGAACACCATCGCCACAGGTTGCCGCCTCTCCCACGGAGGAGGTCAGCATCCTGTCATGTATGAGCGACATTGTGGAGAATACCACAATAAGTTACGACCACCGCGATGACAAGTTCAACAAGGAGGTCTTCAACGTCTGCCGTGAGCAGATAAGGTACGTGTGCGACATGGTAGGGATAACTCCCGAGCAAGCCGTCATACTGTCCACCATTCTTGAAAACAAGGGCAGACGCTGCTTCGGCAAGCACGACCTTGCAGGGGAAATGGGTTTGAGTTTCATCAAGCTTCTCTCTTACGAGAAGGACATAAGGGAACTGGCCGAAAGACGGCTCATCAACCTTGTCAAAAACGACAGAATAACCATCGGGAATAATGTTATAGAGGCCCTTGCCTCCAACAAGCCATACTCTATCCCAGAGCCCAAAGGGCTCAGCACCCCGGAGATTCTCAAGGAGATGAACGAGATAATCAGTTCGCGCGAAAACAGCGAGACAGAGTACGATACTATGCTGCGCGACCTTGACGCCCTCTTCAGGAACAACCCCGAAGCCGGACTCGTTCAGGAGGCAAAGACTCTGGGATTTGACAGTACGCATATGAATGAGCAGGATCGCGTAATCTTCTACGTGCTCGTCAGAAGGTATATTTACAACAATGACGACAATGTAATGTGGGACGATTTCGATGACATCCTTGACGATATGTCCGATGTTGGTCGTTTCCGCTCCGACTTCAATTCGGAAAGGTTCGAACTCCAAAGGCTGAAGGTGGTCGAGCCCTGCTCGGAGGACGGGATGGCCGCTCCAGACCAGTTCCACCTCACGGATGCCGCCAAGGCTAAGCTCTTCGCCGAGGTCGGCGGTGTCCGCAACAAGACCAGACGGACAGCCCTCAAGGTGATGTCCCCCGATGACATAACAGCAAGGAAGCTTTTCTACAACGATTCCGAGGGCGACCAGATTGCACGTCTGACTAAACTCCTCTCACAGGAGAGCTACAAGGCCACCTGCGAGAGACTGAAGAAGTCCGGAATGAGGACAGGGTTCTCCTGCCTCTTCT
>JABUTP010000157.1:0-1467 GCA_021443625.1 Bacteroidales bacterium | reverse complement strand
AGCTTCAGCGGCGGACAGATCGAGAACATCTCCCGCAAGAAGATGATAAAGACCATCCTCGACGGCACAGAGCCGGACTTCGCCGAGATAAGGAGATACTGCGGAGAGGAACTCATCGAAGGAAAAGGAGGGGAAGGCAGAAAGATTGGATTCTGAAATGAGGTAATATTCGATAGTATTACATTTGAATCAAATATAAACAGCGTCTAAGACTCTTGTTCATTGACCAAGCCCCAGGTTATTTTGTGACAGCCCTGACGGGCAGACCACTGCTATGGTAGGCGTTGTCCTTTACGCGAGCGTATGAATCGAAAAGGATGGCAATGGCAAATAAAACTGCCTTGGGCTGTTGATGGCCCAAGGCAGATTCTGGGGGGAACAAGTTCCCTTGGTTATTCCGTGACGGCTCGGACGGACTGGCCGTAGTGACGGCTGTCGTCGTACCAGACGATATCGCTTGAAGATAAGTAGATGCTATACGCGTGGGACGGGTTGTCCGAGGAGAGCGACGATCCCCAATAGCTGCCTCCATCGCCGACACTATAGAGAGCATTGCCATCGTAATAGCCAGCCACAGGCAGGAAGATGCTGTTGCCATTAGTCTTGCTGGTGAGGGTATAGCCCTTTACACCTTCCTTGGTTTCCCAAGTCCAGTTGCAGTTGTCGAGAAGTTCTTTGATTTCATCACGGGTTGGAGTGCGCCACTTGCTGCCCCAATTGGCGGTGGCGGGGTCATCACCTGCCTCAAGGGTGGTTGGACCTGTACTTTTGTACTTGGTCATGCCAAAGTCCGGTGCGGCACTGCTGTCGTATTTGCCCCATTTGTAGGAGTCCTTGCTATAGTCTGACTTTTCAGCGGTCTCGCCCCAAGCGAAGTACTGGCCGTAATCGGTCCCACTCTCTGCCCCGACATTGCAAGTCGCCCACTTCACGCTGAGGCCGAGGTCAACAAACTCGTGGCCGTTGATGAAATGACCGCTCGCCTGGGTGCAAGTGACAGTTTTGATGAGTTCCTTGCAAGTAACGGTTACTGTTGCGGTAAGGGCTTCGGTAGTCAGATTCTCCTTCTTGGGAAAAACAATAAATGTCTTGCCGCCATTGGCAATTGTGAGCGTCCAGTTGGTTTCATCGGAGATTGTTGCACTCCAGTCGCAGTTGGTGGTAACCTTCACAACCTGGGGTAGGAAGTCGTCCCATTCCCAAGTGAGTTCGGTGGGTGCAACCTCAAACGAGGCGGGTTCTTTCTGGCAGGAGAAGGCCAGACACAATGCGCACGCAGCGCAGAGGATAGATAAGGTTTTTCTCATAGTAGTATTGTGTTTTAGCTGTTTTAATAACGCAGAAAGGCGACACCGCACAGAGTGCAGCATCGCCCGAATATTTGTAATTACTTGACCTATAGTTACTTATTGCCCCCCCCGAAAATCGCAGCAGGAAGAGAGGAAAGCAGCCTTTGAGGTCGGTGTC
>JABUTP010000156.1 GCA_021443625.1 Bacteroidales bacterium | reverse complement strand
ACATTTGCCCAGGGGGTGGTTCCCCCCTTCTCATTCACTCTTGACGGCAAGTCGAGCGACACGTTCATCAAAAGTTGGAGTTATTCCCAGAAGAAGATGACCGCAAAGGAACCCAACTCCACCGCCTGGCAGTTCAACTACACTGACCGCAAGACGGGGTTGAAGGTGACGGTGGATGCAGTGGCGTTCGCCGATTACAAATCAGCCGAATGGACGTTGCGCTTCACTGCCGGAGGGGTGCGCACAGGGCGCATCTCAAATGTCCGCAGTGCCGATTTTGAGGTGAAAGAAAAGAGCGAAAGCGGTTACACGTTGCGCCGCAACCAGGGAAGCGGCGGCTCCGTGGAGGACTTCAGGATAATAAACACCCCTTTGAAAGAGGGTGAGCAGGTTAAGGTAGCCCCTGCCGAAGGTCGATCTTCCAGCATAACGTCCCTCCCTTTCTTCAACATCATAGGAAGTGACGGCGGTGCCTTCTTCTCCGTAGGGTGGAGCGGCACCTGGAACGCCACCTTTGAGGCTCTGCCCAAGCAGAGCGGCTTTTCGGTCAAATCCGGATTGGAGTTCGCAGACTTTTACCTCGAAAAAGGGGAGTCGGTGAGGGCTTCGCTGGTCAATGTACTTTTCTGGGATGGCAAAGACGACATCGCCGCCCACAACCTGCTCCGCAAGTTCTTCCTTGCCCACCATTCCCACAGAATAGACGGCAAGGTTTGGGCTCCGCTCCTTGGCGGTCTGGATTGGGGAGACCCTGAACCCTGCAACGAATATACCTGTCTTACAGAGGATTTGGCCAAGGGCCTCATCCGCAGATATGCCCAGCTGAACATTGTTCCCGACGTGATATGGCTTGATGCCGGATGGTACGAGGGACCTGACGGGGCGACATTCGACGGCAACTACAGCTGGTATGAAGGGGTCGGAAACTGGGTTGTCGACCGCGAACGCTTCCCTTCCGGTTTCCAGAACATTTCTGCTCTGGCCCATGCGATGGGATGCGATTTTATGGTATGGTTCGAGTCCGAGAGGGTAAGGCGCAACAGTCTCATCTGGAATGCCCATCCCGAGTGGATTCTGACCACCGGCGAAAGCGACTGGAACGGCTTGCTGAACCTCGGAATTCCCGAGGCCTGCGATTTCCTCACCAAACTCATAGGGGATGTGATGGAAAGCGAGGGAATTGACCATTACCGGCAGGATTTCAACATAGGAGCTGACATCTACTGGGCAGTCAACGACACCGAAGGGCGCCGCGGCATCACCGAAATGAAATATGTGGAGGGCATCTATCGCTTCTGGGACGGCCTTATGGCGCGTTTCCCCAATATGCGCATCGACAACTGTGCCGGCGGCGGCAGGCGCATAGACCTTGAAACCATTTCGCGTGCAGTGCCTTTGTGGCGCACCGACTACTCTTACGGAACCCCGCTCGGCTACCAGTGCCATACCTACGGCATATCCCTCTTCGTTCCGCAGAACGGAACGGGCATTTACAATGCCGATTTCTATCGTTCCCGTTCGGGCTACACCTCCGCTTCGGTTCTCAATTTCCAGATGCTTACCCGTACCAATGAAACCGCTTATGATTTCCAGCGGGTTTATAACGAATACCGCTCCATACAGGGTTATTTCCTGAAAGACTACTATCCCTTGAGCGGTTTTGATGACATTTGCGGCGAGAAGGGGTGGATTGCCTACCAGTTCCACGATGCCGAGAGCAAATCGGGTATAGTGATGGCATTCCGCCGCCGCGAGTCGAAGAATGGCAGTTATTCGGTGAACCTGAGGGAAATAAGCCCGCTTGGGGAATACGAAGTGACGAACTGCAACACCGGCGAGGTCAGGAACATCTACGGCGGCGACCTGATGAATGCCTTTGTCATAAATCTCGATGGTCCCGAGCAGGGTGTCCTCTTCAAATACAGAAAACTCTAATTATACCACCCTTAGAAGCTGTTTAAATTTAATTCAAATTTTTGTTTATGGAATGTTTTTAAGCAGGTTTACATTGTTTGCGATGGCGCATAGTTGACCACTA
>JABUTP010000155.1 GCA_021443625.1 Bacteroidales bacterium | reverse complement strand
CTTGAAAATTTAATAAAAAAATCTTTAAAAATTTTGTAATTCGTCATAATTTTCGTTAAATTTGCAACGATAATTTCTACAATTATGCTTGTTCCGGATAATTTATTTTACACCAAAGATCACGAGTGGGCCCGCATAGAGGGTGATGTTGCCGTTGTGGGCATCACAGACTTTGCTCAGAGCGAATTGGGCGACATCGTTTATCTTGACATCCAGTCGCTGGGAGAAACGCTTACTGCAGGGGAGAAATTTGGAGACATTGAAGCCGTAAAAACCGTTGCCGAGGCATTTATGCCTGTCAGCGGTGAGGTTGTTGAAGTAAACGCGGCTCTGGAGACATCACCGGAATTAGTCAACGCCAGCCCCTACGACGAAGGTTGGCTCGTCAAGATCAAGTTCTCCGATCCATCGGAATTTGATACATTGTTAAAAGCTGAAGAGTACAAGAAATCAGTCTAAACATTGAAAATTAAATGTGATGTGTCAAGCTCGTCCCTTTGGGGCGGGCTTGATTGTTAAATAGTATCGATAACATACTGACAAATATTATGAGCGTCCGGTTTGCCACATTAAGCGACATTGACAAGATGAAACATCTTTACAGGAAATGTTTCTCCTGTAAGGAAGATTATCTCGAATACTTTTTCTCCTCCCCTATCATACGGCATCTGGTTTCGACTGACACGGCGGGGAAAGTCGTGGCAACTTTGGCGGCCTTCCAGTTGGAATATGTTTCCGACTATCCGGACCCGTCGGCAGACGAATTCAATTTCGGGCGGCTCGCTCTATCGAATTTCCACTGTGAATACAAGGGGTTTTATCTGTATGGATTGTGTACAGATTCTTCTGCCCGCCAGAAGGGACACGCCACCGCTTTGCTCAGGTTCTTTGAAAAGGAAGCCCGCCGTGAAGGCTGGGATTTCCTTTGCCTGCAACCTGCAGACGGCTGTCCCGAACTGGTCGGATTGTATGACAAAGCCGGTTTCACTCAACATTATTTCCGCAGGCACAACCTCCCGCTCCACGAAGTCACGGCAGGCATCACGGAAATGCACACAAGCGAATTGTTTCTGTTAAGACAACGAACGTTTCAAAAGGATTACTTCAGATGGAGCGCCCCTATCCTGCAATATATAATCGGAGAAGCGCGGCTGAACCCATGCCACGAAACCGACCTCAGCAATATCTATCTGCAGATGCTCCCTCTGAATCCGGAAATGAAGATTACCCGGAAAGACATCATCTTCAGTTATCCGATGGGATAATATGTTCCACGTGGAACGGAATAATTTGCGGGGGCTCTGCCCCCACGTTGGATTCGCCAACTCCCCTGTCCGCTCCGCACCGCTCCCGGGCTTGCCGTGTTTGAAACACACGCCCTCCGCTATTCGTCTGATGACGAATTTGTAACGGGGGGGACTGTGCCCCCCCTTCCCCCTGCACGAGTCCGGGGGTGGACACGCCTCTCTGAGGCAGTTGCCACTGCCGCGGAGCACCCGAGGGATAATGCTAAACTGTTTTTAGCTTTACCGTCCGAAGTAGATGAGGAGGACGGAGATGTCGGCGGGGGAAACGCCGGAGATACGGGAAGCCTGGGCGATGGTTCTGGGCCTGTAGCGTTCGAGCTTGATGCGGCACTCTATGGAGAGAGACGTCACCTTTGAGAAGTCGAAGTTCTCTGGAATCTTTATGTTCTCAAGGCGGAGAATCTTCTCGGCAAGCCTCTTCTCCCTATCAATGTAACCACTGTATTTTATCAGAATTTCTATCGCTTCGGTTATTTCTCTTGACGAGGGTTCGGCCAATGTTCCACGTGGAACATTCTCCAGAATACCAGACAATGTAACATCCGGACGGCTGAGTAACTCCAAGATGCGCTTTCTGTTTTCTATGGGAGTTGACCCTATTTGCTCCAGATATTGATTGATGTGCTCGGGAGCTAATGATATGGATTTGTATTGTTCGATGATATCTTCGACTTCTTTGTATTTGTTCAAAGTATAATGATATCTCTCTTCTGAAATCAGACCATACTTATATCCGTATGGTGTCAA
>JABUTP010000154.1 GCA_021443625.1 Bacteroidales bacterium | reverse complement strand
TTTTTTTTTTTTTGAAAAATTGGTTTGGAAAGATGCATTATTTGTACTTTATTTGCCAACTCATATTGTATATGTGTAAATTATTTTTTATATTACGATGCAAGTAAGGATAAAGCGTTACGAAACACCATCCACCACTCAGAGTCTGGTGGAACTTGAAAACGGTATTTGCGCCGGCTCGGCGAATACCCAAAATCAAAGTCAGAACGAAAATCACGAGGTCAATGAAGGTTTTGATTTTACCTATGATAAAAATGAATGGGATGATTAACCCCCTAAAATTTCACCAATGTATTCTATGAAGATTATGAAGAATTCAAACTATATTTTGCTTTCGGGGCTTATTCTTGCGGCTTTCGCCTGCCAGCGGATAGAAAAGCCCGTAAACCCCACCGCCGGAACAGAGGTCCAGTTTGGGGCAACATTGAAAACTTCGGTTGAAACCAAGGTTATTTACGGCGACGAGGACGCTACCGCCGGTTTCCCTATCTATTGGATTAAGGGCGACAAGGTGTTCATCCACTCTCCCCAAGCCGTTGAAGGTCGCAGTTCGGGCGTTTATAAGGTAAAGGACGAGGCCTTCGACAACCCTGATGAAGGGCAGAAGGTTGACGGACAGGAGTGGCTCTACTATGCCGGTGAATTGGAAAAAGAAGGTGAGACCGGTGTGCAGTGGGGTGCTGCTGAGAAGCACGATTTCTACTCCATATATCCTGCCGGCTCGCTCGCCTCATCTGACGATAATTCGGTTACCTTCACAGTCAATATGCCCGTTGAGCAGACTATGAATGTAAATTCCTCCCCTGTTTCCGGCGTATATGGTGCCAAGCCCCAGATGGACGGTTGCCTTATGTATGCCAAGTCAACAGAAGTTGACAACGGAGCAACTGTAGATTTGAAATACGTTCCCTATTCCACCGCAATCCGCTTCAAACTGAGAGGTCCGAGTAATGGTGAAACTGACGATTACGACGATGTCTCCGTTCAAAAGGTGGTTCTCAAAGCCCCCTTCCCGATTGCGGGCAGTTTCAACGCCACCATTTCCAACAGCGGTGAAGCACTGCCTTCGCTTGCGGCAAATTCCGGCGCAACGTGCGACAGCGTGATAGTTGTTCCCGAGGTTGTTGGAAGTTCCGCATACCTTACTCTTGCCCCCGGAGAGTCGGTTGAGATGAACGCTTTCATCACCATTCCTTCCGATCAAACCAATCCGACTGTTGATGGAAATTGGAAAATCAGAATTTATCTCACCGATGGTACCGTATTTACAAAATCCCTCAAAGCCAAAGAAGGCACAGGGAGTAGTCTCCTGGTTCCCGGCAAGATTCACCGCCTCCCCGACCTTCCTACTCTTAATGTCGCCGAATGGGACGCTTCCAGATGGATGGCCTATCTTCCCGACAACGTTTACCTTTCGGAGGTTTCCCTCCCGGGAAGCTGGTATTCGCTGGGTAGTGGATATCAGGTTACTACTGGCTCTGAAGGAACCCTTACCGATGCAGAGATGATTCTGTCCCAGTACGAAATTGGAACTCGTGCCTTCCATTTTGATATGCGTTGGAGGGCAAGCTCTCTCGCTGCAGGTACCGAAGGCGAAACAACCCTTGACAAACTGGATGGTCTGGCAGTTCTTGGAAGGCAGCCCGACGTAGGTCCTACAGTAGATGGTAGAAGAATTGAGGCCAGTGGTGTTGCTTCGTGTGAGGATATGCTTGATGTGATCATTTCCCAGTTGAATCCAGACGAGTATATGGTGCTGGTTTGCACATTTGCTCAGGGAGGAACCTATGACAATCCTGCATACCCCTGGTACAAGATGCTCGGGGATATCCTTGCCAAACCGAAATACGCCGAAACTGTCATCGACGGCCGTTTGATAGATGACAAGACCGTTGTGGGGCAGGTTCGAGGCAAAGTGATTGTTATGGCTTGCGTCCAGAATAGTCCGATTATGGATACTCCCGATGCCCGCTTCGTATATGCCCACGCCCCGCTTGCCGGAAATACAGAATCTTATTTCGGCAGTACAATTAATACTACGCCGTTGAAGATGGGTAATAACTATAGCAACGGAATCACTTTGGCGTTTACTCACGGACAGAGAACATATCAGACTACACCGGGAACTTCCGGAAGCGACTATGTTCCTTCAATCCCGCAAAGAACGGCAATGGCTGGGTTGATTCTTGACGAGTCCAAGGCAAACCACTCTTCTTCTTCTTCTTCTTCT
>JABUTP010000153.1 GCA_021443625.1 Bacteroidales bacterium | reverse complement strand
CATAGTGGACATTGTAGAAATTGAAGGGAGCCTTGAAATCTGCACGACCGGGGCCGGAGAAGAAATTGAGGCATCCGTCAAAGCCGAGGATGGCGTCGGCCTGCTCCACAACTGCGGGAACGGGAGCCATAACCACAACCTCGTCGTAGCCGTCACCTCCCGAAATCTCGCGGAGCATCTCAACGGGGTTCTCGACGGCACCGGTGTTCACATAGCGGAGGTCAATGCCGCGGCTGGCTGCATACTCCTTTGTATAGAGACCTGCGGCACGGTCGAGACGTGCCTGGTCAATGTCGGTAACGACAAAGAGCGAAGGATGGATGTCCTCGCGGTTCAGCACATAGTTGATGCAGGCCAGACCCATAGGGCCGACACCTGCCAGAAGGGCCATCTTGCCGCCGGCCTTGATTTCCATATTGTGGATGTAAGAGCCGGGGGTGGTGTGATAGCAGGCGTGCATTGCGCCGATCACACAGGAAAGGGGTTCGCTGAGGGATGCGGGATAGAAACCTTCGCCTTTGTAGGGAAGAAGGCAGCCGTGCTCCATAACCTCTCTGGGGATAACAACATAAGTCGCGTCACCACCGATGAACCTGTAGGAATAACCGGGAGCTGAAAGGACTCCTATAGGGCCTCCTTCGTAGTTCATAGCGGGCTGGATGGAGAATTTGTCACCGGACTTGAACTCGTTTTTCCAATACTCTCCGACTTCAACAATCTCACCTGCGAACTCGTGACCCACGATAACGGGGTTGGTGGCAATGTCATTGGGAACCCTTTTGTGGGCTGGTCCCTGGTGGGCGGCCTTGTATGTTGACATACAGATACTGTCGCACACCACTTTTGCCAGTATCTCATCGTTTTTGATTGCGGGAAGTTCGAATTCCTCAAGTCTGAGGTCGCACTCGCCGTAGAGTCTTACTGCTTTTGTTTTCATATCTGATAAAATTATTTGAGCATTACCTGACCGCCGGTGATGGGCAGGGCCTGACCTGTCTCACCGGTCTGTTCCATAAGATAGAGCACGCCTTTGGTTACGTCCAGAGGGGTGCAGCCCTTGTGCATGGGCACCTTTGAGAGGTAGTATTCGCGCACGTCATCCACAGTCTTGGCTCCGGGAACCTTTCCGGCATTGAGATACTGCACGTAGAGTCCCTTGACGGGGTCGCTCCACAGGGGACCGTCGAGGAAGTTGCCCGGGCAGATGCCATTGACCTTGATGCGGTAAGGAGCGAGCTCGAGGGCAAACGACTGTACGAGTCCCAAACCGCCGAACTTGCTGCCGGCGTATGCGAAATTGGCCTTGCTGCCTTCCAGACCGCTCTTGGAGTTAATCTGGATGATATCACCGTAGAGTTCCTCGTCGTATTTGTTCTGAAGTTTCATTACGGGAGAGACAACTTTAGAGCAATAGAAGAATGCGTGGTAGTTGATCTTTGTGACGAGGTCGAACTTCTCGGGCACCATCTGGGTGAGGTCACCGGCAATGGCGATGCCCGCGTTGCTTACGAAAAGGTCAATGCCGCCGAATTCGCAGACAGTGGTCTTGACGAGTCCGGAAAGGCAATCCATACTGGTAACGTCGGTCTTGAAGAATGTAACGTGATTGTTTTTGCAGATGCTGTCGAGGGCTTTGGCAGTGGCTTCGCCTGTGGCTTCGTTGAGGTCGGCCACAACCACGTTCGCTCCCTGCTCAACGAGACAGCGGGCAATGCCCTCGCCGAATCCCTGGGCGGCACCGGTCACGATGATGACCTTGTTCTCGGCGCGACCGGTATTGGCAGCTGCACTCACCTTGCGGCGGTAGTTTTCCACCTCCCAGTTGTCTATGAAGTCTATCTGGGTGCGGGTCATGGGGCTTTGGCCGCCGAATGATGCGGCATACCAGGCAACCTTCAATGCATCGGTGAACACCTCGGCGATGATGGATGCCCCCTTGGCGCTGTCGCCCACTGCAAGGATACCTATCCCCTTTATGGCAATAACCTTGGGAGTGTAGCCCTTTTCGGCAACATAACTTTCAATGGCAGCTTCGCTTTTCTGCAGTTTGTCTTCGGCACCTTCGCCGTCAACGTAGATGTATGATGATTTGCAATAGACTATGCCGTCGGGGGTAAAGGGCACTGCAACTTTTGCAAAGCTTTCGCTGTCTGCGGTAAAATAATCTACAAGCGCATTCTTGACCACATTGATGACCTTGGCCCCGCGTCCGCCGCGGGAAAGAATCGAACGTACGGCGGGAACCACCTCTGTGACGCAGTCGCACAC
>JABUTP010000152.1 GCA_021443625.1 Bacteroidales bacterium | reverse complement strand
CAGATAACCCTCGACGGCTACAGCGAACTTCTGGACAACGACAAATCGTTCATCAAGAAAGAACACACCGTGGAAATCGAAGGCTGGGACGGGAACACGGTAACGCAGACCACCGAAGGGTGGAGTCTCGACCAGATTCTCTCGGAAGCCGCCCTCGACACCGACAGTCTCGAGTACCTCTGCCTTATGGCAGCCCTCAGCAAGGAGAACCTTCTCAGAGACTGGTCTCCGGTGCAGCCGGTCTATTTCCACCACTCCGATTTCGACACCGTCGTTCCCATCTGCACCCTGTTCGACCTTAAGGAGAAACACCCCTATGCGCTGTGGCCCACGGACAGGTACAAAGTGGAAGCGGATGACCTGTATGAGACGGACCACGTGGGCGCAGGCTACAAGTTTATGCTGGCGCTGATCGCAATGACCGATTTTGAGGATCTGTTCAAGGGGATGAAACGCGAGTGGTAAGCCCCCGCTTCATTTCTTTAGAAGCCATTAGAATTTGAAATTCAAACAGCTTCTTATTCTCATTCTGAGAACGGCGGCACATAATTTGAAGTCCTACAGAGAAAACCCTTATGATTATGTCAAGAAATATATTTATGGCAGCGGCCGTTTCAATGGCCCTTGCGTTAGTTCCTTTCTTGGGTTCAGCCCAAAATGAACACCAGCCTCAAATGAAGGCTACGATGTCTGCCAGAGAAATTGCAGAACGTCAGACAAACCGCCTCGCAAAGGAACTGCATCTCACAGAAAAGCAGTACAAAAAAGTTTATTCGCTCAACCTTCAGGAGCAACGGCTTCGTGAAGACCTTATGGAAGGCGGTCCCGCTGCAGACCGTCACTTCGAAGGATTTCCCGGCGGCCAGGGTGGTCCGGGGATGGACAGACCTGCGATGGGCGACCCCGGGAACAGAGGTGGCTCGAATATGGAACGCCCCTCGATGGACGGTGCCCCCAAAGGTGCAGGGCGGCCCGACAACGGTTCGCACCAGATGAACGGCTACAAAGGGCAAGGCGGCCCCGACAACGGTTCGCATCAAATGAATGGCCACGAAGGACAAGGCGGCCCCGGAATGAACGGCAGGCAGATGGGGCCGCGCCCCGGCGGGCCGAGAAGGGATTTCTCCGTTGAGAACAGCGCAGAGATGCAGAAGTTCCGCCAGAAGAAAGAACAGAAGATGCGCAAGATTCTCACCATCGAGCAGTTCGCGCAGTGGAAAGCGATGGGACCGAGGGGATAACCTCTACCCTATGGAAACGCAGTCATTGATAGCTCCTTCGGGAGCTATTTTTTTGATGAGGCCCTGCAGCACCTTGCCGGGGCCGTATTCCACGAAATCGGTGGCACCGTCGGCAATCATATTCTGCACGCAAAGGGTCCAGCGCACCGGACTGGTAAGCTGGGCCAGCAGGTTGGCCTTGATTTCGGCAGCATCGGTGTGGGGCTTGCCATCGACATTCTGATAAATGGGGCAGGTCGGGGTGGCGAAAGAAGTCTGCTCAATGGCCTGAGCCAGTTCTGCGGCAGCCGGGGCCATCAGGGGAGAGTGGAAAGCACCGCCCACCTGGAGAAGCATCGCGCGCTTCGCACCCGCTTCCTTCAGCCGCTCGCAGGCAACGTTGACGGCGTCAAGCTCGCCGGAAATCACAAGCTGCCCTCCGCAGTTGTAGTTTGCGGGGACAACCACGCCCGGCACCTCGCCGCATATCTTCTCGATAACGTCATCGGGCAGTGCAAGCACGGCCGCCATAGTGCCGGGGTTCGCATCGCAGGCCTTCTGCATTGCCGAGGCACGGAGCGACACGAGTTTCAGGGCATCCTCAAACTTCAGGGCGCCGGCGGCCACCAGGGCGGAGAACTCGCCGAGAGAGTGTCCGGCGGTCATATCGGGAGCAAAACCTTCAGCCGTAAGGGCTGTCACCACCGAGTGAATGAACACTGCCGGCTGAGTCACGGCCGTCGCCTTCAGATCTTCAGCCGTACCTTCAAACATTACCTTCTTTATATCGAATCCGAGAATATCGCACGCCGAATCAAACATCACCTTTGCGTCGGGATTGGCCAGATAAAGGTCTTTGCCCATTCCGGGGAACTGGGAACCCTGCCCGGGGAAAACGTATGCTTTCATTTCGTCAAAATTTAAAATTGGTCTGCAAATTTAAGAAACTGTTTAAAAATTTGAATCATATTCAAACAGTTTCGATGAAAAGATAGCAAATCAAAAAAATCGTGCTTACATTTGTGCCGCTTCAAGCACCCGTAGTTTAATGGATAGAATTGAAGATTCCGGTTCTTTAGGTTGGGGTTCGATTCCCCACGGGTGTAC
>JABUTP010000151.1 GCA_021443625.1 Bacteroidales bacterium | reverse complement strand
AAACAGAAGAACATCGGCATCACCGGCAAGGGCACCATCAACGGACGCGGCTTTGCCATAGGGTACAACGTATGCGACAATGTCCACAAAGGGTTGTTCAACGACCCATTGCGCAATGACCGCCCCAACGAGGTGAACCGCCCGCAGAACATCTATTTCAGGGAGTGCGACGGGGTGACGGTGCAGGACATTTTCCTGCGTGACCCGGGCAGCTGGAACGAGACCTACGACCAGTGCACGAATGTCCTGGTGGAGCGAATCAGGGTTGACAGCAAGTCCTATTGGAACAACGATGGCATAGACATAGTCGATTGCGACGGGGTTGTGATACGGGATTGCGACATAGATGCCGCCGACGACGTGTTCTGCTTCAAGTCGCACAGCGCCGAGCACATCTGCCAGAACGTGCTGATAGAGAACTGCCGCGGCCGCTCAAGCGCCAACGGAGTGAAGTTCGGCACAGTTTCCAAAGGGGGATTCAAGAATTTTGTGATACGCAACATCACCATCTACGACACCTTCCGCAGCGCGGTGACCTTTGCAAGTGTGGATGGGGGAGAGATTGACAACATTCTGGTGGATGGCATCAAGGCCTACAACACCGGCAACATCATATTCCTGCGCACCGGTCTCCGCTGGAACGGCGGCCGCATCGGCTCAATGAAAAATGTTACCATCCGCAATGTCTATGGCGAAGTCCCCGCGGGGAAACCCGACCTCGGCTACAGTTATGAAGGTCCAATTGAAGACCTTCCTCGCAATATATCACCGTCGAGCATTGTGGGTATCCCCGACGTGCGCATCCAGAACGTCACTCTCGAGAACATTGAGATAGTGATGCCCGGCGACAGCAACCCCAACTACGCTTTCCGCGGCACCACTCCCGAAGAACTCGCCTCAGTGCCCGAGATGGTTTCGTACTATCCCGAGTTCTCCCAGTTCAAGGAACTGCCCGCCTGGGGTTTCTACATCCGCCACGCGGACAATATCAAATTCAGCAACATAAAACTCATTGCTCAGGGCAAAGAATACCGCCCGGCCATTGTGGCGGACGACGTGAGCGGACTCGTTCTTGAAAATATGGAATATGTCGAGCCGGACAGCGAAGGCAAGAGCCAAGTGGTAACCAACAATGTAATGTAAATCAGTATGAAGAAGATTATACTTTCACTTGTCGCCATCCTCACTATGGCGGTCGCCGCAGAGGGGCGCAGATACAACGGTTCGCTGTTCTCGATGCGTTCCGACGGCACGACCGACAACACCTCCTCGCTCCAGTTTGCCATAGACTACATTAGCGCGAACAGCCCGGGCGACACCCTTGAAATATGGGTGGGACGCTATCCCATAGGGGGCGTCCGTCTCAAGAGCAACGTCACCATATACCTTAGGGAAGGGGCGATTCTGACCGGAATCCGCAACGCCTACAATTATGACTTGACCAATGCAACCCCTGCAATGCTCTATGGCGAGGATATAGAAAATTTCGAAATCTTCGGGCAGGGCGTCATCGAGGGGTTCGGAACGGAGCTGGGCCAGCATATTGACAAGCAGGTTTCTCTGGGATACATCAACTCGGCTGAGGCCGCAAGCCCGTGGCAGGTGGCGCTGAAAGGGTGCCGCAACGTCACGCTGAAGGGCATAGTGATGCAGAACGGCTGCCGAGGCGGGCTGAACGTCACCGAGTGCAGCAATCTTACTCTGGACAACGTCACCATATTCGGCAGAACCGATGCCCCCACGGAGGGCATTGTGGCATCAAAAAACAACGGCTTGCACGCTGTCAAGTGCTATATCGACGTTAAGGGGAATCCCGTGGTCAGCACTTCCAACGAAAATTCGGTGGCGGACGGGTGCATCATTCCTGACGGAACATTCATCAAACTTTAATACCAACATAAATGAAAAAGTATTATGCTGAGTGCTTCGGAACAATGGTTCTGACACTCCTTGGCTGCGGTGCAGCAGTGTTTGTGGGATGCGGCAACCCCGCCGGCGTGGTGGGAACATCCCTTGCTTTCGGTCTTTCGGTAATCGCCATGGCCTACACCATCGGCTCCATCAGCGGCTGCCACATCAATCCGGCCATCACCCTCGGCGTGGTTCTTTCCGGCAGAATGAGTTGGAAAGAAGCCTGCGGCTACTGGGCCGGCCAGTTCCTGGGCGGTATCATCGGAGCTGCCATCCTTTTCCTTATCGTCAATGTCTCCGGAGCCCCCGCCGCTGGGGGTTGTGCTGATGCTTACGGTGCAAACTACGTGCAGAATGCCGGCGGTGCCGGTGGAGCATTCCTCGTAGAGGTTATTGCAACCTTCATCTTCGTTATGGTGGTGCTTGCCACAACCGATG
>JABUTP010000150.1 GCA_021443625.1 Bacteroidales bacterium | reverse complement strand
ACGGTGGCCCGGGATGCCCCATTATCCGGCAGAGAACGGCTTTGCCAAACTTTCGGCGGCCTGGCTCATTGACCAATGCGGCTGGAAAGGGCGTTCCGTGGGAAGGGCCGGAGTGTGGCACCTGCAGCCGCTGGTGCTGGTGAATCTCGGCGGGGCGGAAGGAAATGAGATATTGGAACTGTCCCGTAAGGTTCAGGATTCCGTGAGGGAAAAATTCGGAGTGGAACTCTCACCGGAGGTGAGAATAATTTGACATTTGTCCTCCCCGACGACGCGGATAGAAACGAAAAAAGGGTAAGCTTGATATATCGCACCGCTACAACCTCCTGCCCTTGCTGCCTTCCGGCCCTGGGGGAGTTCAGAGGGAGCTGGTCGTATATGACTTACCCGTTGCAAAGATAGATATTTTTGGAATAATCCAAATAGGAAGAGAATGAAAATTGCAGTAGGATTAAGCGGGGGTGTGGATTCGAGCGTAGCGGCATACCTCCTCAAAAAGGAGGGCTACGATGTCTTTGCCCTATTTATGCAGAACTGGAACGACACCACGGGTACGCTTCACGGGGACTGCGAGTGGGAGGAGGATTTGTCCGTAGCCAGAATGGTTGCCAAGAAGATAGGGATACCTTTCCACTTTGTCGATTTGAGTGGCGAATACCGCAAGCGGGTGGTCGATTACATGTTCTCGGAATATGAAAAGGGGCGTACGCCAAATCCCGACGTTCTGTGCAACAGAGAGATCAAGTTCGACGCCTTCCTCAAGTGCGCAATGGAACTCGGTGCGGATTATGTGGCCACCGGACACTACTGCCGCAAGGAGGAGATTATGGGGGCGGACGGAAATCCCATATACAGGATTCTGGCGGGGAGTGACGGCAACAAGGACCAGAGTTATTTCCTGTGCCAGCTGAGCCAGCAGCAGCTGTCGAAGGCGATGTTTCCCATAGGAGACATAACCAAGCCCGAAGTGAGGCGCATCGCCAGGGAGGCGGGGCTTCCGAGTGCCGAGAAAAAGGATTCCCAGGGTATATGCTTTGTGGGCAAGGTAGATCTGCCGGTCTTCCTGCAGCAGAAACTGCAATCGAAGGAGGGGGATGTCGTGGAGATTTTCCCCGACTGGTACGATGGCCGCCCCGCTCCGCAGAGTCTGGAGGAGATGAGCCTTCCGCTGCGCTACACTCCGCAGGACGGCAAAAAGATAGGACGCCACATCGGGGCGCAGTTCTACACGATAGGTCAGCGCAAGGGGTTGGGCATCGGAGGCCACAAGACTCCCGTGTTTGTCCTTGCCACCGATATGGAAACCAATACGATATATGTGGGGGAGGGGGACGGCCACCCCGGATTGTACCGCAAGGCACTCTATATTGAGGAGGGTGACATCCATTGGATAAGGCCCGACCTCGAAATGGCCGAAGGGGAGGAGCGGGATTATCTGGTCCGCATCCGGTACCGCCAGCCTCTCCAGAAGGCAAGGCTGCTGCGGAGGGAAGGCAGAATGTATATCCTTTTTGAAGAACCGCAGAGGGCGGCGACGGCAGGACAGTTCGCAGTGTGGTATGCCACCGACGGGGAGATGCTCGGCAGCGGCATAATAGCAGAATGACGGCGCTATGGAGAAGATTTACGGAGATGTCGTGGTGATAGGCGCGGGACCGGCGGGGATGATGGCTGCCATAAGGGCCGCAGAGGCGGGCGCCCGGGTGGTGCTGCTGGAAAAAAATGGCCGCGTGGGACGCAAGCTGATGATTACCGGCAAAGGGAGGTGCAATCTGACCAACCGGAAGGTGTGGAACGACTTTTCTCCCCATATTCATCCCAAACCCAATTTTTTCAAACCGGCGTTCCATTTCTTTACCAATGACGCCACCGTGGATTTCTTCGAGTCCATAGGGGTCGAGACAGTCCTGACGCGGGGAGACCGGGTCTTCCCGGCTTCAATGAAGGCGGTGACTGTGGTCGATGGCCTGAGCCGCTGCCTTTCCCGACACGAGAACATAAACCTGATGACAGACTGTACGGTGACAGAGGTTTCAAGATGCGAAGACGATACGATGTCCGTGAAGTTTGTCAGGAGTTCTCCCAACGGGGGGGCGCCGTGCTCCTTTACGGTCGAGTCGCGGGCGGTGGTTGTCGCCACGGGCGGGATGTCCTATCCCACCACGGGTTCCACGGGCGACGGCTATGCCTTTGCCGAGTCTTTGGGCCACACCATGACCCGTCTTTTTCCCTCTCTCACGGCACTTACGCCCCGCCAGTATGATCTTCGGCTGGAAGGGGTGGAACTGGTCAATGTGGCATTGTCGCTCTATGTCGATCACGATATTCTGGCCCACGAGTTCGGAGATGTCCAGTTTA
>JABUTP010000014.1:51804-61912 GCA_021443625.1 Bacteroidales bacterium | reverse complement strand
GAAATGGCTGTGGCCCACTTTTTGAGCTGGAACCCTATCGGCACTCCGACTCCCGATTTCCACTGCCCCGAATATTTCGGCACAATCGAGTTCGAGTAGTCTTTTATCAACCATATAAGTTTTGACAAAATGAAGCAGACAGGATTTTTTGTTATGATTGGGTTGGCGCTCATAGCGCTCTCCATCGTGTTCGGAGTAAAGGAATTCAAGGGATACGACAGGTCCGTGAGCGTGAGGGGCTTGTGCGAGCGTGAGGTGAAGGCGGACAAGGTGATTTGGCCGGTTGCATACAAAATCGGCGGAAACGACCTGGAGGCCCTGACAAGTGAAATCAGCGCCAAAAACGGCGCCATAGTGGATTTCCTGGTAAAAGGCGGCATTCCGCGGGAAGAAATCACCATCAATCCCCCTTCAATCACCGACTGCCGGACCAATACCTATGGTGAATACCGCCCTTACAATTACATAGTGACGTCGTCCATTACCGTGTGCACGGGCAAGGTGGATGAGGTGGTGGCCCTGACGTCCCGTCAGATGGAACTCGTTGAGAAGGGGATTACCGTGGGCTCAGCCGACAGCTGGGAGTTCCAGACAATCTACTCGTTCAATGGTCTCAACGACATCAAGCCCGAAATGATAGAGGAAGCCACTGTAAATGCCCGTCTTGCCGCAAAGAAATTCGCCAAGGACTCGGGCAGCCGACTGGGCAAAATCAAGAGCGCGTCCCAGGGGCAGTTTACCATTGAGGACCGCGACTCCAGCACCCCCTACATCAAGAATGTCAGGGTTGTGACCAGCGTAACCTACTACATCAGGGGTTAGAGATCCGCCGGGCGCTTTTCAAAATAATCCAAGGCGTCGCTGACGGTAAAGTTGCTTCCCCCGACAAATATCAAATCGTCTTCGGAAGCATCGGATATGGCCAGGTCGAGGGCATCCCCGACGCTGGCCGTTTCTTTGCCGTGAATGCCGAAAGGTGCCAGCCGCGAGACAAGCTCACCCACCGGCATCGCCCTCTGGGTGGAGGGGGAGGTGAAGATGTAATCAGTCGCATTGTCGGGCAGGAGCATGAACCGGGCGACCGCCTCCACGTCCTTGTCGCTGACCACCCCGAACACTATGTGAACCCGGCGGTAATCCCGCCGAGCTGCCGCCAATTGCCCGAAAACCTCCTTGAGTCCGTGGGCATTGTGACCGATGTCGCAGATGATGTCGGGTTTGGAGGAGAGTCTTTCCCAACGGCCGCGGAACCCCGTATGGCGGGCGGTCGAGGCAATCCTGGTCTCGTTGTATTCCATCCCGAGCACCTCGAGGGCGGTAAGGACGGTCTGCAGATTCTGGCTCTGGTATTGTCCTTTCAAATCCAGATTGTTCAACAAGTATTCTTTTTGTGGTAATTGTCTCTCCTCGGCAAAAGTTATGGGACAGTGGTACTCTGCCGCCTTTTTCTCAAATACGGGGCGGGTTTCGGGGTGTATTTCCCCGATTACCACCGGCACGCCGGGCTTGATGATGCCCGCCTTCTCAAAGGCTATTTCACTCAGGGTATTCCCCAGCATTGCGCAGTGTTCCAGCCCGATGTTGGTGATGACGCTGATTCTGGGGGTGATGATGTTCGTGGAGTCGAGACGCCCTCCCAGCCCCGTTTCTATAACCGCTACATCCACCTGATGCGAGGCAAAGAAGTCAAATGCCATTGCGGTGGTTATTTCGAAGAATGAGGGGGCCGCTTCGCTTATGAAATCGTCAAAACGGTCGAGGAAAGAGATTACCTCTTCCCGGGAAATCAGTTCGAAGCCGTTTTCGGTGACGATTCTGGCCCGCTCCCGAAAGTCGGTGAGGTGGGGGGAGGTGTAGAGGCCTACTTTGCGCCCGCTGTACGAAAGGGCGGCGGCCAGCATGCTGGATACCGAGCCTTTTCCGTTGGTCCCCGCAATGTGGACGGTGGGGAAGTTGAGGTGGGGGTGTCCTGCGGCATTGTCAAATGCCAGCATCGATTCCAACCCCGGCTTGTATGCATCTTTGCCCACATTCTGGTAAGACGGGGTTCTCTCAAACAGCGCTTCAATCCTTTCCTGATAATTCATTTCACCATAGTAATAAATCAGCGCCTAAAGTATAGATTATCCCAAACAATTCCTAAATTTGCAACCGCAAAATCCATATTAAATGAATCCCGAAGGTCAGATTCTCTTTTTCAAGAGTGAAAACGGCACAGTGATAGCCGTGAATTCTACAATCAAACAGTCAGACGCCGCCATCAATGCCCTGCAGTGGCTTTTCTCGAACGCTTCCCTTCTGCCCCAAAGTTCGCTGGAGGGGTTGTATGTGGGGCCGCGCCGCGAGATGATAACCCCCTGGAGCACCACGGCAGTGGAAATCGCCGCCAATATGAACATCGGCGGCATCGCCCGCATCGAGGAGTTCTTCCCCGTGGAAACCGAGGATGCCTCGTATGACAAAATGCTGCAGCGTCTCTACAAAGGTCTGGACCAGGATGTCTTCACCATCAGCCGCACCCCCGAGGATATCGTTTACATAACAGATTTTGAGGCCTATGACCGTCAGGAAGGGCTTGCGCTGTCGAAGGAGGAGATTGCCTATCTCCAGAATCTGAGCAGCCGTCTGGGCCGTCCCCTCACCGACTCCGAAGTGTTCGGCTTCAGCCAGGTCAACTCGGAGCACTGCCGCCACAAGATTTTCAACGGCACTTTCATCATTGACGGAAAGGAGATGGAGTCGTCGCTATTCAAACTCATCAAGAAGACCACCCAGACCAATCCCAACGAAGTGGTGTCGGCATACAAAGACAACTGCGCCTTCATCGAGGGACCCGAGGTGGAGATGTTCCACCCTTCCAACGGTGCCGAACCCTCTCTCTTTGAGATGAAAGGGGAAAAGACTGTCATCTCGCTCAAGGCGGAAACCCACAACTTCCCCACCACCGTGGAACCTTTCAACGGAGCGGCCACCGGAACCGGCGGCGAAATCCGCGACAGGATTGCGGGTGGCAAGGGTTCTTTCCCCATCGCCGGCACCGCAGTCTATATGACCCCCTATCCGCGCTTTGAGGAGGCACCCCGCAAATGGGAGGAAACCAAGGCCCGCCCCTGGCTCTATCAGACTCCCCAGCAGCTCCTCATAAAGGCTTCCAACGGTGCTTCCGATTTCGGAAACAAGTTCGGACAGCCCATCATCTGCGGTTCGCTCCTCACCTTTGAGCACAGCGACGAGGCGGGGACATTCGGCTTTGACAAAGTGATAATGCAGGCCGGCGGCGTTGGATTTGCCAAAAAGAAAGACTCTCTGAAGGAAACTCCCGAGACCGGCGACGCCGTAGTACTTCTGGGAGGCGACAACTACCGCATCGGAATGGGAGGCGGCGCGGTTTCGTCGGTGGCTACCGGTGAATATGCCAATGCAATTGAGCTCAATGCCGTGCAGCGTTCCAATCCCGAAATGCAGAAAAGGGCCTACAATGCCATAAGGGCAATAAGCGAAGAGGATACCAACACCATAATCTCCGTTCACGACCACGGCGCCGGCGGCCACCTGAACTGCCTCTCGGAGCTTGTGGAGGAGACCGGAGGAACCATAGACATAAGCGCCCTTCCCATAGGTGATCCGACCCTCTCCTACAAGGAGATTATCGGCAACGAAAGCCAGGAAAGGATGGGCCTCGTGATGAAGCAGTCCGATGCCGCCCATCTCAAGGACATAGCCGAGAGGGAAAGGGCTCCTTTCTACAATATCGGCAAGACCACCGGAGAGCACAATTTCACCCTGCGCGACAGCAAAACCGGCAAGGCCCCGATAGATTTGGCCATCAGCGATATGTTGGGCTCAACCCCCAGGACCATAATGACTGACACCACTGTCAATCATACTTATGCCGACGTCAAACCCGTTTCGGACTATTCTCCCGAGCAGCTCAAAGATGTCGTTTGCGACCTTATGACCCTCGAGTCGGTGGCCTGCAAAGACTGGCTTACCAACAAGGTTGACCGCTCCGTGACAGGCCTCATCGCCTGCCAGCAGACCGCCGGTGAAATACAGCTGCCGCTCAACGACGTGGCCGTCACCGCCATAGGATATGACAACAAAGAGGGTATCGCCACCTCCATCGGCCACGCTCCCGCAGTCGGTCTCATAGATGCAGCCGCAGGTTCGCGCATCGCCATTGCAGAGGCCCTTACCAATATGGTGTGGGCGCCGCTCAAGGGGGGCAGGCTGAACAGCGTCTCCCTCAGTGCCAACTGGATGTGGCCGTGCCGCAACGACGGTGAGAATGCCCGCCTCTACAATGCCGTCAAGGGGGCTTCGGACTTCGCCATCGCACTGGGCATCAACATCCCTACCGGAAAGGATTCGATGTCGATGACACAGAAATATCCTACGGGCGAGAAGGTGCTCTCTCCCGGAACTCTCATAATATCCACCGTGGGGCAGGTTTCGGACGTTTCAAAAACCCTCCACGCGGTATTCGAACCCCGTCCTTCAAAGATTCTCTATATCCCGTTCGACAAGGAGGCCTCGTACCAGCTCGGCGGTTCGGCTTATGCCCAGATATGCTCCAAAGTGGGTGCAAAGTGCGTGGATGTGAAGAATCCCGGATATTTCGTTAAATGCTTCGAGGCGGTGCAGGAGATTGTGGAGAATGAATACGCTCTGGCAGGTCACGACATCTCCGCCGGAGGTCTTGTGACAACGCTGCTCGAAGGTCTGTTCGGCTCCACAGTCGGCGGGCTCAAAGTGTCCCTCGCCGGTCTGGACGACAACGTGATATTCAGCGAAATGCCCGCAGTCGTGCTGCAGGTGGCCGATGACAAGGCTTCGCAGTGCCTGGGGAAAGCCGGTGTCGCATATTACGAAATCGGCGAATGGAACAGCGGACGCACCCTCGAAATGAGCTACTCCCGCGGAGTGCTTTCGCTGGATGTTGACCGGATGCGCGACAGCTGGTTCAGCACTTCCCACCTGCTCGACAGCCGTCAGGTGGCCGGAGGACTGGCCGATGCCCGCTTTGAAAACTACAAGAAACAGCCCCTGCAATATATTTTTCCGTCAAGCCGCACGGCCGACACCAAAACCGGACGTCAGGCGAGCGCCAAACGCCCGCTGGCCGCTATCATCCGCGAGAAGGGTTCGAACGGAGACCGCGAAATGGCGTGGGCCCTCTATATGGCCGGTTTTGAGGTGAGGGACGTGCATACCACCGACCTTACTTCGGGACGAGAAACGCTTGAGGATGTAAGTATGATAGTGTTTGTGGGAGGATTCTCCAATGCAGACACCCTCGGCTCGGCAAAGGGATGGGCCGGCGCCCTCCTCTATAACGACAAGGCCCGCAGTGCCATCGAGAAATTCTATGCAAGGCCCGACACCCTGAGCCTCGGAATATGCAACGGCTGCCAGCTGATGGCTGAACTGGGTTTGATTACTCCCGACCAGAGGGAGCGCTCTCCCAAGATGAAACACAACGATTCGCACAAGTTCGAAAGCACCTTCGTGGGCGTGACCATAGCCGAATCCCCTTCCGTCATGCTCAAATCGCTGGAAGGGTCCAAACTGGGCATCTGGGTGGCCCACGGCGAAGGCAAGTTCGAGTTCGGCGCCGACAACGGAGCGGTGGTGGCTGTCCGCTACAACTACAACGACTACCCCGGCAACCCCAACGGTTCGCCCGGCGGAGTGGCCGGTGTCTGCAGCCCCGACGGACGTCATCTGGCAATGATGCCCCACCCCGAGCGTTGTCTCAGGCCCTGGAACTGGCCGTGGTACCCCGCAGAAAAGCGTCACGATGTCTCAACCCCCTGGCTCGATATGTTCGTAAACGCCCGCAGGTGGCTTGAGAAATAGTCCCGGACTATATGGAAAAAGGGCTTGACCGTGTTTTCGGTCAAGCCCTTTTTCTGTTGTTTCAATACGAGATTATTTCTTGAAGTACCTGTTGAAAAGTCCTTCGAATCCTTTTCCGTGACGGGCCTCGTCTTTTGCCATTTCGTGAACGGTGTCGTGGATGGCGTCGAGATTGGCGGCTTTGGCGTTCTTGGCGATGCGGAATTTGTCGGCGCAGGCACCGGCCTCTGCATTCATCCTCTTCTCAAGGTTGGTCTTGGTGTCCCAAACCACATCACCCAGAAGTTCTGCGAACTTGGCAGCGTGCTCAGCCTCTTCCCATGCGTAACGCTTGAATGCCTCGGCGATTTCGGGATAACCTTCGCGGTCGGCCTGGCGGCTCATTGCAAGGTACATTCCGACCTCTGTGCATTCGCCGTTGAAGTGGGCGTTGAGGTCTTTGATCATCTCTGCATCGGCAGCGCCTTTGGCAACACCGATTTCGTGCTCCGTGTCAAATTTGAGGGAATCGTCTTCCTTGAGCTCTTTGAACTTGGATGCGGGAACTTTGCATTGAGGGCATTTTTCGGGAGCCTCATCCCCTTCGTGTACATAACCGCACACTGTGCAAATCCATTTTTTTGCCATAGTTGTAAATTTTAATGTGTATTTCTTTTTGTGAATATTCTTCCAAATTTAAGACATAAGTGGGAATATACCACCATAATTACTGAAAAGAATTGTTAATTTTGTCAAATCGGCTTCAAAAAAGTTGCGTATGGGTAATTTTTGGGAAAAATACACATCTTCAAACCTTATATTCCGAATCGCGCTGGGATTGATTCTGGGTACCTGCCTCGGGCATTTCGTGCCGCAGGCGCCGGTCATCGACCAGTTGGGCATATTGTTCGTGGGGGCGCTCAAGGCCATCGCGCCCGTTCTGGTGTTTGTCCTGGTGTCGAGCTCACTGCTCGGTTCGGGCGGCGGCAAGTCCCGCAAGCAGATAGGAACCGTCATATTTCTTTATATCCTGAGCACCTTGGTGTCGGCAAGCGTGGCGGTCGCCGTCAGCTTCGCATTTCCGGTGACGGTCCCTTTGTCGCTGACAGAACAGGCATCCGGAGTGGCTCCGACCGGCATCAGTCAGGTCTTTTCCAATCTGCTGGTAAGCATTGTGACGAACCCCGTCAAAAGTCTTGTGGAGGCGAATTATCTGGGAATCCTTTTCTGGGCGGTGATGTTCGGCCTGGCAATGAACGTTTTTGCAACCCCTTCGGTGGCCAACGGGATGCGCCAGATTGCCGACTCGGTGTCGCAGATTGTAAGATGGATTATCCAGTTGGCCCCCTTCGGCATAATGGGCATCGTGTTCACGTCGGTGTCGAGCAACGGTGTTGGCATCTTTGTGAACTATGGCAAACTCCTGGCCGTTCTGGTGGGATGTATGCTCTTTGTGGCCTTTGTGGTGACGCCGCTCATCGTGGGGGTGACGATGCGCTCCAACCCCTTCCCGCTGGTTCTCGCGTGTTATAAAAAAAGCGGCCTCACCGCTTTCTTTACAAGAAGTTCGGCAGCGAACATCCCCGTCAATATGGAAATCTGCGAGAATCTCGGGCTCAACCGGAACCTTTATTCGGTCTCCCTTCCGCTCGGGGCCACCATCAATATGAACGGGGCGGCCATCACCATCACGGTGATGACTCTGGCCACGGTCAATACATTGGGACTGACGGTGGATGTTCCCACCGCCATCATATTGAGTCTGCTTGCCACGGCGGGGGCCTGCGGGGCTTCGGGTGTTGCCGGCGGCTCCCTGCTGCTCATTCCCATGGCTTGTTCCCTTTTCGGTATTTCAAACGACCTGGCAATGCAGGTGGTCGGTATCGGCTTCATCATAGGAGTGATTCAGGACTCTTTTGAAACAGCCCTGAATTCCTCCACAGACGTTATCTATGCCGCCGCGTCCGAATTCCGCCAATGGAAGATGGAGGGACGCAGTCTTAAAGACATTACTTTCTGATTCCCTTGCAGTTGCGGGTAAAGAGCCGCTTGAGCCCGGGGGCTGAGGTCTTGGCTCCCGAGAGGTCGCTGTTCTTTACGTCATCCAGGACAAATGCGGGGCGGTAGTCTTTGGCCTTGGCAGTCAGTTTGACATTCTTGAACGAGATGCCGTCGGCGTGGCGGATGAAGAATCCCCAGGCGGGAAGTTCCTTGAACTGCGAGAATTCGGGGTACGCTCCGGGCATTTCGGCTATCTTGTCGAGCTCGTCGGTGCCGACCTTGGCGTAATTGGCATCTCCGCCACCGGGGAATATCAACTCAACGTTCTCCAAAGAAACGTTTTGTATATCATTGCCGGGAAGACCCACAATGCTGCAGGGGCAGACGTTGCGGGGTTCGTCCTCAAGGGTGGGGCCTTCATATTCGGCACCGTAGTCGGGCTTCNGAATTCCTCCATAAAATTAATATTGTTAACTTATGGGATAATTGTATCGAAATCATTTAAATTAAACCGTACAACGAGTGTGCCGTTTTATCTATATTCAAAACCATCTACAATAAAATCTGATGCAACTAGTCTTTGAAATACATATTCTTTATGGTGATGTTTCTGGCGTAACTTCCTTTGCCCCACCTTTCGCCCACGATTATGAATATGGGGTTGGCTGTGTTGAGTGATTTGAGGCCGTCCACCAGAATGTTCTCCGCGCATCCTCCGTCAACCGCTTCGATGGCCAGAGCGCTGCGGAAAGTGTCATAGACGGTGTTGTTGAGCAGGGTAATGTTGCTGAAACCGCCCCGTCCCACCGTGCCGAACTTGATGCCGCTGGCGCTGGATGTCACCACATTGTTCTGGATGAGCACATTGTCGCAGCGGGCGGAGGCAGAGTGCGATTTGAGGCAGATTCCGTCGTCGGCGGAGTCTATGAAGCTGTTCTGGAGGGTGAAGTCGCGGCAGTCAACGATGTCCACGCCGTCATTGTTCCAGAATGCGCGGCTGGTGACGGTGACGCCATCGACCATAGTGTTTTGGCACTGGTCTATATAGACGGTCCAGGCGGCCGAATTGCGGATATTGACGTTTTTAAGGGTAACTCCTTCGCATTCCCTGAGATAGATGAGGTTGGGACGGACTCCGCCCGGGCGTCCGAGCGAGAGTTGGTCGTCGATGAAGCCCAAGGCAATCTGCCCGAGGAAGTTGTTTGCAACTTCCCGTCCCTGGCCGTCAATCACACCTTTTCCGGTGATGCCGATGTTCTTGGCCTGATATGCCACGATGAAGCCCGGCGTGCCGGCAACTGAGTAGTAGTCATACGGATTGGGGGAACCCACCAATACGGCCCCTTCTCCCAAGTCGATGGTGACGTTGTCCTTCAGCTGGATGGTTCCCGTGAGGTAGCGACCCACCTTGAACATGAGTTTTCCGCCCCCTTCGCTGCTGATATAGTCGATGGCCTTCTGGATGGCATTGGTGTTGAGGGTTGTGCCGTTGGATTTGATGCCGAACGACGAGGCGTAGTAATCGCCGGCATGAAGGGGCATTGCAGACAGAACTGCTGCCAATGAAAGTATAGCAAGTTTTTTCATATTCTCTTGAAGGTCTTATTTGATCACTTTGGCTTTCCTGCCGTCGGGGGTGGTGACGATGCCGTCCTTGTGGATATATACATCCTTTACCGTAACGTCTCCACTGGTCACGATGGCCTGGGCTGCGGGGCTGTCCCACAGTTTTATATCCTCAATGCGGGCGTTGGCGCAGTTCTCGAAACTGATGAGGGCGGGGAGGGGGGAGTCTGTCAACAGCCCCTTGGCTTTCTGTCCTTCGATATGGGCGTTGAGGGCGGCCGCACTGCCTTCAATGACGCCCCCTCTGCCGGGGGTGGTATGGCCCAGCACCGAGATGTTCTCGCATTCTTTGGCCCAAATCAGGGCAGGCGCCCCGTTGAATGCATATATGTTCGGGGCGGCCACCAGCACGGCTCCTTCGCACAGACGGATGGTGACGTTGCTCTTGAGTTCGATGGCCCCCGTAAGGTAGCGTCCCACATAAAAGACCAGAGTGTCGCCGCCGTGTTCGCTGAGATAGTCGATGGCGCGCTGTATGGAGGCGGTATTGTCGGTCAAGCCGTCGCTCTTGACTCCCCAGACGGTCGCTTTATGCTGCTTGCAGAGGCCCAATACGGGGATAAGGGCGAATAAGGTTGCTATGATGATTTTTTTCATATTTATTCGGTTGTGTTGTTTTTGACAATCTGAAGTTTTCCTTCAC
>JABUTP010000014.1:43304-50730 GCA_021443625.1 Bacteroidales bacterium | reverse complement strand
ATGTTCTCCTGCTTTACGGAGTGGACGAATGCGGTCCATTTGGTGTAGGGGTCCTTGATGTAATCCCAGGGGTTGAGCGAGCCGAGCAGTGTGGCACCGGCCTCAAGATGGAGGGTAACCCCGCTTTTGAGGTATATCGAGCCGCACAGCCATTTGCCCGGCGTCAGTATGAGCCGGCCTCCGCCGTTGGCGCTGACATAGTCGATTCCCTGCTGGATGGAGGCGGTGTTGAGGGTGATGCCATCGGCTTTTGCGCCGAAATCGGCAGCATACCAATCTTTTGCGCCGGCGTCGGTGAACAATAATCCGACAACCAGAGCCAAAACAATCTTTCTTAATGAGTTCATATATGAAATTTGATGAATTATCGGGATTTGCGGCTTTTCAAGACGCAATCTTTGTCGCTAAGTTAGCGATAAGTGGCAGAATTGGCAAACTTGTTTTGCTATTTATCCGGCATTATAATAATTTCGCTCTGACAATAGAACATCTTTTGATTATGACTCTCAACAATTTGACTGCAGGCTCTCGGGGCGTTATAGTGAAGGTGGGAGGGGCCGGTATAATGCGCCGCAAACTTATCGATATGGGAATGATACCCGGGGCGGAGGTTACGCTGCTCCGCAGGGCCCCAATGGGTGACCCGATAGAAGTGATAGTCAGGGGACATCCCCTCTCGCTGAGGGCGGCTGAAGCCGAAGAGATAGAAATCACAGCTTTGGCAAATCAGCGGGAGGAGGACTCTGCCGGTTATGACGAGGAGTATTCGTATTCACCCTCGCATTATGACGACTATGCCCACCCCGGCATCGGTGAGGCGGGAAAGTTCCATAAGAAAGACCACGAACACCCATTGACGGACGGCACTCAGTTGCGGTTTGCAATAGTCGGGCAGAAGAATTGCGGAAAGACCGCATTGTTCAATGCACTGACCGGATCCCGACAGCACGTGGGCAACTTTCCGGGGGTGACGGTGGATATAGCCGAAGGGATTCTTCCGGGCAGGATTCCAGCCACAGTAGTGGATTTGCCGGGAATCTCCTCCCTCGCGGCCTATGCCGATGAGGAGAAAGTGACCCGCGGACAACTTCTGGACAATCCTCCCCATTGCATCATCAACGTGGTGGATGCCGGCAATATCGAGCGCAATCTTTACCTCACTATGCAGCTGATGGAGTTGGAACTTCCGATGGTTCTGGCAATCAATATGATAGATGAACTCAAAGGGAGCGGAGGCACTATCCGCGTCAATGAAATGGAGCGCCAGCTGGGAATTCCCGTAATCCCCATTTCCGCCTCCAGACAGGAGGGTATAGGGGAGTTGATGGAACACGCCATACACATTGCCACATATCAGGAAAAACCCGAATACCGTGACTTCTGCGACAAGAACGAGTATGGCGGGGCGGTTCACCGCTGCGTCCACAGCATAATGCATCTGGTGGAGGACCACGCCGAAGAGGCGGGGCTCTCCAAACGTTTTGTGGCCGACCGTCTGGCAGACGGCGATGAAGACATAGAGAGCCGGCTGCATCTTACAAGCCACGAAATGGAAATGATCGAGGGGGTTATCGAAGAGATGCAGAACCACCGCGGCCTCGACCGGCACGCCGCAATGGCCGATATGCGATATTCGTTTGTTGAGAGATTGTGCAAACGTACCGTCATCCGTCCCAAGGAGAGCAGGGAACGCGTCCGCACGAGGCGGATAGACCGTGTACTGATGGGGCGATGGAGTGCCATTCCCTCATTCATCGTCATAATGGCGCTTGTCTTCTGGTTGACGTTCGACAAGATAGGGGTGTGGTTGCAGGGTCTTCTGGCGGAGGCAATAGGGGCGTTGGCAAGTGTGGTGGACGCCGCTTTCATAAGGTGGCAGGTGAGTGATGCCGTCCGCTCTCTGGTGATGGATGCCATTTTCGGCGGGGTGGGAAGCGTGCTTAGTTTCGTCCCCGTCATAATGGTGATGTTCTTTTTCCTTTCGATGCTCGAGGACAGCGGATATATGGCCCGTATCGCATTCGTGTCGGACAAGCTCCTCCGCAAAATCGGCCTTTCGGGGTTGTCCATAGTGCCGATGCTCATCGGTTTCGGATGCTCGGTGCCTGGGGTGATGTCGGCCCGCACCCTCCCTTCAACCCGCGACCGCAGGACCACAATCCTGATGATGCCGTTTATGAGCTGTACGGCAAAAATAGCAGTGTATGGTTATCTTACCACAATCTTCTTCCCCGGACACGGGGGGCTGGTGATGATTTCCCTCTACCTGCTCGGCATCGTCACGGGTGTTGTAGTGACGCTGATGCGCAAATGGTTCGGCCATCAGTCGGAACCGGCCCCGTTTATGATGGAACTGCCGGTATATCGTTTCCCGCGGCTGAAAAATGTTTTCCACCTGCTCTGGGAAAAGGTAAGGGACTTTATGAAGATGGCTTTTACGGTGATTCTTGTGGCGTCGGTAGTCGTGTGGCTGCTCCAGTCCTTTGATTTCAAGTTGAACTATGTGTCCGACAGTTCGGACAGCATTCTGGCCTGGTTCTCGGGCCTCATAGCCCCCATTTTCAAGCCGCTCGGCCTGGGAGATTGGCGCCTTGTGACATCGCTGATTGCGGGAGTGCTGGCCAAGGAGAACATAGCCTCGACAATGGGCGTGCTGGATGCCACTTCGCTCCTTACGGTCACAACTGCCGTACCGATGCTTATTTTCTGCCTTTTATACACCCCCTGCGTAGCAGCCATAACAGCCATAAAACGCGAGTTGGGTAGCGGATGGGCGGCATTTGTGATAGCCTTCCAATGCGTTGTGGCCTGGATTGTGGCCTGGATTGGCTATATGGTGACTATGATGATTGTGTGATTTCAAATGTCCTCATTTCTGGACTTTCTCCCCAAAGTAATATAAAGAAAATCTCTTGCACGTCGAGTTTTATCAATGAACGTAATCTCCATAGTTATAGCAGCAATAGTGGCAGCGGCATTCGCGGTGGCCCTATGGGTTATGGTCAGCTCCCGCCGGCGTAGCTCGGGAAACCAATGCTGGGGATGCCCATTTTCGGAGGGCTGCACACATCAGAAAAAATAATTTCGTACATTTGCCGCCAAGGTGAGACGCTCTGTCGGGGATGGCCGAGGCCATCTCAGGAAAGTCCGGGCAGCAGAGGGCGGTGCACTGTGGAAAGCACAGATGGGCGTAAGTTTATGACTCGCGTAACAGAAAACAACCGGCTTTGATTCAAGGCCAAGGGTGAAAAGGTGGGGTAAGAGCCCACCGGCGCATACAGTGATGTATGCGTGGTACGCATCTGCACGCTGCAAGGCCAAATATACCGGCAGTCAAGGGTTGCCCGCCCGTTGTCGGGGGGTAGGCTGCGAAGATAAATGACAGAGGGGTGCCTTTCGGGGCATTTACAGAACCCGGCTTACAGTCTCACCTTTTTTATTTTTCCGCTCCTATTTCAGTCTGAACACATAGGTTATGGTCCCTTCCTGGACTTCGGGGGCCGTCCGGCTGACATTGAACTTGGCTTTGAGGGCCGCCTTCTTTGCCGACTCTCTCAGCGAACTGTCGGTGATGGTGGTGCCGGGGGCGCCGGCGGTGGCCTTCAGTACGTTTCCGTCTCTGTCAACCACAATTTTCACCACAACCTTGCCGGTCTGCTGCGCGGTGTATTCGGGAATCGGCAGCGCCCCCACGGTGGTGCGCCCTTCCAGTTTTGCGGACGGCTCTCCTTCGGGATTTCCCGTGGTTGTGTTTCCCTGGGCGTGTCCGGCTTTGAGCGACTCGGTAACTTTTGCGGCAACCTGCTGCTGAATGGTGTCCTTTGCGGTGTTGTTGGAGGATGAGAAAAGGGCCCTTTTGTTGATTTCCACGGGACGCTCGGGCTCATTGACATCCACATCCCCGTTGTCGCCGACGGTGGATTCCGGCGCTTCGTTGGCACGGTTCCCCTCCACGTTGGATTCGGCCTTCTGCACCAGCTTGACCGGCTCTTTGGGCTTCGGGACTTCGGCGCGGGGCTCTATGCCGGCCGTAACTTCTATCTTCTGGGGTTCCTCTTCCGGCTCAATCTCGGGAATCTCCTCCGGATTGAGCGCCATAAGTATCTCCATATCCGACGGGGATGATGCCGCCCTGATGGAGGAGGTGGCGGTTATGCCGAGCAAAATCGCGGCGAAGGCTGTTGCGGTAACAGCCCCGATGAATTTGGAGCGCGATTCATACTCGTACATAACCTGTCTATTCCGGCGAGGTCGCCATTATGACTTTGTACTGGTTGCGCTTGGCGATGTTCATCAGCGCCACGACTTCCTTGACGGGGACGGTCTCGTCGCTGTATATTGAGAAAGTAGGCTCGTCTTCCCCATCCAGCAGACTGCGCAGTTCGCCCTCAATCTCGTTGAAGGTGACGGGGGTGGCGTTGCCGTTGATATGGTATGTCACCGCATTGCGCTGGGGATAGTGCTTGATGGATACCGTTGCCATAGGCTTGGCCGACACCTGTCCCGTACTCTTGGGAAGAAGCAGCTTCAAGGCATTGGGGTTGACCAGGGTCGATGTCACCAGGAAGAATATTAGAAGCAGGAACACGATGTCGGTCATTGAAGACATCGAGAAGCTGGCATCTATTTTTGTGTTGCGTTTGAGTGCCATTGTGGTGCAATGTTATGTCCTACGACTGGTTGATGGCGCCGCTTTCGAGGGCATCCATAAACTCCATAGTGCTGTTCTCCATCTTGTAAACCACATCCGAAACCCTTGAGGTCAGGTAGTTGTAGCCGAAATAGGCTATGATGCCGACGAAGAGACCGCCCACGGTGGTTATCATAGCGGTATAAATACCTCCGGAGAGGAGCGTGATGTCGATGTTGTTGCCGGCCTGGGACATGTTGAAGAAAGCCTGCACCATACCCAGAACGGTGCCGAGGAATCCGATCATCGGGGCACCTCCGGAGATGGAGGCCAGGATGGGAAGACCTTTCTCAAGACGGGCCACCTCCACGTTGCCGACGTTCTCGACGGCGGTCTGGATGTCGCCGAGGGGCTTGCCCATACGTTCTATGCCCTTTTCAATCATACGGGAAACGGGGGTGTCGTGCTTTTTGCACAGAGCCAGGGCCGATTTCTTCTTGCCGTCTTGCAGATAGTCGGTGATGTCTTTGATGAAGTTCTTGTCAATCTTTGCGGCGTGGTTGATGGCGTAGAGCCTTTCTGCAAAGATGTAAATGGCTATGACGGAAAGGAGGGCGAGGACAAGCATAAGCCAGCCGCCCTTTGTGGCGAGACTCAGGAGACTGAAAGATGCTTTTTCGGCCACTGCCTCGACCTGCACTGCGGCTTCTTCTGCAGCCGCCTGGAGTAATGTGAACAACATTTTATATTAAATTTTGATAAATCGTTAGGAAACGCAAATTAACTTAAAAAAATCATAACGGCAAAAGGGGCCACGGATATTCCACCTTGCAGAGAAACAGCGCGTGTCCGGGAACCGACTGGCCCGCCCGGCAGCGGTCTCGCGCCTCCACTATCCGCACAATGTCCCCACTGCCGATTTTCCCCCTTCCGACATCCACCAGTGTCCCCACGATAGCCCTTACCATATTGCGGAGAAATCTGTTGGCAGTGATCTCAAACACGAGATGGGTTTCGTCAATCCGGGTCCATCGCGCATTGGTGACGGTGCATATCGATGTGGCATTGTCCGTGCCGCTCTTCTCGAAACTCGAAAAGTCATTTGTGCCAAGCAAATACTCTGCCGCTCTGTTCATCGCATCTACGTCCAGCCGGTATTTGCAGAACCACGATTTGCAGGCAAAAGGGTCCTTGGCGGTGTGAATGTAGTAGCGGTAGGTGCGGCTGGTTGCGTCGAAGCGGGCGTGGGCATCTTCTCCCACGGCGTAGAGGTGGTGGGCCGCAATGTCGTGGGGCAGTATGGCATTTATTTTGCTTAACGCAAGGCTCGGATTGCTGACCTCTTCCGGAACGTCAAAGTGGGCGATGTAGTGGGTTGCATTCACCCCGGCATCGGTCCTGCCCGCACCGGTAACGCTGATGCTGCAGCCGAACACCGTAGAGACGGTTTTTTCAAGCACCTCCTGCACAGATACGGCGTTGTCCTGTCTTTGCCAGCCGCAGTAGGCGGCCCCGTCGTAAGAGATGGAAAGGAAGAGTCTCATCTATCAACTTTTTTGATTAAATTTGCCATTTGTTGAGAACACAGCAAAATTACAAAACATTTCATATATGGACAGTGAAAACATCAAAGAACTGAACGACCGCATTCAGAAAGAAAGTGCCTTTGTGGATATCGTGCAAATGGAGATGGGCAAGGTCATCGTGGGCCAGAAGCAGCTGGTTGAGAACCTTCTCATCGGTCTGCTGGCCAACGGCCATATCCTGCTGGAAGGTGTGCCCGGCTTGGCCAAGACTCTGGCCATCAACACCCTGGCTTCGGTGGTGGATGCCAAGTTCAGCCGTATCCAGTTTACTCCGGATCTGCTTCCCGCAGACGTTGTGGGAACCTTGATTTACAGCCAGAAGAGCGAACAGTTCCAGATAAAGAAAGGTCCCATCTTCGCCAACTTCGTGCTGGCGGATGAAATCAACCGTTCACCCGCAAAAGTGCAGTCGGCGCTGCTCGAGGCGATGCAGGAGCGTCAGGTGACCATCGGTGAAGAGAGTTTCAAACTTCCCGAGCCGTTCCTGGTAATGGCTACCCAGAACCCCATCGAACAGGAAGGCACCTATCCTCTGCCCGAGGCGCAGGTCGATCGTTTTATGCTGAAGGTTGTGGTGAAATACCCCAAGAAAGAGGAGGAAAAACTTATCGTCCGGATGAACAACAGCGGTGAGGGGATGCCCAAGCCGACAGCCGTGCTGAAACCCGAAGACATCGTCCGTGCCCGTCAGGTGGTAAGGGACGTCTATATGGACGAAAAGATTGAAAAGTATATCGTGGACATCGTTTTCGCCACCAGGAATCCCGCCGAATACGGTATGGCAAATCTGGCGGGGATGATTTCGTACGGCGGTTCGCCCCGTGCCAGCATCTCCCTTTCGATGGCAGCCAAGGCATACGCCTTCATCAAACGCAGGGGCTATGTCATCCCCGAAGACGTCAGGGCGGTATGTTACGAAGTGCTGCGCCACCGCATTGGCCTGACCTACGAGGCGGAGGCGGAGAACGTGACCACCGAGCAGATAATCAGCGAGATTCTCAACAAGGTTGAGGTTCCCTAATAGTTTATGCCGGCGATGGAAAACGAATTGCTGAAAAAAGTCCGCAAGATTGAAATCAGAACCCGGGCGCTCTCCCACCAGATGTTTGCGGGAGAGTATCACAGCGCTTTCAAGGGGAGGGGAATGACGTTCAGCGAGGTGCGGGAGTACCAATACGGCGACGACGTCCGCAATATGGACTGGAACGTC
>JABUTP010000014.1:29330-34083 GCA_021443625.1 Bacteroidales bacterium | reverse complement strand
GCAAATTTTGTTTGCTTTTCTGTTTAACAATTCGTCATCAGACGAATAGCGGAGGGCGTTCACCAAAGAAAGTTAATAATTCGTCATCAGACGAATAGCGGAGGGCGGGTATTTGCGAATGCAAATACCTAAGCTCGGGAGCGTGAATCATAAATCTCGCGGTGCAGCAGGGGAGCAAGCTTTGCCTGCGTGGGGGCAGAGCCCCCGTAAACTCAACAATCCGGTCAGTTTCTGGCCGGATTGTTGTTTTGACTATCGCAATTACTCGCTACTGACGCACGCAGCGGATTGAGAATCCGCAGGCACGGCGGTCGTAATCCCAAATGTTGTACGTAGTTTTGTAGAGACGTAGTATGGAGGGTTTTCCGTCTTTAAGATCGGATGCCCAATAGCATCCTATGCTGCCTATGGAGCTGGGACCATATCCGCTGGTTTCCACAATGTGTCCGGCATAAGGTAACATTACCGCTTCCTCAGTATCAGTTGACTTGCTCGCTCCCCAGCATTGAGCCACAACCATATCCCAGTCATTCTTATCCTTGACAGTGACCGGAGTCTGAATATTTTCAATCAAGCCTGCCAATTCTGCAACCGTGGGGATTCTCCAACCCGCAGGGCAAGGATTTCCCATATACTCTGTGGCAGGGATATAGTTCCAATTGGTCTTAATGGACTGTTTTGCGTCAGGTGTGAACCAGTCTTTGCCTTGCTCTGCCATATAAAATGTGTTGGCGTCGGGATTGGTAAGCGGCTCCGATTCTGTGGCAGGAGTTGTTGTTGTTTTATATGTGTATGAAATTGAGCCGGAATAACTACCGTTGACGAACTCGTCAGGGCGTTGACCTGCGCGCCGTCCCCATTGGAACTTACTTCCCAAATAGTCAGTGTCGGTGGCTCCGAGATTGACGGGAGCCCAGATTACGGTCTGCAGCACTCCGTCAATATTTTCCGTGATGGGGATGCCGGGGCCGCGGTTGATGCCGTTTTCATCGACATAACTGCTTGCCATCGTAAGGTTCAGCTTGGTGCCGTCGGCAAGAGTGATTACGGCAAAGCCGTTCTGCACATCCACACTTGCAAAGAAGGAGTCACCTTTTTCGCCCTTCTCTCCAGGAGTTCCAGGTTCGCCGGGAGTACCCGGTTCTCCCGGTGCACCAGGCTCGCCAGGGGTACCCGGGGTTCCCGGTTCGCCTTTCTCACCATTGGTGATCTTTGCAGTTGTGCCGTCGGAGAACTTGATGGTATAGCCGTTGGAGTCGGTGGTGACACTTGCCACTGTCACAGAATTCTCCATCTTGGATATGATGGTCTGCAGGTTGGTCTGGTTCTGCTGCAGGGTCTGCAGTTGCTGTTTGAGGTTTCCGATTTCGGTTTGGAGCGACGAATCATCGTAGCAGCCGGTCAGGCCTGCGAAGAGGGCCGTAGCGGCTGTGAGTTTAAGCAGTTTTTTCATAAAGGTATTTTGATTGGTAAATTGTCAAATCCATTGGCACTATTTCACAAATCTACTACTACTACTACTATTTTCCAAATAAAACTGCGCTGAAATGAGATGGATACGTTTTCAGACCAGCTCTGCCGTTATCCCTTAACCGAATTATTTACAGAGATTTTTTGCACTTAACTGAAGATTATTTATATTTGCAGTCCCTAAAAAGGGAGGAGGTTCGTTAAGCCATTGAAAAAGAGATGCTTGACTTTTGGCATCCGCTTGCGGCCATTAATTTTTAACAATTAATTTCAATATGTACGCAATTGTTGACATCGTTGGACAGCAGTTCAAGGTAGAAGCAGGCAACCAGATTTTCGTGAACCGCCTTGCGGCCGCTCCTGGTGACGCTTTGAGTTTTGACAAGGTCCTTCTCACTGACAACGACGGTACCGTTACTGTAGGTGCCCCTTATGTCGCCGGTGTTGCTGTAAAAGCTACCGTTCTGGAGCACTGCAAAGCCGACAAGGTTATCGTTTTCCACAAGATCCGCCGCAAAGGCCTTCGCAAGAAAAACGGCCACCGTCAGTATCTTACCAAAATCCAAATTGAAGAAATCGCTTAAAACAACGTTTAGACTATGGCTCACAAAAAAGGTGTCGGTAGTTCGAAGAACGGCCGTGAATCCGAAAGCAAACGCTTAGGTATCAAATTGTTTGGCGGACAGACCGCAAAGGCTGGCAATATTTTGGTCCGTCAGAGAGGAACTGTTCACAATCCGGGTGCTAACGTAGGAATGGGAAAAGACCATACTCTTTACGCTTTGGCAGATGGTATCGTGACATTCAAGAAGACCAGGGAAAACAAATCTTACGTTTCGGTGCAGCCCGCACCCGAGGCATAATCCCAAGGTCAATTCAACGAATAAGACGGACGGCATACGATGTCGTCCGTTTTTATTATCTTTGTGTCTATGAAGATTATCATTTTAGGCACTGCATACCCTTTCAGGGGGGGCTTGGCCGCGTTCAACGAGCGGCTTGCCCGTCAGTTTGCCGCAGAGGGGCACGAGGTGGAGATATTCACCTTCACTCTCCAGTATCCGGGTTTCCTTTTCCCCGGCAAGACGCAGTACAGCGATGCTCCGGCACCCGCGGATATCCGTATCAGGAGGGTTCTGAATTCGTGCAATCCGCTCAGTTGGATCAAGGTGGGCCGCACTGTCCGCCGGATGGCCCCCGACCGTCTGGTCATCAAGTTCTGGCTTCCGTTCATGGCCCCCTGTCTGGGCACGGTGGCCCGGATGGCCCGAAGGAACGGCAGGACCAGGGTGGTGTCAGTGCTGGATAACATCATTCCCCACGAGAAGCGCCCGGGAGACAGACTTTTTGCACGCTACTTCGCCCGCTCGGTGGATGGATTCGTGGCGATGTCCCAATCGGTGCTCGGCGATACTCTTCAGTTTGACAGTCATAAGCCCAAGATATTCTGCCGCCATCCGCTCTACGACCATTATGGAGCAGTGGCGCCCCGCGGTGAGGCGTTGGCCCGTCTGGGACTTTCGGAGGAGAACCGCTATCTGCTCTTTTTCGGTCTAATCCGCGACTACAAGGGGCTGGACCTGCTGCTGGAGGCAATGGCCGACAGCCGCGTGGCACAACTGGGCGTCAAACTTATTGTGGCGGGAGAATTCTACGGCGACGGTGCGGCCTATCTGCAGCAGGCGGAGCGGCTGGGTCTGGGCGACCGGGTGGTGTGGCGCACGGAGTTCGTGCCGGACAATATGGTGCAACATTTCTTCAATGCCGCCGATCTGGTGGTGCAGCCGTACAAGAGCGCCACGCAGAGCGGCGTCACGCAGATTGCCTACCATTTCGGCAAGCCGATGGTGGTGACAGACGTGGGGGGATTGGCCGAAATGGTGCCCGACGGCAAGGCCGGATATGTGGTGGAGCCCCTGCCCGGAGCCATTGCGGCGGCCATTTCAGATTTTTACGGCCGCCGTCCCGATTTCAGTGCCACCATAGAGGAGGAGAAGCGGAAATACAGTTGGGCCCTTATGTCGGAAGCTATTCTAAACAAGCCTTTTGAAATATGAGATATTGCAGCAGAGCGCCCTACCGGATAGGGTTGGCGGGCGGCGGAACGGATGTGTCGCCCTATTCAGACATCTACGGCGGCGGGATTCTCAACGCAACCGTAAGTATGTATGCCTCTGCGGAGATTGAGCCTCTTGATGGTGGCCGAGTAATCTTCTCCGAACCATCCACGGGGCTTTATGAGGAGTGTGATGCGGCAATGGAACTGCCGGCACAAGGGGCGTTCGCCCTGCACAAGGGGGTATATAACCGGATGGTGCGCGATTATGCCCACCGTCCCCTTTCGCTCCGCATCACCACCACTCCCGAAGTTCCCTCGGGTTCGGGTCTGGGGACATCTTCCACAATGATGGTGGCGATAGTGGGGGCGTTTGCAGAGTGGCTTGGCCTCCCCCTCGGCGGGTACGACATAGCGTGGCTTGCCTACTGCATCGAGCGGCGCGACCTCGGTATGGCGGGGGGCAAGCAGGATCAGTATGCCGCCACGTTCGGCGGATTCAACTTTATGGATTTCCTCCCCGATGACAAGGTGATAGTGAACCCTATGAGGGTGAGTGCCGAAAAGAGTGCCGCCCTGTGCCGCAACCTGCTGCTGTATTACACGCAGACACGGCGGGAGGGGGCCGACATCATTGTGAAGGAGGCCGGCAACGTGGCAGCCGGTAATGAAACTGTGATAGCGTCGCTCCACGAAATCAAACGGCAGGCCCTCGCTATGAAGGAGGCTCTGCTCAAAGGGGAACTCGACCGCATAGGGGAGATCCTGGACATCGGCTGGCAGAACAAGAAGCGACTGGCCCAGGGGATTTCCAATCCTGTGATAGACAATCTCTATTCCACGGCAATGGCTGCAGGTTCCACCGGCGGCAAGATTTCCGGAGCCGGTGGCGGCGGATTCATCCTTTTTTACTGCCCGGAGGGGACACGGGAATCTGTGGAAAATGCCCTTCGGGGGCTTGGAGGGAAAATCTGTGATTACCATTTTACAAAGGAGGGACTCTGCACATGGACCGAAAAATAACACCCGTTACCACGGCGATAGTGCTTGCGGGGGGATTCGGCACCCGGCTGAGTAACGTGGTGAGCGATGTTCCGAAACCTATGGCGCCCATCGGCGGCAAGCCGTTCCTGTGCTACCTGCTGAGGAAACTGCAGCGTGGCGGCATCACTGAGGTGATACTCTCCACAGGGTACCTTCACGAGAAAATCGAAGAGTATTTCGGCA
>JABUTP010000014.1:26770-28698 GCA_021443625.1 Bacteroidales bacterium | reverse complement strand
GCCCGCTTCACGGGACATTACGGCAGGATAATGGTCGCCACGAACCAGCAGGGGGTGGCCAAGGGGGTGATGAGCGCGGAGCAGCTCGCAGAAGTCCATTCCGAAATGTGCGACAGGGTGGAGGAGGCCGGCGGCGTCATAGACAGCGTATATAGCTGCACCGACAGTTCCGCTTCCAATTCCCCTGACCGCAAACCCGCTCCGGGCATCGCCCTGGCGGCGGCGGAGTATTACCCCGAGATAGATCTCTCCCGCAGTCTGATGATTGGGGACAGCCTCAGCGACATGCAGTTTGCCGCAAATGCGGGGATGGCGTGCGCATTCATCTCCAATGGTGGGGAAGTGCCGAAAGAAGTGTATGATTATACCCTTGCCGTATGTCGCGATTTAAGGGAATTTTGTACATTTGTCCCCGCTTTGAACGAATAATCAGAAACGAATCAAATATGCTTACACTAAAACTTTTGCGTGAACAGCCCCAGTTTGTCATAGACCGTCTGGCTGTCAAAAATTTCGATGCTGCGGAAATCGTGGCAAAGATACTTGAGTGCGACAAGACCCGCCGCGCTCTTCAGGGGCAGCTCGACGCCTGCCTCGCCGAGCAGAAAGCCAAGGCTGCCGAGATAGGCAAACTTATGAAGGAGGGCAACCGCGAAGCCGCCGATGCCGTCAAGGGAGAGGTTGCCGCGCTTAAAGAGTCGTCCAAAGATCTGGAAGCCGGGATGAAGGGTGCCGAAAAGGAGCAGAACGATCTCCTCGTGCTGCTGCCCAACCTTCCCTGCGAAATGGTTCCGCTGGGAAAAGGTGCGGAGGACAATGTGGTGGTAAGGCAGGAAGGCGCAATCCCCGACTTGTCGGAGAGCAAGCTCCCCCACTGGGAGCTCGCCTCAAAATACGATATCATTGACTTTGACCTGGGCGTGAAACTCACCGGTGCCGGGTTCCCCGTCTATAAGGGGAAAGGGGCCAAACTGCAGAGGGCGCTCATCAACTACTTCCTCGAATACAACACCGCTGCCGGTTATCTTGAGGTGGAACCCCCTATTATGGTAAACGAGGCTTCCGGCTTCGGTACCGGTCAGCTGCCCGACAAAGAGGGTCAGATGTACCACGCCACTCTGGACAATTTCTATCTGGTGCCCACCGCAGAGGTGCCGGTGACCAACATCTACAGGGATGTGATTCTCCAGCATAAGGACTTCCCCGTCAAGATGACCGCCTACACCCCCTGCTTCCGCCGCGAAGCGGGTTCGTACGGAAAGGATGTCCGCGGACTCAACCGCCTGCACCAGTTCGACAAGGTGGAAATCGTTCAACTCAGTCTTCCCGAGAAGTCTTACGAGGCCCTGGACGGAATGGTGGCCCACGTCGAGGGCCTGGTAAAGAGTCTCGGCCTCCCCTACAGGATTCTCCGCCTCTGCGGCGGGGATATGAGTTTTACCTCGGCAATCACCTACGACTTTGAGGTATATTCGGCTGCCCAGGAGCGCTGGCTGGAGGTAAGTTCGGTTTCGAACTTCGAGTCCTATCAGGCAAACCGTATGAAACTCCGCTACAAAGATGAAGAGGGCAAGGTGCAGATAGCCCATACCCTCAACGGCAGTTCGCTCGCACTTCCCCGCATAGTCGCCGCAATTCTGGAGAACAACCAGAAGGCTGGCTCGATTGTTGTACCGGAGGTGCTCCGCAAATATACAGGTTTCGACACAATTGAATAATCAGAGAGTCATATTGGGAATTGACCCCGGAACCAACATTATGGGCTTCGGGGTCATTCTTGTTGATAACCGGCGCGCCCATTACGTCGATATGGGGGTGATAGACCTGCGCAGGGAGAAAGACCACTTCAAGAAACTGCACACCATAGCCAACGAGGTCAGGGTTCTGATAGAACGCTATGCGCCCAACGATATGGCCATAGAAGCCCC
>JABUTP010000014.1:17430-26752 GCA_021443625.1 Bacteroidales bacterium | reverse complement strand
CAGTCGATGCTCAAACTCGGCAGGGCGCAGGGGGCTGCTATTACCGCGGCGCTGGATAAGAACGTCCCCATCACGGAGTATGCCCCGCGCAAGGTGAAACTTGCCATAACGGGCAAGGGAGCCGCCTCCAAGGAGCAGGTCAAGGAGATGCTGGAGCGGACGATGGACGTCAAGCTCGATATCAAATATCTCGACGCCTCCGACGCGCTCGCCATCGCGATGTGTCACTTCTATCAGTTGACAAACCCGATGACCGACACCTCGGCATCTAAAGATTGGAAAAGTTTCATAGCAGCCCACAGTGACAGGGTGAAAAAATAACAGAGAAGATGTTTTACAGAAAGATCGTACTGATAGCAGCGTTGTTCCTCTTTGCCGGAGTCCAGGCGGAGGCGCAGGCGCAGAAAACCTTTGAAGTCAAGGCCAAAATACTGGATGCAGCCACCGATGAAGGGGTGGGCTTCGCCACCATCACCCTGACACCCAAGGGCTCCGGGAAGGTTTCAATGTATTCCACCACCGACGACAAGGGCAATGTGCTCCTGAAAGGGGTTAAGGCGGGGACATACACCTTCGTGAGCGAGATGATGGGTTACACCAATCTTTCCAAAGAGATAAAAGTGGCGGAGAACCTCGACCTGGGCGTTCTCAAGATGGAAATCAACGCAACTTTCCTGCAGGGGGCGAAGGTCACGGGGCTGGCCAACCCCATCAACATCCGCAAGGATACCATAGAGTTCAACGCTTCGTCGTTCAAGATTACCGACAACGATATGCTGGAGGACCTCCTGAAGAAACTTCCGGGGGTTGAGGTGGGCAGCGACGGCTCCATCACCGCCAACGGCAAGACCATCTCTAAGATATACATCAACGGCAAGGAGTTCTTCCTCAACGACCCGCAGCTTGCCAGCAAAAACATTCCGGCCAACATCATAGACAAGGTCAAGGTAAGGGAGAAGAAATCAGACCAGGCCGAGTTCACCGGCATTGATGACGGCGAAGAGGAGACCATCATCGACCTGAGCGTGATGAAGGGGATGATGAACGGATGGTTCGGCAACGTGAACGGGGGCGGCGGTACCGACCTGCAGGGCAAGGAGAGCAACAACGATGCCCGTTTTCAGGCGGCCGGAATGGTGGCGCGCATAGGGGACACCAACCAGCTCGCCTTCATCGGAAATGCCAACAACACCAACAACCGCGGTTTCAGGGATGTGGCGGGGGCAATGATGGGAACTATGCGCGGTCCGGGCCCGGGTATGGGGGGCCAGGGCGGCGGAGGCGGAATGCAGTTCCGCGGCAATGGTATCAACACAACCTATATGACCGGTGTCAATGCCAATACCAATTTCGGAGCCGACAACAAATCGGAAGCAGCCGGCAACTACCTGTTCTCCGGAAGTGACAAGGATGTTCTGGAAACCACCTCCAAGACCACTTTCCAGTCTGACGGCACATCGGTTATAAGCGACGAGGACGGCTACAGCCACACCACCACCTACGGACACCGGATGGGAGCCCGCATAGACTGGAAAATCAGCGAAAACACCTCCATCCTGTTCAATCCGGGGTTCAATATCGGCTTCGGCTCGTTCGATGACTTCTCCAAATACAGCACCGCGACGGGGGATGCCGCAGGCAACCGCACGCAGGAGGTCAATTCGGGAGAGCGCAAAAACTGGGGGGACAACCGCTCCCGCAGCGCGGAAGGGTTCCTGCTTTTGAGGCAGCGTCTTGGGAAACCGGGCAGAACCGTTTCCCTCAATATCGACTATAATCTTTCCGACAACAAGATAGACGGCAACAACCTCTCTACCACCGAAATCAAGTCCGCCGAGCCGGAAATTGACGTCATAGACCAATATTACAACCAGGAGTCGCGTACCCGTTCCCTGGGCGGCCGGCTGTCTTATACCGAGCCGTTGGGAGGCAACTTCTTTGCAGAGGCTGCCTATGCCTATAATTTCAGCCGTACGGACTCGGAAAAAAATACTTACGACAAAGATGGCGATGACGATTACACCATCCTTGACGAACGCTATTCGAATGTCATAAAGAACACCTACATAAGGCAGAATTTCAGATTAAGCCTTATGCGTCAGACCGAAGGGTGCCGCATTTCGGTAGGCGCGGCATACCAGCCGGCTTCCACAGAAAACATTACAAAAGTGGGAGGTGAGACCAAACCCATCGTGCAGAATGTACGGAACTGGTCACCCACGGTGCGCTTTGACTACGACATCAACGAGTCGTCTTCCCTCAGAGTGCGCTACCGCGGACAGACCACCCAGCCCACCATCACCCAGCTGCAGCCCATTGAAGACAACTCCAATCCGTTGAGCATTACATTGGGTAACCCCAACCTGCAGCCCCATTTCTCGCACAACCTGCGCTCGATGTTCTTCTACAACAACAAGGAAACATTCTCGAGCATGCACGGCAACCTGGATGTTTCCTACAAGCCCACAAGCATCATCAATGCCGTCTGGACGGGGCGCAGCGGTGTAACCGCCACCGTTCCGCTGGAGGTGGACAAAGGGACTTTCAGTTCGAATCTCCGCTTTATGTTCAACTCTCCCATAAAGAAGAGTGACTTTTCGGTAATGTCCCACACCAGTTTCGAATATGCCAATTCGATGAGTCTGATAGGAAGCCAGGATATTGACATCGAGGATTCGTCTTCCTACCTCAATCTCTCCAATTATCAGGAAAACCGCTACCAGACCCTGGGCCTTTCCGAATTTTTCCGTCTGACTTACCGTACCGAAAAGATAGAGGTGACTCTGGGCGATTTTGCAAGGTTGGGCAAGTCGTGGTATCAGATAGAATCCACCGAAGTGGGGGCAAACCTCACCAATTCGGTGAGCAGCAGTGTCAACTGGACCTTGAGAGAGGTCTGGAATCTGATTACGGACTGCCGTTACACATTCTACAAAGGGTACAGCGCGGCGTTCAACGACCCTACCTTCGTGTGGAACGCCGAGATTCAGAAGCAGGTGTTCAAGCGCAAGGCCACCGTGGCCCTCAAATGCTTCGATATCCTGAACCAGTCGCGCAACACCTACCGCACCATTACCGACAACTACATCCAGGATGTCCGCAACAACACTCTCGGACGCTATGCGATGCTAAGTTTCACCTGGCGTTTCGGCAACTTCAACAAGCAGGAGGGGAAGGGCGGCCCGATGGGACCTCCGCCTCCGATGATGCATAGATAGAAGCTGTTTAAACTTAATTGCAAAAATTCTTTATGTTTGTTTTTGGCATCTTTGCANTAAACCTGCTTAAAAACATTCCATAAATAAAAATTTGAATCAAATTCAAACAGCTTCTATATCTACAAGCTCCCGATTGCCACTATGGACAAACTTTTCATCATAGACGGTCACGCGCTTATCTTCAGGATGTATTACGCCCTCCTGAACCGGCCTATGGTCAACTCGAAAGGGCAGGATACCTCCATTCTGTATGGCTTCACAAAGTATATTCTGGAGCTGGTGCAGAGGGAGAATCCCACCCACCTTGCGGTGGCCTTCGACCCGCCGGTGAAGACGTTCCGCCACGATGCCTACGCCCCATACAAGGCCAACCGGATGGTTACTCCGGAGCCGGTAAAGGCGGCTTTCGAGCCGCTTGTGGAGTTGATGGGGGCATTGGACATTCCGGTGCTGATGGTGCCCGGCTATGAGGCTGATGACGTGATATGCAGTGCGGCACGGAAGTTTGTGTCGGACAATATGAAGGTTTATATGGTGACTCCCGACAAGGATTTCGGACAATGCGTGGGGGGCAACATCTACCAATACAAGCCGGGAAAGAGCGGTGGGGAAGCCGAAATTCTCGACGAGGCGGCGGTGTGTGCCGCCTACGGCGTTTCCCGTTCCCGCCAGGTGATAGACATCCTTGCGATATGGGGAGACCAGAGCGACAATGTTCCCGGAGTGACTGGGGTGGGCAAGGTGGGGGCCGGCAAACTGGTGTCCAAATACGGCTCAGTGGAGAACATCTACAGCCACATAGAGGAGTTGACACCCCGCACGCAGGAGGCCTTCAGGGCGGCTGAGGAGCATATCTCCATGAGCAAATTCCTCGTTACCATCAAGGATGACATAAATCTGGATACCCGCCTGGACGACCTTAAGGTTGACATTTCCTATAATGCCGAGGTCCGGCGGCTGTTCGAACATTACGAGTTTCCCAGTCTGGCGAAGATTCTCCCCTCAGGTGACGGTGAGGCGCTGAACAGCGAAGTCAAGTACCTTGAATACAGCGAAATTCCCGGGAATTTCCTCCTGGAGGAAATTTACAAGGACCGGATAGTGTCGGTGGAGGTCTCCGACAAGATAATCTTGGCAGTCGGAAACAAGTGCGCGGCTTTTGCCCTCAGCGACGCGCAGGCACTTAAGGTATTGTCCGATGAAACCGTCGCCAAATGCGGTTTCGGACTCAAGAACAGTATGCACAAGGCGGGGATGGCGTTCGGCGGCAGGTTGTTTGACATAGAGGTGATGCACTACCTCGTGGATGCTTCCAGAAGCCACAAGATAGATTATCTTCTCAGTGGTTATATGGATATCCACTTTGAAGCCAAACCACGTGAGGCGGCGCCGCAGGTTGTCCAACTCGACCTGTTCTCGGCCGCACAGCCCGAAATAACGGATGCCGCGGATGATACGCCGCAGAGGGTGAGCGTTGCATCGTTCCTGCTGGTTCCGTACATAAAGGGCGATTTGGAGAAGAATGGTGTCTATGACCTCTACGAAAATGTCGAAATGCCACTCATCTCCACCCTCTATGAGATGGAAAAGGTGGGTGTGAAGGTGGATGTGGCCCAACTCAAGGAGTTCGGCAGGGCGTTGTCCGACAAGATTGCCGCGCTGGAACAGCAGATTCGCGAAATAGCATCGGATCCGATGCTGAACGTGCAGTCGCCCCGACAAATCGGGGTTCTCCTCTACGAACGGCTGGCCCTCGATCCCAAGGCGAAGAAGACCAGGAGCGGGGCTTATCCCACCGACGAGGAAACCCTTGCAGCCATCGCCGACAGGCATCCTGTGGTGGATATGATATTGGAGTACCGAGGTCTGCGCAAACTCCTCGGAACTTATATAGAACCGTTCCCTACCTACATAAATCCAGAAGACGGACGGGTGCATACGACATTCACGCAGGCCCTTACCGCCACCGGCCGATTGAGCTCGGTAAAGCCCAACCTGCAGAACATTCCGGTCCGGTCCGATTTGGGACAGGAAATCCGCAGGGCGTTTGTGCCGGAGGCGGATTATATAGTATCTGCGGATTATTCCCAGATAGAACTCCGCATAATGGCGCACTTGAGCGAAGATGAGGGACTGATAGAAGACTTCCGCAAAGGGGATGACATACACACCCTGACGGCCTCTAAAATCTTCAGGGTTCCCGTTGGGGAAGTCACCAAAGAGCAGCGCCGTCGGGCCAAGACCGCGAACTTCGGCATAATGTACGGAATCTCCCCCTTCGGGTTGTCGCAGCGGCTCAAAATCCCCCGCAGTGAGGCCAAATCGCTCATAGAAGATTACTTCAACAGTTTTGCCGGAGTGAAATCTTACATCGAGAAGGTGGTTGAACAGACCAGTGCCAACGGTTATGTGGAGACTCTGCTCGGACGGCGCAGATATCTGCCCGACATCGCTTCGGGAAACAGCGTGGTAAGGTCGCTGGCAGAGCGCAATGCCGTCAACGCCCCCATCCAGGGCAGCAGCGCCGACATCATAAAGATGGCGATGAATGCCATCCACAAGGCGCTGAAGCAGGGTGGGTTCCGCAGCCGGATGGTGCTTCAGATCCACGATGAACTGCTGTTTGATGTCTATGCCGACGAGCTTGAGGCGGTTGAGGCGCTGGTCAGGGAGAAGATGGAGAACGTCTGCTCCCTGAGGGTTCCCCTCATAGTCGATTGCAACCACGGTACCAACTGGCTGGAGGCCCATTAGTCAATCTGTTTGTTATCATGAACGATATTTTAAGATATTTCCCCGACTTGACAGAGCAGCAGAAGGAGCGTTTTGCCGCACTGGAGCCGCTGTACCGCGAGTGGAATGCGCAGATAAACGTGATTTCACGCAAGGATATGGACTCTTTCTACCTGCACCACGTACTGCACAGTCTCGCCATTGCTAAGGTGGCTGACAAGGTTCTGTCGCATCCGGGGACAAGGGTGCTGGATTTGGGTACAGGCGGAGGCTTCCCCGGAATCCCTCTTGCAATAATGTACCCCGAGGCCCGCTTTGTCCTGTGCGATTCGGTCGGAAAGAAGATCAAGGTGGCGGGAGCTGTGGCCGAGGCGCTGGGGCTCGAAAACGTGGAATGCGTGAATGACAGGGCGGAAAATCTGCAGCAGGAGTTCGACTGGGTCGTGTCGAGGGCAGTGACTTCTTTGGACAAATTCATCCCCTGGGTCAAAGGCCGCTTCACAAAAGGGATACTCTATCTGAAAGGCGGGGACGTGGATGCTGAACTCAACGTGGCCGCGCAGCGCCGTCTGCTCGATTTGGGGAAGACAATGGTTACCGATATAGATATCTTCTTTCAGGATAGTTGGTTCGCCGAAAAAAAAGTGGTGTTAATTTCAAAATAATATTTGTTTTTTTCGCCAGAGTACTTACCTTTGCACTCCTTTTTGAGGAATTATATCCGGAAAATATAAAATTATACAATAATGAAACGTACATTTCAACCCTCTATCCGCAAGAGAATCAACAAACATGGTTTCCGTGAGCGTATGTCCACCCCCAACGGACGCCGCGTGCTTGCAGCCCGCCGCCGTCACGGCCGCAAGAAACTCACAGTTTCTTCTGAAGACAAATTCTAACAGGAACATTCTCTTCAGTAAAAAAGAGGGACGTCCGGATGCGGATGTTTCTCTTTTTTTTATCTTTGCGACAGTATGTCAAACAAACAGCCAAATACCAAGAATATATTCTTGCGCAACCTCATCGCGGGGTTGGTGTGCGTGGCTTTGGCGTTGGTGCTGATAGTCCAGTTGCTGTCGCTGTTCACCCGTCACAACAAGGAGTTGCAGGTTCCCGATTTCACGTCGCTTTCGGTGGAAGAGGCCAGGTCGATTGCCAAACAGGAGAGTCTCCGCATAGAGATTGCCGATTCGGTTTTTGTCAAACAGATGCCTCTCGGTTCGGTCTTCTCGCAGAATCCTAAAGCCGGTAGCAGCGTCAAGAAAAACCGCCGCATCTTCCTCACCATAAACAGCACCGTTCCCCGCAAGGTGGCAGTGCCGTCGCTCATAGGTTATTCCCTGCGGCAGGCGGCTGCAGAGATTTCGTCGGCGGGTCTCCGCATAGGCAGACTCTCCTATGTGAGCGATATCGCCACCAACAATGTCCTGCGACAGCAGGCCCACGGCAGAGACCTTCCTCCCGGGCGGATGGTGGAGTCCGACAGCGAGGTGGATCTGGTTCTGGGACTCTGTGAAGGGGCCGGGGACAACCTTACGTCAGTCCCTGTCGTGAAGGGCTACACCTGGAAATCGGCGACAGCCATCATCCACGAGTGTTCTCTCAACATCGGTCGCGTGAAGTTCGATGACTCGGTAAAGGATTACGCCGACAGCCTCAGGGCTGTGGTTTATGACCAGCGTCCCCGTCCGGGCGATACCACTGTGATGTCAATCCTTCCCCTCGGCCGTCCGGTCGATATTTATCTTACAATAGACAGCGATAAGTTGGGAAATGAGTGAATTGAAACAATATGATTCCGCGCTGGATGATGAGTTGCAGGAGGATGGCGAGGATCAGATGTTTGAGCATTTCCGCTTTGACGTGGACAAAGGTCAGACTCCCCTCAGAATAGACAAGTACATCACCGAACACATGCAGCACACCTCCCGTCACCGTGTGCAGCTGGCCATTGACGCCCAGTACGTGCGGGTAGGAGGGGTTGTGGTGAAGGCCAACTACAAGGTCAAGCCGTTGGATGTTATTACCATTATGCTCCCTTACGAGCGGCACGGCTTCGAGGTGCTACCGGAGGATATCCCCCTTGACATCGTGTATGAGGATGACGATCTGCTCATTGTGAACAAGCCCGCCGGAATGGTGGTCCACCCCGGCTGCGGCCACTTCACGGGTACCCTAATAAATGCTTTGGCCCACCATCTGGGCATCAGCCAGGGTCCCGATGCCGAAGACGAACGGATGGGGGTGCTGGTCCATCGTATCGACAAGGACACGTCGGGGCTGCTCCTCGTGGCCAAGAATGACCGCAGTCAGATGATACTTGCCCGGCAGTTCTTTTACCATACCATAAGCCGCAAATACGTCGCATTGGTGTGGGGCAATGTGGAAGAAGACGAGGGAACAGTTGATGGCAACATCGGACGTGACCCCAACGACCGTCTTCGCTTCAAAGTTTTTCCCGATGGTGACCAGGGCAAGACTGCCGTGACCCACTGGCGGGTTCTGGAGCGCTTTGGCTACGTGACTTTGGTGGAATGTGTTCTTGAAACCGGCCGCACCCACCAGATAAGGGTCCATATGAACCACATCGGCCACCCCCTGTTCAACGACGACCGCTACGGGGGAGACCGCATTCTTAAAGGTCCTCTGTATGCCAAATACAAACAATTCATAGACAATTGTTTCGAAATGCTTCCCAGACAGGCCCTTCACGCCAAGACGCTTGGCTTCAAGCATCCCGCCACGGGCAAAGAGATGTATTTCGATTCGGAAGTACCCCCGGATATGACCGCCCTCATAGAGAAGTGGCGTTCTTATGCCAACAGATTGGAAATCAGTTAAATGATAAGATATGACTTTTGCACGCACGGCAAAGGTTTGTAAGCTTCGATAATAATTTGTAATTTGCGCACCAATAGAAACGTTATCATGAAAAAATGCATTACCAAAGGTAATTGGCCCAGAGTTACTCTCCAGTGGGGAGTCCTGCTGGCTCTCATATTGTTCATAACGGGTATCATCCCTTCCAAAGAGGCGGTCGATCCCGAGTCGCTGTGCCCTATGGGAGGGTTGCAGGCCCTTGCCACCTATGGGGTGAGAGGTTCGCTCCCCTGCACGATGTCATCGCTGCAGATTCTTATGGGCGTGGCCCTCGCGTTTGCCGTGATTTTCTTCAGCAAACTGTTCTGCGGCTACCTTTGCCCGATAGGGACGGTGGAGGATTTGCTCCTCAAATTGCGCAGGAAGCTCCATATAAAGAACATCCCGGTCAACTCCAATTCCGTGGCCGACAAGGTTCTGAGGATATTCAAATACCTTCTTCTCTTCTATGTCTTCTATGCCACCACGGCAGCCAGCGAGCTGGTCTGCAA
>JABUTP010000014.1:15873-17417 GCA_021443625.1 Bacteroidales bacterium | reverse complement strand
TATTACGCCGTTGCCACCGGTTTCCACGGAGAGATAGTCCTGTGGATGTCCGTCGCCTCCCTTGCCTTGCTGGTTATAGGCGGACTGGTGGTCGATATGTTCTGGTGCCGCTACATCTGTCCGCTGGGAGCCCTTTCCAACACCCTCAAATACTGGATCTGGGTTGTGGCAGTGGCCGGTGTGTGGGTTGCGCTGCGATATTTCGGAGTCGATGTCCCCTGGTGGTGGCAGTTTGCAGTGGTGTGTGCGGGAGGATATGTGCTCGAAATCACGCGAAAGCCGCGATTCCAGCTTCTCAGCATCTGCAAAAACTCTGAAAAATGTATCTCGTGCGGCAAGTGCGACAAAGCCTGCCCCTACCATATCCAGGTGGCAAACGCCCCCGCAGGGCCGGTGCGCAGCGTCGATTGCACCCTGTGCGGCGAATGTGTGGCCTCCTGCAGCGCCGGTGCCCTTGCAGCCGGAGCAGCGTGCAGCCGCCACAGTCACGACAGCAGCACTCTGAGGTTCGTCCTCCCGGCCCTGATAGCGATAATCCTCCCCCTGGCAGGATATTTTGCCGGCAGGAACGTGGAACTTCCCACCATCAATGAGACCTGGGGCATGGAGAGCGTCGATTCAGCGGGGAATGTTACCAAACTCGTTGACCCTTCCGCCCTTACCACTGTCAAACTCGAAGGGCTCCGCTCCGTCAAATGTTTCGGAAGTTCCATGGCATTCAAGGCCAAACTTGAAAAAATCAGAGGTGTATATGGCGTAAAGACATACGTCGGAAGCCACAGTGCAGTGGTTACCTACGACCCCACGGTTCTCACCGAAGAAACCCTCCAGGAAAAGATTTTCACTCCGTCCTGCTTCAGGGTGAATTCCCTTGACCCTCAGGCTCTGGACAGTCTCAAGATTTACACTATCCGTACCGAGCATATGACCGACAAGGTCGATTTGAACTATTTCGGCCTGCAGTTGCGCACCACTTCCCGCGGGATATACGGTGTGGAGAGCGAATTTGCCTGCCCCCTCATCGTCAGAGTTTTTGTCGATCCTTCCGAAGAACTTGATTCGGATTGGTTCAAAGAGGTGGTTGAGAGGAAAGTTCTCGCCATGCCGATTCACGGCGGCGGGGTGAAAGAGACTCCCGTCAACTGGAAATATGCGGGGATGGAAGATGAAATTTCCTACATCTCTACTCCCGACTACCTGCACAAGATGTTCTCTCCCTTCAAGGCACAGTTCAAGAGCCGTCTGGAGCAGTTTGCAGAGGCGCCCCAGATGATGTACGAAATCGTCGATGCCAATTATGAGAAGCCCATCATACTCAGAAACATGTCGTTTGTGAGCAACCACCTTTCGTCGCACGACGGCATCATAGGGATCTATCTCGACCTCAATCCGGAACTCAAGCCCGCCATTATGGTAAGATATTCCGCTCCGATGACCGCCGACAAGGTGTGGGAACTCCTCAATATGGAGACCTGGACCATTGTCTATAGCGCAGATGATGTAAGGGAGGTTCCGGCCAAACTGAAATTCGGCACTCCCGGAAC
>JABUTP010000014.1:3484-15828 GCA_021443625.1 Bacteroidales bacterium | reverse complement strand
TCCTTGAAGATGAAACGCTTTGCCCTGTTAACCGCGCTGTTGGTGGCTATCACTCCCAGTCTCTTTGCAGACGAGGGGATGTGGCTCGTCGGCGGCATCGACAAGGGGCTGATGTCCAAGATGCGGAGTGCCGGACTGAAGCTCTCCGCCGAAGAGATTTTCAGCGAAAACGGGGCCTCGCTCAGCGACGCCGTGGTGGCGCTGGACTTTATGGGGACGGGGAGTTTCATTTCGCCTGAAGGACTCCTCATAACCAACCACCACGTGGCTTATGCAGATATCCACAGCATCAGCACGATGGAGCACAACTGGCTCGAAGACGGCTTTCTGGCCCGCGAAAGGTCGCAGGAGATTCCCATCACAGGACGCCGCGCCTTTGTCCTCAAGAAGATGCTGGACGTTACCGAAGAGGTGCACTATGTGCAGGATTCGGCCGCCAAGACATCCAAACCGGCATTGTCGCGCCGCCTTTCGTACATTATGGAAAAGCGTTATGCCGATGCTTTCCCGGGCTGCGAAATATCTTTCGAGTCGATGTGGCGGGGTGAGAAATACTACATTATGGTTTATGCGGTTTACAATGACCTCCGTCTGGTTGCCGCCCCTCCGGCATGCATAGGTGCGTTCGGCGGTAATGTCGATAACTGGGAGTGGCCGCAGCACAAGGGGGACTTTGCCATCTACCGCGTCTATACGGCCCCCGACGGCACTCCGGCCGAGTACAGCCCCGACAACGTTCCGCTTTGCCCCGAAAAATATCTGACCATCAACGCTGGTGGCCTCCGCGGCGGCGATTATACTATGGTTATGGGGTTCCCCGGCAGGACCAACCGCTACAACTCGTCGTATGCGGTGGAATATGCCGCCCTTTCGGCCAATCCCATCACAGTCAAGGCGCAGGGGGAGATAATGGAAATAATGAACTCCCACATGGAGCGCAAGCCCGAAACCCGCCTGAAATATGCCGACAGTTATTTTTCAATAAGCAATGTGCAGGAGTTGCGGGAAGGGGAGATGAAAGCCCTGCGCCGTTATGGTGTTCCGGAAATATGCCGCCTTCGCGAAAGGGAACTGCAGGCCTGGATTGATGCCGCGCCCGAACGCAAGAGCCGGTGGGGAAGCCTCCTGCCGGATATGGATGCTGCATACCGGAAGGTTCACGATGCCAAACTGCAGGTGTTGAGATTCCGCGAATATGCCATCCGCGGCTGCGAGAGCATGACCATTGCGACCAAACTCGACAGTCACATCCGCACGGCGGTGGGCAAGGGTAATACCGACCCTGAGGCGTTGGTTGCCCCCCTGACTGCAGAGGAGGCGCACAAACTCTACCCCGATATGGATCTCGCCCTTGAGAAGGAGCGGTTTGTCCATAGCATAGTGAGGATGGATTCGGAAATAGGCCGGGCAGAGTTGGGGGCAGCATTCAATGAGATGGCGGATCGCTTTGGTGGCGATGTGGAGGCCATGGCCCGGTGGGCGTGGGACCATTCGTTCTTCTCCAGCCCGGAGGCCTTCATCGGCTTCACCTCCACCGAACACCCTTTGAGCGCATACCATTCTGACCCCGCAATGGCACTGCTTAAATCGGTCAGCATTGCCGACTTCAACCGCAGTGTCACCGATATTGAGGAAAAATACGGCAAGTTGTCGCACTACGATGCCGAATACACCCACGCCCTTTACGAGATGGGACTGGACAAGGGCATCCCGCAGTATCCCGATGCAAACTCCACCCTCCGTCTGACCTTTGGCCACGTATGCCCGCTGCACCCTTCGGACGCGAGATTCGTGGCGGAGAAGAGCACTTCAAAGGGGATTCTTGAGAAATATGATCCCACCGACTATGAGTTCAATGTGAACGATGATTTCCTTGCCCTTCTCAAAGAAGGCGACTGGGGCCGATGGGGCGACCGAAAAGACGGGAAGATGTATGTGAACTTTTTGTCGGACAACGACATCACGGGAGGGAACTCCGGCTCACCGGTGATGGACGCCAAAGGGAGGCTGGTGGGACTTGCATTCGACGGCAACAAGGAGTCGCTCTGCAGCGATGCTTACTTCCATCCCGACTACTGCAAGACCGTCAGCGTGGATATCCGCTATGTCCTGTGGATACTCGAAAAGTATCTGAAAGCCGACCATCTGCTCAGCGAAATGAAAATCATAAACCAATAAGACCTAATAACAATTACTTCAATGATTAGATTAAGATTACTGATGGGAATCGCCCTGGCCTCAGTGCTGGCAACATCCCCTTTGGGTATGTCGGCCCAGTCGGCGCAGCAACAGAAGGCGTCCCCGGACAAAATCGTTTATCGAGGTGTTGTCATCGACGATAACGATGAGCCCCTGATTGGTGTGTATGTCATTGTCAAGGGGACGAAGAATGCGACAGCAACTGATGCAAAAGGAGAATTCAATCTCCCTGCAGACGGGCGAAACAACACTCTCGTTTTTACCTATGTCGGAATGGAAACGCAGGAATTGGTGGGATTGGCCGATAAGAAGATGACAGTCAGAATGAAAGAGGATAACAGTAATCTTGAGGCCGCTGTGGTGAATGGTATTTCCCGCCGCGACAAGGAGAGTTTTACCGGTTCGGCTGCCACCTATACCGCCGAACAGTTGAAGGAACTGGGTCCGATGAACATTCTTGCCCAGTTAAGTGCATTGGATGCATCGTTCATTGTTACGGACAATAATCTTATGGGTTCCGACCCTAACCAGATTATGGATATCAACATTAACGGAAAGACAACTATCAATCTGCTTAATGATGCTTACTCATCCACTGCAAACCAGCCTTTGTTTATCCTCGATGGATTTGAAACAACCCTTGCAGTGATAAGCGATATGAGTATGGACCGCATCGAAAGCATCACCATCCTGAAGGATGCTGCCTCCACCGCTATTTATGGAGCTAAGGCCGCCAACGGAGTAGTTGTCGTGGAAACCCGCAAACCCCAGCCGGGCAAACTCCGTTTCAGTTATCAGGGCAACTACGGAGTTGCATGGGCAGACCTTTCGGACTACAATCTGATGAATGCTTCCGAAAAACTGCAGTTTGAGAAGCTCTCCGGTCACTATGGAGAACTTGACGCCAACGGAGAAATTCTGGGTGACTCCCAGCGGTCTCTCTACTACTCCCGCTACAAAAGGGTGGTGGCAGGTCTCAATTCTTACTGGATGAGCGAGCCCCTACGCACTGCCTTCATCAACGAACACTCTCTGAACGGCGAGGGCGGCGACTCGGCATTCCGTTATGGGATGACATTCCGCTACAAGAACCAGCAGGGTGTGATGAAGGATTCCGACAGGGAAAACATCGACGGAACTATCAACCTTTCGTATCGTGTGGCCCGGTTCAACCTCAGTAACCAGACCAATGTGAGCTATACTCAGGCAGACCGCGAAAAAGTTGCATTCAGCAAGTTCTCCCGGATGAATCCCTATATGCCCAAATACGATGAATACGGCGAAATCAACAAAGTGATATCGGAGTATTACGACTCATCAGCATGGGCCCAGCAGTATGTTTATAATCCCCTCTGGGATTTCAATCAGAAGAGTTTCAACACATCCAATAACCTTATGTTGAGAAACAATCTGATGCTTGAGGTGCGCCCCATTGACGAACTGCGCTTGCAGGCCCGTCTGGGACTTACCATCGACAAGAGTGAAGTGGAGGCATTTGTTTCTCCTTTTGCCACCCAGTTCATCAACACCGAGTCTATGAAGCGAGGCTCGTTCAACCGCACCAGTGGAACGGCATCTTCGCTTGACGGCTCCCTTCTGGCAAGTTACGGAAAGGTTATCGGTGTCCATACCATCAACGCGGTGGCCGGTATTCAGCTCCGTCAGAGCGATAGTGTATCCGATGCTTACAATGCTATAGGATATATCAGCGATATGTTCTCCAATCCCAATTTCTCAAATGGATATCCCGAAGGGTCCCGCCCCAGTTCCACAATTGACCGCCAGCGTTCTGCCAGCTACTATCTCAACGCAAACTACGCTTATGACATGCGCTACCTCTTCGACATTAATGTCCGAAATGACGGCGCATCGGTATTCGGCGTGAACAATCCGTTTAATACCACCTGGTCGGCAGGTTTCGGATGGAATATCCACAACGAAAAGTGGTTTGAGAAGACCGAAACTCTCAACTATCTTAAAGTGCGTTACTCTTATGGTAATCCCGGTAACCAGAACATCCAGGCCAAGATTGCGAACAACATCTATTTGCTTTACACGGCATATCCCAATATGTTCGGCCTTGCGGCAACCGTTAACCGCTGGGGCAACAACGACCTGAAATGGGAGAGGACATCGATGCACAATGTGGGTATGGATTTGGAAATGTTCAAGTCCCGACTGAGATTGACCATTGATTACCAGAACAGGGTTACTGACCCTATGCTTCTCAGTGTAAGCTATCCTCCTTCAACAGGTTCTTCTTCAACTCCTATGAACATCGGTGCAACCAAGAACTACTCTATATCTTCCAACATAATTTATCAGGTTATCCGCACCAAAAATTTCAGGTGGCAGTTGAGTGGTAATGTTGCCCATACCAAATCGACCTATTTCAAGATAGGTGACCTTCTCGAAAAATACAACGAGGAAGGGCGCGGCAACCAGACTCTCCGCCGATACTATGACGGCGCAAGCTTCACAAGTCTTTGGGCAATGAAATCGGCCGGTATCGACCCTATGACAGGTAACGAGGTCTTCATCAAAAAGGATGGGACATACACATTCAAATGGGACGCCAACGAGGAGGTGGAATGCGGTGATTCCAATCCAATTGCATTGGGCAACATAGGCACATCCCTCCGTTACAAAGGGTGGTCCTGCAATGTCAACTTCCAGTACAGGGTAGGCGGGCAGGCATTCCGTCAGACACTATTCACCAAGGTTGAGAGTCTCGGCGAAGCCGACATTCAATACAATCAGGACCGCCGCGCCCTCTACGACAGATGGCAGCAGCCCGGCGATGTGGCCAAGTTCAAACGGATAGATGACACATCCAAGACCAATATGTCCAGCCGATTCATTGACGATGAGAACACTCTCAAGTGTTCCACCATATCCGTCGGTTACGAAAACACTGAAGCGCGATGGCTCAGTTTACTCGGTCTTTCTTCCCTGACCGTCCGTATGTATATGAACGACATATTCTATCTTTCCACAATCAAGGAGGAGCGGGGTCTTGACTATCCTTTCCAGCGTTCGGTCTCAGCTTCACTCAGCCTTCGCTTCTAAGAAGAATATCATTGAACATTGTATGAAATCATAATACCTGAACATTATCATGAAACTATATACGACAATAAAGACTCTGGCTGTAGGCTGCTTGGTGGCAATCTCCACAATGTCTTGCAGCAAGTGGCTTGAGGTTAAGATGGAAGACGGTATATTGTCAAATGTCCTCTTTGCCGACAATGAAGGCTACAAGATTGCTCTGAATGGCATCTACACCACTATGAACGAAGGTTACGGTCAGTCCCAGACAATGGTTCACCTCGACATCCTCGCCCAATACTACGATGTTAAGTCGAATAAGGACCACGCCTATAAAACCATCGCGGAATACAACTACAATGATGCAAATTTCGAGAGTGTGAATTCCGCCCTCTGGACCCGTCAGTACAGTATGATTGCGAATATCAATGCAATGCTGTTTGAGATAGATTCAGAAAATTCCGCCATCAGCCCCCGATACTACAACACCATAAAGGGCGAGGCGCTGGCACTGCGTGCGTTTCTCCATTTTGACCTCCTTCGCCTATATGGCCCTATTATGAGTGAAGAAGGCGCGACGGACATCATCACAATCCCTTATCAGGATACAGATTCCAAAGAGATTCAGCCGCTCCTTCCAGCCGGCCAGATTCTCGACAAGGTCATTGCGGATCTTAATGCAGCCGCCAATCTTCTCAAGGATGATCCCATCACCACCGAAGGTGTGCTTGACAGTGATACCGATAATCCCAACGAAAACAATGATTTTCGCTACCGCCAGTACAGGATGAACTACTATGCCGTTCAAACCCTCCTGGCTCGCGCATATCTGTGGAAAGGCGACAAGACCACAGCAGGTCAGATTGCCCGCAAGCTCATAGAGGAGAATAGGGAGAAACAGATATTTCCCTGGACAGCAAAGGCTGATATACAGAATACCGAAAATCCCGACCTGATTTTTTCGTCCGAGGTCATCTTTGGTATCTACAACCAGCAGCGCATCAACAGTTATAGGACATTCTTCCGCAAGACTGCGAGTCTTAATAATGCCCTCCGCTTCAAAGGGGAGAACTTTACCGATCCTACCGGCAAGATGCCCTACTTCTACACCGATGACAATGATATCCGCAAAGTGTCATCCATGTGGTCCATAGAGGTTCCCGATGAAACTTCCGGAACTACCGCGCAGGATGCCAAGGAAGTCATCTGCTTCAACAAATATCTTGATTTTGAGGCAAATGCCAAACCTTCCCGCTATATGATTCCCCTTATCCGTATAAGTGAGGTTTATCTTATTGCGGCTGAGTGTGCCGAGTCGGTTGACGAGGCTCTTCTATACCTTAACGAACTTCGTAACAACCGTAGTTGCATTGACTTGGCATACAACCCCGACGAGGATGTCAACGGAACGTGGCTTCAGGAGAAAATTACCGCAGAATTCGCTCGCGAGGTAATAGGTGAAGGACAGCTATTCTTCTACTACAAGCGCATCGGAGCAGTAAAGATTCTTGGCGGCACAGTCACGGAAAACAAGAAGTATGACTATTCGATTTACGATTATGTCTATACCTACGACCCGTGGCAGACTATTTCCCTCGGCAACTATGTATGGCCTCTTCCTCAGTCTGAAACCAACCTGCGTGTAAGCAGCGGCGAGTAATTAAACAGAAAATTATCAATTTTCGCAATATTTTGCAAGAATTGCCCAAATAACGATTTACAATGAAAAGGATATTTTTGATATTAGCATTCTCTGCCATGGCTATGTGCGGGCTCGTCAGTTGTGAGAAAGAGATGATGGACTACGAAGGAGAGGCGAGCCTCTACTTTGACGTGCGCTGGTACGTTTCGCATATCAATCAGAAGTATTGGCCACATCGCGACTGGTCGGAGGCCACCTTCGGTAATATGGAACAGAATGACACTACCTACAACTTCAAGATTGCGGTTACTGGTTATCCTGCAGACCACGATAGGGAGTTTACAGTCGTTGCCACTGACACTACAAATGCAGTGGAAGGTCGCGACTTTACCATTGAGAACACCAAATGCGTGATAAAGGCGGGTGAATCCTATACTTATCTCAAAGTGACAGCCCACCGTTCAGAGCAGATGCTCAACGACACCCTGCTGCTTCAGCTCAAGATAGTTCCTTCTGACGAACTGACATTGATGTTCACTGACTTCAAGGATGCTCCCGTAATACCGTCGGGTTACTCCACATACAACGATAATCCGTTCTATTTCCCTGGTACCGACGTCAAATCGGTAAACCATAACGCAGCTTTCCACAGTCTGTGGCTCTACGATGTCCCCATCAAGCCTGCGGGGTGGTATGGCACCGAAATAGGCGGTATTTTCGGCAAGTTCACCGCCAAGAAATGGCGTCTTCTGATGGAAATCACGGGAACGAGCATCGCAGACTTCGCTTCCCAGACAACAATGCCTTCGGCACGCGCCCAAGCCCTTGGAGAAACTTTCGGAAAGTACCTTTTGGATATGGCGGCAAGTGAGGAAACCTGCATTGTTGATGAGGATGGTACGATGATGTGGGTCAACTATATTGATACCAACGGAGGTACAAGGAAGTGGTCCCAGACAACCACCCCTTATGGCTACTACAACAAATAATATAACGCATTGGATACGATGAAATACAGATATTTACATACCATTTTGGCGGCTTCTGCGATAATTGGCGCCATATCATCTTGTGTGGAAGACAAGGGAAATTACGATCTTGAGGAGATTAACGAACTCACCATAGAGGGAATTGAGGATAGTTACAGCCTCTTCTCCCTTACCGAAACGCTCGATGTCACTCCAGACCTTCAGCCTTCAGTAAAGGGATACAGTGAAGACAACTATGAATTCAACTGGTTTGTTTGCGAAGGGGCCCTTACCACAGACGGCCACAAGCATACCACCATTTCCACAGAGCGCAATCTTCACTATCCGGTAAATCTCAACCCCGGCAACTACTCCATTTACTTTCAGGTTACCGACAAGAATACCGGTGTTAAATTTGAGAAGAGTCTGACTCTTACAGCTATGAGTCCCCTTGTCCGCGGGTTCTACATCCTTGGCAATAAGGAGGACGGCATTGCCGGACTCGATTTTCTCAGCATGCCCACCGGTAGAGACACCTCCCTGATTCCAAATCTGTTCGTCAACAAAAACGGCATCAAGGGAGCGAAGAATCTCGTATTTACCGGTTATTATGCCGTGGGCAACAACACTGCCTTGTGGCTCATTACCGAAGACAACCAATATACTTTGGATTTCTCCTCAACCAAGACTGAGGTTGACGTTCTGCCAAAAAATCTGGACAATATCCTTTTCCCCACTATGGAAGGGGTGCAGAAACCATTCCACCTGGCCAATGTTCTTCCCGCGCCTTACGGACCCAACTGTACCGCTCTCTGCGGCTCCAATCGTATATTGCTGACCGACGGTGAGGCATATTGTGCTTCCATCATTTCCGGAGAGGCATACGGCCAGCCCGTAACCCGCGATGCCTCCACTGTGACAGCCAATATCTTCACACCCTACAAGGTTGCGTTCTATGCCGGCAATTCAACCTATGTAAGTACATTCTTCTTCTACGATACCACCAATAACTGTTTTAAGGTGCCTACGGGAGGATACTCCTCGTATGCCTGCACATTCTGCAAAAAACCTACGGATTCGGCAACACCATTCTATTGGGACCAGACTAACTACACCCCTGTCAGGACTATTGTGTATGGCGAAAATGGTTATGGCAATGCCGGACGTTCCTATGCCCTGATGACCGATGGGCAGAATTACTATGTGTATGGATTCAAAGCCCAGACATCGGCAACCGGTATGCCCACCAAGGCCACAGCAAGCACCATTGATCCCAATGACGCCATCGATATCGCAAAGGCCTCCCATTATGCATTCTTCTCTATGCAGCAGATAATACTCTACAGCGTCGGCAGCAAGCTATATGCCTATGACTACGCCCGCAAAGATTGCAAAATGATAAATGATTTCGGCGAAGAAATCACCTATCTCGCCTTTGATTTCCATTCGGCATCGAGGCCGACTGACCTTTTAGTTGCCACCTACAGTCCGGCCCAAAAGGGAACGTTATGCAAATACACTGTCACGGACGATATCAACAACATCAATGTTGAGGCGCGTGTGGACGATGTTTGGCATACCGACCTTCGCATAGAGAAGGTTTTCTGGAGATATTGCACAAACTAATACCCGACTTTATGAAAAAGTTAGCGACACTGCTCCTTATGTCTTTTTTCGCATCAGGGCTGATGGCTCAGACGAATTTCCGCGACATCGCTTTTGAAGATGCCCGGAAGGCAGCGCAGAGCGAGAACAAGCAGATCCTGATTGATTTCTTTACAGACTGGTGCGGTCCGTGCAAGAAGATGGCAACCGAGGTGTTTCCCCAGAAACCGCTTGGGGATTACCTCAATGCCCGTTTTGTGTGCGTGAAATACAATGCGGAAAAAGAGGGTAAGGATTTGGCCTCTACTTTTGGTGTTGCGGCTTTCCCGACATTTATTGTGGCGGACGCTTTCGGAAAGAAACTTTACGATATAGTGGGGTTTATGCCAGCAAACGACTTTATCGGAAAAATTGAGGAGAATGCCAATCCCGAAGAGCATCCCGATCGCATCAAAGCCCGCTATGAGGCTGGCGAGAGAACGCCCCGACTTGTCAACCGTTATGTTATGATACTGATGCGCGATGGCAGGGAAAAAGAGGGATATGAGGAGATTTCAAAATATTTTGAAGGGCTCTCCGACCAGCAGCGTCTCTCGGCAGAAAACGTTTTTATCTATACCCGTTTTACTCAAGACTGGTATGATGAGCGCTGCAGGTGGATGGTTGCCCATAGGGATGAGTTCGCACCAGAGATTGCGGAAGAAATTTCCCGCCGCACAGACAATCTATACCATATGGCAGTAACCAGATATTTTTCTGGATATCTGCGCAAGGCCGGTCAATATGAAGAGGCCGAATATCTTGCTTTGAAGCAACAGGTGGCTCTGCTTCCCGAAAATGATAGAGTAAAATACACACCAGTCTTCAAACTTATAGAGAGCCGGCATACCAAAGATGACAGCGCATTTTTCGACGATGTCACGGAAATTTACTGCCAACTGGATGCCCGATATGCCGACCTTCTGGTTATGAACCTTTCCAGGCTGATTGAAACAGATGATGAGGAACTGATCCGGAGGCAGGTTGATTTTATACGCGAGAACCTGCCCTCAATGAGGCCGGGTACCATTACGATGTGCGGAAGGCTTCTCGATTCGCTCGAGGGCAAACTTAAATAGCGTTACATTTTTTTATATGAAGCGAATCATCATACTCTCCATCTGCGCTGCCGCGCTGGTTGCAGGCTCCACCAAGGCCTCGGCCCAGCAAATCACAGAGAAGGATACGACCTATGTCACCTACCCCTTTGACGATCCCGACCCCGTGGTCGCAGATGCCAGACTGTACCCGTACTTCAGGTATGACGGCTATTCGCAGACATCGGTCCCGAAAGAGTGGAAGATGGTCGTCCTTGAAAATGACCTCCTCAGAATCCGCATTCTTCCCGAAATCGGGGGTAAGGTATGGTCGGTGGTTGACAAGAAATCGGGCCGGGAGATGTTTTACGACAACAAGGTCATCAAGTTTCGCGACATTTCGCTGCGCGGCCCCTGGACAAGCGGCGGCATTGAATTCAACTTCGGAATCATAGGCCACGCGCCGACCTGCGCCTCTGCAGTCGATTACAAGACCGTCCGGAAAGCGGATGGAGTGAGCTGCTACATCAGTTCCTTCGAACTTCTGACTCGTACCCATTGGACCATAGAGATATTCCTACCCAAGGACGCGGGATTCTTCCGCACGACAACCACCTGGAGCAACACCTCGGTTCTTTTCCAGCCATATTATACCTGGATGAACACGGCCGAGACTGCGACCGAAGACCTTGAGATAATATACCCTGCGACATACACCATAGGCCACGAAGGACAGATTTCCGGTTTTCCCTATGACGGTGAGGAGAAGAGGGATATTTCCAGATACAGCCAACTTGACTTCGGAGCGGACAAGAGTTTCCATCCGTCCGGTTCGCAGAGGGGTTATTTCGGTGCCTATTGGAACGACAGCGACTTCGGCATAATGCATTGCGCAAGTCGTGACGAAAAACTCGGCAGGAAGTTCTTCTCCTGGGCAAAGTCGGAACAGGGGGACATCTGGCGCGGACTGCTGTCCGACAGTCAATCCCAATATGTCGAACTGCAGAGCGGAAGGCTCTTCAATCAGAACCAGCTGGAGAGCGTCGGGACACCATACAAGGAAATTCTTTTCACCCCTTACGGCACCGATATCTTTACCGAGTACTGGTATCCGTTTTCCGGCATAGGCAAGGCCGATGATTTCAGCGTTATGGGTGCCGTCCGGGTGGAACTTTCCGGCAGTGAAGCGAAACTGGTTTTCTATCCCGTGACAAACGTGGAGTCCGGAACACTTGCCATCCTCGATGGGGACGGGGAGGTGCTTTGCTCCAAAGCCGTCAGTATCAGGGCTGCCGAGATTTATGAGGACATCTTCCAACTTGAGAACGGGAGAAAGGTGGCCCGCATCACCTTGTGCGGACGAGAGATCTGGAACGCTTCTGACAAGAAAATCGACCGGCCCAACACTATTCCCGAAGATTACAGAAAGGATGCCGCCTCCTCCGAGATGGAGTGCGCTCTCTACTATGCGGGGATGCGTCGCTACAATCTTGCCGAAGGATGTGTTGACAAGGCCCTTGAGGCGGACGGTTATTATGCCGATGCCCTTGCCCTCAAGGCGGAATTCCTCTACAGGAAATGCGACTGGGCAGGTGCATACGAATGCTGCAACCGCGCCCTTTCCGTAAACGAATACCACGCAAAGGCCAACTATATATCCGGTCTTGCCGCATGGCAGATGGGAAAGACGTACGATGCTCTCGACAGGTTTGAGATTGCTGCGCTATCGGCAGAACTGCGCAGCGCGGCCTGTACGGAACTGTGCCGTCTGCATATCGTGCTTGGGGATGCCACTCTTGCTCTGGA
>JABUTP010000014.1:0-3474 GCA_021443625.1 Bacteroidales bacterium | reverse complement strand
AAAGGCACTGCGCGCAAATGGCGCCAATGTCACTGCCATGGCCTTGGGACACATCGCGGCGAGTTTCTCTGGCTCTCTTGATGCCGACGAATGGCTCGATGCGGTTGACTCTCTGGACCCGCTGACGCATCTGCCTTCTTTCATCGGATTTGTGGAAGGGAAGGTTTCCAAGGAAATGCTCACCTCTTCAATACGAGAGGAATATGCCTGGCAGGAATATCTTGAAGCCGCCCTTCTGTACGCCTCGCTGGGACTGAAGGAGGATGCGGCACGACTGGCAGATGCTGCTGAGCAGAATGTTCTCACTGCGCTCTGGGGCGCGTATTTCAAGGGCGATGCCTCTTTGATTGGCAAGGCTGAAGAAAAGTCTGTGGATTTTGTCTGTCCCTTCAGAGAGGAAAGCGTCGCAATGTTGCAGTGGGCCGTGGAAAATGGCGGCGGGTGGAAGAGTGCATATCTTCTGGCAAGACTTTATTCTCATCTGGGACTTGGCGAGAAGGCCGTTGCGATTATGGCCGGCACGGAATGCGACTATGCTCCTTTCTATGCGATGAGGTATGACCTGACCGGCTCGAAGAACGACATTGAAAAGGCAGTGAGCCTCGACCCGGGGCAGTGGAGATATCTGGACCGTCTTGCAAAGCATTATATGAATGAAGGGGATATCGCTGCTGCGGTTGCTTGTCTCGAACCCTACTGCAGGAAGCATAGGGAGAACTTCCGTATCCACGACACATATCTGCAGGCTCTTGTAAAGTCCGGAAAATATGTCGAGGCGGAAAGGATTCTCGAAAGAATCACCATCCTTCCATTTGAAGGGCAGTCCGGCAGCCACGTGATGTACCGTGACGTGAAACTTCATCTGGCCGCATCCTCAATTGACTCCGGGAAGGTCTCCGCGGCCCTTAAAAAAATCGATGAGGCACGGCTTTGGCCCCACAACCTCGGAGTGGGCAAACCGTATGACTATATGATTGACTCCACTCTTGAAGACTGGATGACGGCAGTCGCCTATTCAAGAATGGGCAGGACAGACAAGGCGGAAGAGTATCTCGGAAGAATAATGGACGGGGACGGCTCGTGGAGGGAATCCTTCAGGAAGGCATCTTCAAAGGAAACCCGGGTTTCAGATATGCTGGGCAACCTTGACTCAACCCTTGACAGAAGATTGTTCTGATAATACAAACAGTAAAAACACAATATTATGAAAAAAGCGATTTTGTTAGTAGCGGCTCTCGTGGCTCTGGCAGCCTGCACCAAAGATGAGGTGTCGGTAAATCCCAACGAACTTCTCTTCGGAGAAGATGCAGCGACACTGCAGCTTCAGATTGAAACCAATACCGACTGGGTGGCAAGGGCAGACCAACCCTTCGTTACCATCTCCCCCTCTTCGGGACAGGGAAGCATGACGGTAAGCGTTTCCATAACCGACAATTATGGTGACCCCCGCTATGCCACGATTACCGTGACCGCCGGAAAGGCCGTCAATTCGGTGAACGTCATACAGCAGTGTGCAAGTCCCGGATTCATCTCCCTCTCTTTCCACGCCAGCACCGACTGCACCGGTTCCGTAGGCGGGGCGACCTTCACCACCAAGCACGACTGGAGCATCTCCGCTCCCGAGGGAGTGACTTTTGACAAGACATCGGGCGGCCCCGGTACCCACACCGTGAACCTTACCACCGTGCCCAACGAGTCCGAAGAGGAGAAAACATACGAGATTATCTTCACTGCCGGAGATATGTCGTACAGCGAATTCATCTTCCAGTCGGGCGTTGAGCCGGGCTTCGACAAGATGGCTGTCAACGAGGCGGTTTCCCACTACACCGGATGTGAAGGCACCGTTACGTTCGAGACCGAAACCAAATGGAGCGTGACCGCCCCCGAGGGCGTGACCGTGGATGTGGCAAGCGGAAATGCCGGCGAAGGCGCCGTTAAATACACCACGACCTACAACGCAACTTCAGAACCCGTAAGTTACGAACTCCTGTTCAAGGCAGGTTCGGGTGAGGAGAAGGTCACCGTGACCGTGCCCGCAGCGATAGAGAAATACGGCAACGACGAATACAAGGTGGTCCGCACTCCCGACGGAGCGTGGTGGTTCGCAGAACCCCTCCGCTATATCCCCGAAGGGATGAGCGTTTCGGACAACGCGGCCGACAACACCGCCCACATCTGGTATCCCTACACGACCGACGGAACCAACACCACCGCCTGCAAGGATAGTGAAACCATCACCAAGAACGGCTACATCTACGATATTTACACTGCTCTCGGCAGCAATGACATCACATCTTCCAACGGCGCATCGTTCGAGAAATGCCAGGGTATCTGCCCCAAAGGCTGGCATATCCCCACCCGTCAGGACTTGGTGAACCTTTGCGGATATTCCAACAAGGCTGTCGGCGAAAGCGCGGCTCTCGTCAAGGAAGATGCCTGCTTCTATGACAAGGCAATGAACGGCGGTTCCATAGCCAAGTTCAACGAGGGCGGCTGGAACTTCCAGCCCGTCGGCAACCGCCAGAAGGCGACTTTCTCTGCATCCGGAATGTATGCCAAACTTGCCGTAACATCCGACAAGACCGACAATCCCGATTTTGTGGGCAAGCCCGCTGTTACATACGTTATTTCTTCCACATACTACAACAGCGCATCCAGCAACTGCCAGTTCTTCGCCTTGATGTCAACCTTTACCGCAACCCTCAAGGGGAAACTTTCAGTGGCATACCAGCACGTTGAAAATGGCGGTCAGGTACGTTGCGTAAGGGATTAAAGCAATAGTATGCGCAGGCTGCTGTCCATCCTGAGTCTTCTGGCCGTCCTTGCCGCAAGCCCTGCCGTGGCTTACGGCAGGGACGGTTTTACCATAAAGGGAAGCGTGCTGGAGAAGGTCTCCCGCACTCCCATAGGGATGTCAACGGTGTTGCTGCGCGAAAACGGCTTGTGGACCACCACGTCCGATGACGGAAAATTCGAGATTGCCGGAGTAGCCCCCGGAACTTACACGATTGAGGTTTCGGAACTCGGCTATACTCCCTTTTCGCTCAAGGTGGATGTCAAAGACAATGTTGAGGGCATTCAGATAATGCTCGACATCACCAGTCTTTCGCTCAACGAGGTGGTGGTTACCGCAAAGGAGGGGGGCGAACTGACTTCGGCCTCCCGCATCTCGAGACAGACCCTCGAACACGTCCAGCCCTCGAGTCTCAAAGATGTGATGCAGCTCCTGCCCGGAGGAATTACCCAGAACCCCAATATGACCACATCCGCCCCCCTCTCCATAAGGGACATAGGCTCGAATGCGGCCAACGCTCTGGGTACTGCGCTGATAGTGGATGGCGCCACCCTGAGCAACGACGCCAACATGCAGATGCTCTCGAGCGGCACCGCCATCAATTCGGGCACCGCAAACGTCACTTCCACAGCCGGCGGTGGAGTGGATGCCCGTCAGTTGTCCACCGACAACATCGAGTC